>JAJZCZ010000002.1 GCA_021828805.1 Nitrospirota bacterium | reverse complement strand
GGTTCGTTTCGGAGAGATCCCCGTGTCCGAGTCGGGGGTGATCCTGTTTCCCGACGGACTTCCGGGATTTCCGGGCGCCCGTCGCTTCCTTCTGCTCGAGACGGGAGAGGAGCAGGTCTTCTACTGGCTCCAGTCCCTTGATGATCCGGCGCTGGCCTTCGTGGTCATGGACCCGGTTCTTCTTGTTCCCGACTATATGGCCCGGCTGGTTCTTCCCGAGTGGGACCGGGAGTTTTTTGCCCCGCTCCCCTCGACCGAACTCACGGCCATGGTGATCGTGACCTTCTCCGGGGAGGTAGCCACGGCCAACCTCCTCGCTCCGCTCCTCGTCCGTGAATCCGAAAGGCTTGGCCGGCAGGTGATTCTTGCTGAGTCGGAAGAGTGGCTCCGCCAGCCGGTTTTCCTCCCGAAAAAAAATTCGGAGACCCCCTAAAGTTTTTTTGGCCCCCTGCCGAAGAGCTCCTTGAGGCGAAGAGGATCGCCTCCCCGGTCACGTCGCCGGGTACCAAAAGGACAAGGCCAGGGATAAGGCCGAACAAACCAAGGAGGGAACAATGAGCGGTTTAGTCATTAATGACAACATTGCTTCGATGAATGCGCAGTACAACCTGAACGAAACCCAGCATGCTCTGGCGAAGCACATCAACCGGCTCTCCTCCGGGTACCGCGTGAACACCCCTGCGGACGACCCGGCCGGTTACGCGATCTCCCAGCGTATGGGCGGACAGGTCAAATCCTATGCGGCGGCCATCCGGAATGCCAATGACGGGTCCAGCCTTCTGCAGACGACGAACGGGGCTCTTCAGACCGACAACACCATCATCCTGAAGATGCGGCAGCTGGCCATTGAAGCGGCCAACAGCACCTATTCGCCAAAGGACCTCAAGGTGCTCAATCAGGAGTACCAGCACCTCAAGTCGGAAATCACCCGTATCGCCAAGGTGACCGACTTCAACGGCATGAAGCTCCTTGATGGCAGCCATCAGGACTTCAAGTTTCATGTAGGTATCTACACCTCGTTCAGCGACCGTTTGCACGTCAAGGTCGGCAAGGTCGACTCCGATGCCCTCGGTATCAGCGGGACAGATATTATGAACCGCAACGATGCGAAGAATTCGGTGAACCAGCTCGACAAGGCGCTGGACAGAATCAACGAGCTCCAGGGAAACATCGGTGCCATCCAGGACCGGATGGAATGGACAATCCGGAACCTGAACACCGCAACCACAAACGTTCAGGCCAGCCGTGCCGGAATCCGCGACGTGGATTTCGCCGGAGAGACCGCCAAGTTCACCAAGCGGCAGATTCTGTCGCAGTCTGGTGCGGCGGTTCTGGCTCAATCGAACCTGATTCCACAGGCAGCCATCAAGCTGCTCCCTTAGCCAGGCCCGCCCGTCGGGCCTAGGGATCGGCCGGCGGAGACGTCGGCCGGCCCTATTTTTAGCGTTCTCGTGAGAGATCGCATGAAACAGCTGTAACATAGAACTCCTCCGGTCTTCGGGAGAGGGGATCTCCTCCCTCCAAGGCGACCTGGGGATGGAGGTGCGTGTTGAGCGGTATTTCCGGGTCGATTCCCGGCGCCGACGGAGGGGCGTCCTCCCCGCGCCGCATGAGGATCACCAACATGTCCGCCCTTTCCCAGGGGCTGGATACGGAAAAACTCGTCAACGCGAGCCTGTCTGCGGCGGCCATTCCTCTCGAGCAGATGCAGCAGCACCAGGGCGATCTCGAGTCGAAGTCCGCCATCTGGCGACAGGTTCAGGCCAAACTCGACGGTTTTCTTAAGTCGGCCGGTAATCTGCACCTGCGCCAGGATTTCAACGCTTTCAAGAGTGTTGTTCCTCCTCATTCTGCCTTTACCGTGACCCCCGGTCCCGGGGCGACCCTTGGATCCTACAGCGTCTCCGTTGATTCCCTGGCCCGTCCGGGTGTCCTCGTCTCCTCCGGCGTTCCCGACAAGGACAAAACCTCCGTTCTCAACATCCCCCCCGACGGGGCCTTTTCTCATGCCACCCTGACCTTTCTGATCGGGGACCATCTGGTGGGAGGGAAGATCAAGTCAGTGAGGATCGACCAGAGCACCGGATTCACCCTCGAGAGCCTGGCCGGAGCCATCAACGATGCCCATATCGGGATCCACGCCATGGTGATGAGGACCGGAGCTCCCGGGGCCCCCTACTCCCTTTCGCTCTCCTCCACGAAGAACGGCATGAACTTTCGGGTCATGGAGCAAGAGGGGCTCGGCTTTACCTTCAAGACGGTCCAGAAGGCTTCGCTTGCCCATCTGACGGTCAACGGAGTTCCGGTACAGTCGGAGTCGAACGATGTGGCCGACGCCATTCCCGGCTCCGTCATCCACCTTCGCCAGACCACGGGAGCGACCCCCACCACCGCCTCGATCGTCCACAACAGCAAGACGATCAAGTCGAATGTCGGGGCCTTCGTCAAAAGCTACAACGACCTTCTTGACTTTCTCGACAAGGAGACCCAGGTGAATCCGGCCACCGGGCAGGGAGGCCCCCTCCTGGGCGCCTATTCGGTGGTGGATCTTCGAAATCGACTGGGAACAGTCCTGACAAGACCGCTTTCCGACAAGGTGACCGGAAAGCTCCGGACCCTGGCGGACGTGGGGATTTCCTTTCAGAGAAACGGCCATCTGTCCTTTGATTCCGGAAAGTTCGACAAGACCCTGGCCTCGAACTATGACGACGTGGTCCACCTGATGACGGGCCAGGGGGCAACCCCCGGTATCGCCTCGGGGGTCCATGACCTGCTCATGCAGTTTGCCAACCCTGCCAGCGGTCCGCTGGCCAGCGAGATCTCCGACATCAACGACCAGGAACGGACGAATGTCCGGGAGATGACCCGGAAGCAGGATGAACTGGCGAACCTCAAAGACCAGCTCGAAGAGAAGTACTCGGGGCTCCAGGGGCTTCTGGGGGGGCTGAACCAGAAGCAGGCTTATGTTCAGCAGCAAATCGCCCGAGGAGTGATCTAGGGGAGGGATACACCCTCCCGGTGATCTCCCTATGAAGAGGATGTGAGATGAACACTTATGCCGCTGCCACCTACCGGGAAACCCTCGAGAGAACTCTTCCTGCGGCCGATCTTCTGATACGCCTCTACGAGGGCTCCGTGCGCCTTGTCGACATCATGAAGGAGTCGATGAGCGCCGGCGACATCCCGCGCCGCTCCGACGCCGTCAACCGTCTGACGGGGATCTTCTCGGAGCTTGCCTCTGCCATTGAGGGCCAGGAGCCCAAGGACCTTTCGGAATCTCTCGTCTCCCTGTACCTCTTTCTCATTCAGGAGGTGACCCTGGCCAATGTGGCAGGGGAGATTGAGAGACTGGATCCTGTCCGGGACATTCTGGTCGACCTTCTTGGTACATGGAAGACAGCGGCCTCCTCTTCGCGGGGCGGATCACTTCCTCCCTCGCCTTCTTCGGCTTTCCCGGACGGGGGTCTTCCCCGCCGGACACTCTCGGTGCGGGGATGAAGAGAACGGGAGAAACCCCGCCATCGGGGGAGGGGAAACCGCCTCTGGAAGACGTTTCAGCACCGGGTGTCTCTGCCGGGGAGGTGTCCCCGGAGGTCCCGCTGATCCCGGCTGCGATGGCAGCCCGCGAGTTCCTTCTCCAGCTTGATTCCCTTCTCGGGTTTCTCTTTCCCGAGGGGGCTGACGGGGGATCCCTCTCCCTTGCCCGGGTCGAGGAGATGGATCTCGGACCTCTTCTGTCGGCTCAGGTTGAGCTCGATCGATCGGGGGGTGAAGAGGCTCTCATGGCCCTCTCTCTTCCAGAGCTGCTGACCCTCTCTCACCATATCGAGCGACTCAATCGCGCCCTGGCCCCCTTTGCCGCCGCTAACGGTCCTCTCGCCTCCCGGATCGCGGCTATCACCGGACAGGGTCCGGAAGGAGCCTACCGCAAGGCGTCCCGAGACTCCGGGACCCTCTTTGGACGGAAGGTCCTGGGCCGGGCCTGACCCCTTTCTGCCGCCTCCTCTGCCGTCCGTCAAACTTCTGACGGGAAGAAATTCCCTGTCCCTCCCGGGGAACCGGGAAAAAATATCCCTCCCCTTTTGCCGCACTTTCCGTTGTTCCCTGTCTCTTTAAAATTCTCTTTGTCCACAAGCCACTTTTCCATGGACTCCTCCGGTCTTTCCTGCTTCCTGGCACGGAACGTGCTACAGGCAGGGCAAGGAGGTCGCCATGAACATCCTGATGATGTACACGTCTATGCCCCATACGACCGGTGCTTATCTCGAAAAGGCTCTCCGGGGAGTCGCCACCGTGAAAACCTGCGGACCGACGGTTCCCGACTGGACGCTGCGAGCCTGGGATCTCGAAGGGATCGCCGACCGGGTCGCCCCTCATGACATCGAGCTTAAAGAGGGAACGCTTGAGGAGGTCAGGCGGGGACTCGACGGCTTTCGGCCGGACTGGCTCCTCTTTGTGGAGAGTGGCGTCTGGTTCGAGATGCCGATTCTTTCGGACCCGACCCTTCCCAAGGCCTGCTACCTGATCGACACCCATCTCTCCGCGGCGGACCATCTTCAGCTTGCCAATCGTTTTGATGTGATCTTCCTCGCCCAGAAGGCCTATGTCGACATTTTTCGGGAACGTCTGGGAAAGCCGGTTTTCTGGCTTCCCCTGGCCTGTGACCCCGAGGTCCATCGCCCCCATGAAGTTCCAGAAGCCTTCGATATTGCCATCTGTACCTCTCCGGGAAAGACCGACAGGCGCTCTCGCCGCCTCGCCCGCCTGGGTATCCGCTTTTCTGTGGGTGTCCGCCGGCTGTTCTTCGACGATATGGCCCGCTTCCTCTCCTCGTCGCCCCTCCTTTTTAACTCGGCCGTAAAAGACGACCTGAATATGAGAGTCTTCGAGAGTCTTGCCATTGGGAAGTGCCTCCTGACAGATTCCGTTCCGGGGCTGACCGATTTCTTCGTTCCCGATACCGACCTCGTGGTCTATGAGGATGCGGATCTCGTGGACCGTGTCCGATTCCTCCTCGAGAACCCCGAGGTGGCGAACCGGATTGGTGCCCAGGGACGGAAAAAGGTTCTTGAATCCCATACCTACCATCACCGGGCGGTCTCGATTGTCCAGACCCTTTCCAGCGGATCAACCGTCACACCACAAGGAGAAAACTATGTTGCGCATTCTTACGTTTAACTGGCATGAAGGGTACATCTCTCTCTTGGGCAAGCTCCCGGTCACCTTCGACATCGTCGAAAGGACGAAGGGCGGCTATGACCGCTGGATGACGGAGTTCCGTCCCTGTCCCCGGGGCTCCCGGATCGTTGACTTCAAGACGGCCATGGGGCATCTGGCCCGGGAAGAGTACGACGCCATCATCTGCCATGACATGAGCGACCTTCTCCTGACACGCAAGTCGGCCGTTCCCCAGTTCATGGTCTTCCACAACCGTCTCGATACCATGGTCGCTCTGGGAAAGAATACTGTTGATCCCCGGGAATACCGGAAGTCCCTCGCCGAACTCATGTCACAGGTGAGCGACCTGACCCCGGTCTTCATCTCGACATCGAAGAAGGAGTCCTGGGGGTTTGCGGGGCCGGTGATCCTGCCGGGTATCGATACCGCAGAGTGGGGAGGATATGACGGCGTCGACGCACGGGCTCTCCGCATCGGGAACTTTATCGAGGAGAGGGATCTCATGATGGGAGCCACCCTGTCCTCCAAGGCTCTGGAAGGACTCCCCCACACTACGCTGGGGCTTAATCCCCGGATTCCAGAGGCCCGTCCTTCAAGGAACCTCGAGGATCTTAAGGAGCAGATGCGCCACCACCGGCTTCTTCTCCATACGACGGTCGAACCCTGGGAGGATGGATACAATTTCTCTCTTCTCGAGGCCATGGCCACCGGGATGCCTATCGTGGCGCTGACCCATTCGGGGTCTCCGGTCAGAGACGGCATCAACGGCTTCCAGGCGGATCGCGTGGAGGATCTGAGAGCCCACGTGACGAGCCTTCTCGACAATCGGCAGATGGCGCTGGAGATGGGCGCCTCCTCCCGTGAAATCGTGGCCCGCGAGTTCCCCGTCGACCGCTTCCTTGAAAGCTGGGAGAGGCTCATCAACCAGAAGGTGTCCATTTGGAAGCCCAAGCAGGTGTACCGCAAGGAGCGGGGGGAGGTCATCGACCGGATCCCGGCCGGGGCCAACCGCATCCTCGATATCGGGTGCGGAACGGGAAGCATGGGGCGGGGGATCCGGACCCGCTGGGGGAATGTCACCCTCGTCGGAATTGAAAAGGATGCCGCCCGGGGATTTGAGGCCAAGGCCTACTACGACCGGGTGATCATCGCCGATGCCGCCACATGGGAGGCGGACCTGGGGGAGGAGAGCTTCGATACCATCGTCATGGCCGATGTACTTGAGCATGTGGAAGACCCCGTCAAGCTCCTCAAAAAGTATGTTCCCTACCTGTCTCCTCAGGGGGTGCTGGTGCTTTCGGTTCCCAATATCCGCTACCACGAGGTTCTGGGCGGCCTGGCCCAGGGACGCTTCGATTATCAGGAGCAGGGGATTCTCGACCGGAGCCATCTGCGGTTCTTTACCCGAAAGACCTTAGTCGAGCTCCTCGAGCAGACCGGTCTCCAGATAGAAACGCTGGGAGCCAACGTCTCTACCGAGTTCTCGAAGATGTCGGAAGAGCTGTCCCGCCGGGGAGAGGAACGCACCGACATCGATCTTGGAACGATTGTTCTCCGGAATCAGTCGCCGGAGGAGATCCGGGATCTTTTCGTCATGCAGTATCTGGTGACGGCCCGGAGGCGGGTCTACGGGATCATCGAGAAGGTCGATGACATGGTCGGATCGGGGATTACGGAAGGAGTGGAAGAGCTGCTTGAAGGGGCGCTGGATGACCCGGGTCTGACCCGGGAAGAGCGGGGCGAGGTCGAGATCAAGCTGGGGGAGATCCTCTCCATCAAAGGGGATCTGCCGGGGGCTCGCGAGGCCTTCGAGCGTGCCATTCCCATGATTTCTGATGAGCGGGCCTATCAGGGCCGGGCGGTGATTGCTCTCCTGATGAAGGACTTTGCGGACTCCCTGGCGGATTTCAAGCGGGTCTTTGAGAGGAATCCGCGCTCCCATGCGGCGCTCTCCGGCTTTGGAATGGTCTGTCAGGAACTTGGAAGCTACGAAGAGGCCGTTTACTACTATGACCAGTCCCTGGGAATCGATCCCGACCAGGAGGAGGTGCTTCGTCTTCTCGTGGATATGTCGCTGGCCATCGGCCGTCCGGAGGCGTCCATGGGCCGGGTTCGGGAGTTTTTGATGCGCCACCCCTTCAAGACGGGATTCCGGGCACTCTATGCCAGGCTGCTCGACGAATCCGGGCAACAGGAGGAGGCCCTTCAGCTGGCTCGGGAGATTCTTGTCCGGGATCCCAAGAACAGCGTGGCGATAGGAATCGTCGAAAAGGCGAGGTCCGCGGATCCTGTCTTGGCTGTGAAGGCCTGAACGACCGGAGGAAATCGTGGCGGACAAGGTTCTGATCATCCAGGAGGCCCGTCTCGGGGATCTCATTCAGAGCGGAGCGCTGGTTCAACGGATCTGTGATGAGGGCAACACTCCCACGCTTCTTGTGCGGGAAGGGGTTGTGGAGGGGGCGAAGGCGTTGAAGGTCGCGCCGGAGATCCTCTCCTGGCCCGATTTTGGAAACCCGGCCATTCCCCACTCGTTCTATGAGCGGGTCGCGGGGTCGCGGGAATTTATTCGCAAGGTGCGCCAGCTGGGGTTTTCCCGGGCAATCGTCTTAAACCACCACGGAACAGGGATCGCTCTGGCGAAGATCCTGGGGATCCCTGTTTCGGGATTTGACCACCTCTTTGACCGGGGGGACGGAAGCTCTGTTCCCCTGTCGGGATGGCCGGCCTATCTGGTAGCCTCTTCCCGGGGCGTCCGGGCCCTCAACCGGATCCATCTGTCCGACATGTGGCGGGGATTTGCGGGGCCCGGGGTAATCCCGCCCAGGCCGGCTTCCTCCGTGGAGGAGGGGGAACGGAGGGGCCCAACGGTCGTGGTGCTGGGGGGAAGAAGCCCCTTCCGGAGGCTTGCTCCTCCGGCGCTTGTCCGTCTCGTTTCGGCCCTTGTCAAAATTGACGGCTCTCCCGTCATTCTCTCCGGAGGCCCGGAAGACCGGGAGCTTGGGGAGTCCATTGCCCGGGAGGCCGGATCAGGAGTGACCAATACCGCGGGGCAGACGGGGGTGGGAGAGCTTTCTGCCCTGATCGCAGAGGCGGGCGTTGTTCTTTCGCCGGATACAGCCACGCTTCATCTGGCAGCTTCCCGGGGGATCCCCACCGTCGGCCTGTTCTTTGCCAGCGCTCTTCCGTTTGAGACCGGAGCCTATCGTGAGGGGGCCCTGTCAGTTGTGACCCGGGAGGACTGCTATCCCTGTGCGGGAGAGGGGTCGTCGTGCACTTCTCTTTCCTGCCGGAACGAGCCCGACCCCGACGTGTTGGCCCGGATTGTCGCCGGACGTCGCCGGGGCGAGCCGGCTTTCCAGATCGCAACCCGTCTGTCGGGATTTCTGACAGGCAGCCATCTTTTTGTCGCCCGGGAGACCCCCTCGGGGTTATTGCAGGAGGCCGCCACTCCGGTGGCTCCATCGAAGGAGGCTCTCCTGGCAGTTCTTCTGCGCCGTTTCGTGGTCCGCTACCTGAACCCGGAGGTTCCTCTCCTTTCGCTCTCCCAGGAGATTTTTCTCTCAGGCATGCGTCTTGCTAAACACGGTTCAGAAAAAGAACTCCCGTTTGTCGGGGGGACGGAGGGAGCGGGGATCGATCCCCGCTGGTTTGTCCGTCTTGAACGGGGGGTCGAGCTCTATCTGGGACTTCGCGAAAGATCCCTGCATCCTGGAGAGCGGGAGCGGATGGTGGATCGTCTGGCCGCCGACTTTCCTGCCCTTTGGCCGCTCCTGCACCATCTTGAGCGGGTGGAAGGGGGACAGGGTGACCTTCCCGGTCTTCTCCGGGCGGGAGCGGCGCTTTCCTGGGAAACGATGAGTGCGGGACGTCTGCTGGGAAGAGAACAGGGGCGGGAGATTCCCCAAAAGGAGGAGATTCATGTGGCAGTTCGATGAGAATGTCTTCCGGAATAACCTGGATGTGTTTGGCCAGGGCGAGCTCCGCGAGGTGCTTGTTCGCCCGGATCGAAGCCGGGAAAGCTGGGAGATCCTCGACTCGAAGGAAGGATCTCCCACCCTTCTCTGGGAGGGTGCCAGCCTCCATAGCCGCTATAATCCGGTCACGGAAGGGATCCGGTGGGCCGAAGAGGTTGTGTCCCAGACTCCTGAGGGGAGCCGGGGCATGCTGGTGCTGGGTCTGGGGCTGGGTTACCACGTTGAGGCCTTGCTGGCCCGGACAACCCTGCCTGTTATCGTCTTTGAGGCCTCTCCCGATATTCTCCGTGCCTCCTTCCGTCTTATCCCCTGGTCCCGCTGGTCCGGGAGGCTCCGTTTTGCGACCGATCCGGGAGCGCTCCGGGGACAGGTCGATGGACTTTTCGTGGCTATTCATGTGCCTTCTGAAAAGGTTCGTCCGGATGCTTACCGGTCGGTCAAAAATCTTGCGGGAAATGAGGCCGGCGCCGCTGCCCACTCTCTGCGCGTCCTGGTGGTATCTCCCGTCTCCGGAGGCTCCTACCCGATCGCTCATGGCGTGGTCCGGGCCCTGGCGGGGATGGGGCACCGGGTCTCCCTCTTTGACGCAGGTGACTTTGCCGGATCCCTGAAAGCCATCGGTTCCCAGACCCGGATCGACATGCACCGGGCCCAGCTTCGGGGGCTCTTCCAGAACTTCATGGCCGAGATGATCCTGGCCCGGGTCTTTCAGGAAAAGCCTGACCTCATCATCGGGCTGGCCCAGTCGCCGCTCTCGACGGAGCTTCTGGAAAAGCTCCGCGGGATGAATATTCCCGTGGCCTACTGGTTTGTCGAAGATTTCCGGATTGCCACCTACTGGGAGAGGATCGCCCCGCTGGTGACCTCCTTTGCCGTAATCCAGAAGGAGGAGTGGATCCCCCGTCTCGAGGGGCGGGGGCTCTCCAATGTTCTCTATCTTCCCACTGCGGCCGATCAGACGATTTTCCGTCCGGAGCCGGCAACGGGGGAGGATCCGGTCCGCTTTTCCGCCCCTCTGGCCTTCATGGGGGCCGGATATTACAACCGCCAGCATTTTCTCCGACATCTTTCGGATCTGGGGCTCGGGATCTGGGGCGCCGACTGGGAGGTCTCCGACCCGCTCGGCCCTTATCTGCGCTCCCCCGGCAAGCGGATCCTTCCGGAAGAGGCCGCCCAGATCTACCGGAATTCGGGGGTGAACCTGAACATCCATTCGTCGGTTTATCACAGGGGGGTCAATCCCGACGGGGATTTTGTAAACCCAAGGACCTTCGAGATCGCTGCTTGCGGCGGCTTCCAGCTCGTCGACCGGCGGTCCCTGCTCCCGGAGCTTCTCGTGCCGGAGGAAGAGGTCGCCGTCTTTGATGACGAAGAGAGTTGCCGCAAGATGGTGCAGCATTACCAGTCCCATGCCCGGGAGCGGGAAGCTATCGCCCGGGCAGGTCTTGCGCGGACGATGCAGGAGCATACGATCGCGCGGCGGATGGAGACATGGCTCGACCATCTCTATGCCCGGGGATTCCGTCCCCGGGGAGCAGCCTTTCCTGGCCGGCAGAGTGTCTCTGAGCTGGTGGCGGCTTCAGAGGGTGATGCCGAACTCTCGGGATTCTTTGACAGGTTCCGCTGCTTCGGATCGGTGGACCTTGATGATCTCGAACGGGGGATCCATCCCCAGGAGGCCCCGCTCTCAGAGACGGAGGCCGCGGTGCTCCTTCTTCGGGAGTTTGCCCGGGAGGTGGAGGCATGATCGTCATGGAAGAGCGTCCGTCTCTCAAGAAGGCATCAGGAGAGGGCAAGAGGATCCTGGTCGTGGCCATGACGCGCATGGGAGATCTTTTCCAGATGGCCCCCATGGTCGCCTCCCTTCGGGAGAGTCACAAGGGGTGCCGTATTTCTCTGGTGGCCTATCGTGAATTTGGCGAGACGGCGATTGGTCTGGCCCTCTTCGACGACCTCTACCTTGTCGATGCCGTGGCCCTTCGCACCATGATCTATGACGATGCCGTCTCCTTCCGGGAGAAGATCGTGCGCATCAAGACGATGACGGCTGACTGGAGCGCGGTTCCGGTGGATCTTTTGATCAATCTGACTCCGAACCGGATCGGTGCGGTACTGGGCTACCTTGTCCGGGCCCGCGAGGTCCGGGGCGTGACCCTGACCCGGGACGGCTTCCGGGCTTTTCTCGATCCGGCCATTGCCTACTTCGGACAGATGGTCCAGAACCGGCTCTACAATGACACCAACCTCGTTGATCTCTTTCTTCGGGTTGGACAGGTTCCGCCTCCCCGGGGGCTGGTCCTTGCCGATAAAATGGGGGCGGAGGATTCGGGTCTGTTGCCGGGGGACCGGACATGGATTGCCGTTCAGACGGGAGCGTCGGTTGAGATCAAACGCTGGCCGGAGCATGCCTTCGTCCGGATGATCGCCCATATCCTTTCCAGGGCCCCTGAGTGGGGGGTCGTCCTGATCGGAGCCGGGGACGAAGAGGTCGCGAGAAATCGCCGGATCGTGGCCGCTCTTGAAGACCGCTGGTCGGCCGGCCGCATCCTCAATCTCACCGGAAAAACGAGTGTGGCGACCCTCGCGGGGGTCCTCCGCCGTGTCGCTCGCCTCGTCTCAAATGACACCGGGGCGATGCATGTGGCCGCAGCGATGGGGACACCGGTCGTCGCACTCTCCTTCGCCAACCTTTACTACCATGAGACAGCGCCCTACGGAGAGGGACACGTGGTCCTCCAGAGCCGGAGAGCGTGTGCCCCCTGCGGCCTTGATGCTGTCTGCCTCAACCCCGTCTGCCGGGAGGAAATCGATCCGGAGTGGGTGGCGCAACTCGTCGTTGTTCTGGGAGGCCGGAGCCTGTCAGACGCGGGGAGAAATGCAAAAGACGGAGAAACGGAAAGAGAGAATCAGAAAGAGGCGATCTTCACGTTTTTGTCAGACAATCCTCCCGGTTCCCAGATTCTTGTGGCCCGCTCGGAGTTCGACGGGCGCGGGAGCCTCCTCTATCGGCCGCTCACCCGCTACCCGATGGAAACCGAAGATCTCTTTCGCGGTCTCTACCGGCAGATCTGGGCGATGGAGTCCGGAGCGCTTGTCGACTGGGAGAGTCAGCGGCGTATTTTTCTCGAGGATTTCGAGTCCTCCGGATTTCCCCGGTCGTCCTGGGAGGAAATCCGAAGACAGGCGCTGGAGCTTGGAGGAATGTTCAGGGAGGGAGAGAGTCTGTGCTTTTCAATCTCCCAGGCGCTCGCGGAAGGAGAGCTCGGAGAATCGGACAAGGAGGATCTCTCCCGGACGGCCGGATCCCTGGAGGATCTTGACCGGAAGATCCGGGAGAAGGGATGGGTCTCTCCTGCACTGGGTCCGGTCACGACCCTCTTCGGGATCGAAAAGGAGGCGGTGGCCATCGATGATCCCCTTCGCCTTCTGGAAATGGTCGAATCGATCGGAAAGGTCTATCGCCAGGGAATCCTGCGAATCGATCGTCTTATCCGCCTCGCCGACCGATGGTTTGCAGGGAATCTCCCGGAGTTTGGGGAGAAGGATCGGGAATTCAGTTCAAAAGGGTTCCGCAAGGTGTCAACGCAGACCTAGGTAAGAATAATACCGGCATTGTGCCGACAACGAAGGAGTGAGCGATGAGTGAGATGACCCAGGGAAAAAACGGACAGATTCTGGTGGACAAGACAGCGGTGAGCTGGACCAGAAGCGAGGGGGAGACCCTTGCGGATGTGCTGGACCGGATCATTGGAGCGATACCCAAGGATCGGACGATTGTCGGGGTGACGCTCAACGGCGCTCCTGCCAGCCGGACCCAGGTCGCCGACTGCCAGAGGGAAGACTTTATTCTGGCGATCGAGACGGAGGCGCTGTCGCTGCTTCTCGAGGAAGTCCTGTCTGATCTTGTGAATCATATAGACAGCCTCCAGGTGGTCTTTGGAGAGATCGGAGCCAACCTGCGCAGGGGGACGCTGGGAGCCGTCTTCGGCGCGCCCGAGAAAAATGGCGAAACTGGTGGGGTCTATATGCAGGGACTTGAAGGAATCGTGGCCACCCAGGTTCTCGTTGAAGAGGTGGGACGTATTGAGCGCCAGGCCGGTCACGACAGCTTCCGGCTTTCATTTATCGAGGAGAGCGATCGCATTGATTCGATCCTGTCCGGAATGCTCGGAGCCCAGGAAAGCCAGGACTGGATTCTTCTGGCCGACCTTGTCGAGTACGAGATCCTGCCGATTCTCCAGCGGGGCCGGGGAAAGGCGTCGGAGGCATTGACCCGCCAGGCCGAAGCCCTTCGGGAGGAAAGCCGGGTCGTGGCCTAGGGGCGGACTTTTTCGGATGTGAATGACGACACTCAATTTTTTTGTTTTCGTCAGACTTGACGGAGGGCATATTCGTGCTAGAATAAAGGTGAGTTAATGGGGACGTGCGACGTGAGTCCGTGATATCAGGAGGATCCTGATGAGTATCGCACCGCTAAGGAGTTCTGAGATCCTGGCAGGTCAGGCCGGAGGGGAAAGTTCTTATGGTCCCCTGTCTGCCTCTGCCACGGTTGCGTCCTTGCGGCCAGCGGTCTCCGGGGTTTCCGGGACCTCTGCCGCCTCCCTTCTGCAGGTGCCTGTTCTCACCGAGGAAAAACGGTCCCGTCCTCAACTCTCTGTTATGTCCGGCATCACCGGCCTTCCGCCCCAACCCGGGGAGGGGCGGGGGCCCCGCCTGACCACGGAGACAACTTCCGACTCGGGAGTCGTCTCCCGGGTGCTCGCCGGTATCGATGCCGTGGGCTCCGCCCCGGCGGAGGTCTCCGTCTACTCCCAGCCGATGGGAAGAAGCATCGTGACCGATGTGGTGGTTCATGAGACCGACCAGGGCGATGGGACGAAGAAGGTCGGGAACCACTGGCAAAGTGCGCAGCTTCCTGCGCCGGCTCCTCCTGTTGCGAGCGGCATCGGAAGTGCGGGACTCCGCGTTGGTGCCTACGAAGAAAGCCGTAATGCCGCCCGGGAAGCCTATATGATGTTTCAGGGAATGAAGCTCAACCAGACGGCCTGACCCTGGAGGCGCTATCCCCGGGGCAGCGTTACCGGCTGCGATGTATGTCTGACCTGTGTTTTTGAGAGAGGGTTCAATGGCCTTTGGGGTGAACAACGTGACCAACCTCGATCAGCCGGTGGGGCGGGTTGAACCACGCTCCCGTGTCGAGGAGCGATCTGCGGTCCAGAAGCGCGAGGAGAGCTCCCGCCAGGATGAGGAACGCGCTCGCACCCGGGAACAGGAGGCTCAGAAGGAAGAGTCCTCCCGGGCCACCCCCCGTCACCGGGTTGATTTTTTTGCCTGAGGACTCCTCTCACTCTTCCGGAAATTCTTCTTCCCATCCTTCCCTGAATGTGGAGGATCGGCTCCCCCTGCTGTATCTTTCTGACGATACCGGGGGAGCATCTCTTCCCCTTGCTCCGCCGGCTTTTCGCCGCCGTCCCCTGATTGCCTTTCCCCGTGCCGCCACCCTGCCTGAGTCTGAAGTGCCCTGGGTAGGCCTCTTTCAGTCGCTCGATATGCGTCTGGGGCGCATCCTTGACAGTCTGGGCCGACTGTCCCGGGGGGAGCCTCTCCTTCTTCCCGAGGTTGTTCCGGTGAGGCTCTCCGAGGCCGCCGCGACCTTTTCCTCGCGGACCGCTCCCGCTCCCGGTACCTCCGGGCGGCTTCTGGTCGAGCTCCCCACGCTTCCGGTCTTTGAGATCGACTGCCCTGTTACTGTCGCCTCCTGCCAGCCTCAGCCGTCTGGCGGGAACCTTGTCACGGTTCTCTGGAAGGGCCTTGAGGGGGAGATGCACGAAAACCTGCTCCAGTACCTTATTCTTCGTCAGCGAGAGATCCTGGCCTTCCGCTCTCACATCGCTCCGTCCTGAGCCTTTCCCTTCGCACTCTTTCCGTACAAAATCGCCCTCCTGTCTGACAATCCGCTGTAAGCCTTCAATAATCAGGACTCCTTCGTTTGCGAAAACCCTTGTCCGTCAAGTTCTGCCTCCTAGGGAACCAGCCCTCCGTTATGCCGTTTTGTCCGACGGTCCCGAACGATGACCTCCGCCCCGGGTGTGACAGGACCACTTACCTGGGAGTGGATGCCGTCGGTGGCCCCGACGGTCACCGGAACGGCGGAGACCGACCAGGATTTACCGGACCGCTTCAGGAGAAAAAGATAGGTGACATTCTTGGCCCGCAGGATCGTCCGGTCTTTAATGTAGCGGGCGGGAGGCCGATAGACGAGGGCCCCATTGGGAACGATCAGCGCCTCGGGGATCTCCCCTGTATGGATTGTAACAGTGGCGGTCATGCCGGGTTTGAGGGCGATATCGGGGTTGGGGACGGTGGAGAGAACGTCATAGGTCACCACGTGGGAGACCGTGCGGGGATGGTCCCGGACAACGGTGACCGATCCGGAAAAAAGACGGTCGGGATAGGCCGGGACGCGAAAGGAGACCGCCTGGCCGGGAGTAATCGCTCCGATGTCCGCCTCCGACACCCGGGTATCGAGCCGCATCATGCGAAGATCATGGGCGATGGTGAAGAGGCGGGGGGTTTTGAAGGCCGAGGTCACGGTCTGTCCGATCTGGACCTTGCGGGAGATGACCACCCCGTCGATGGGGGAGCGGATTGTTGTATAGGAGAGATCTGTGTGGGCCAGATTAAGTGCCGCCTGGAGCTGGCGTTCGGAGGCCTTGTCCATCATGAGCTGGGCTTTGTCGGAGTCGTAGGTGCTGCGGGCGATGATATGGTGGCCGAGCAGATCCCGGTCGCGAGCGAGCTGGATTCTGTCAAGGGAGATCTTGGTGGAGATCTTGGAGAGATTGGATTCGGCCTGAGCCACCTGGGCCTGGTAGATGGCCGGGTCGATCTGGGCGAGGACTTCCCCTCTGGTGACATGGGAGTTGAAATCGACATTGATCTTCATGATGATGCCGCTGACCTGGGCGCCCACATGGACGGTTTTCAGGGCCTTGAGGCGACCGGTGGCGGTAACCGCTTTTTTAAGGATGCCCCGGACGAGCGGCCGGGTGACAAAGGGGGGCGTCTTCGGGTGGCGATGGTGCATGAGAAGAAACAGGGCTCCCCCGGCAAGGAGAAGGAGGGGGATAAAGACGAGAGGTTTCTTCAGGACGGATTTCATCGGGGTCTCCAGAACGATGAGCCACAAGACGGAGGTCTCGGAGGCGATGCGTAGTCTCTAGTATAGCGGGATTGAGGCCCGGGAGTCGGAGTCATTCGTATCTCAGTGCCTCCATGGGGTCGAGGCGGGAGGCTCGCCACGCCGGGTAGAGACCAAACAGGATCCCCAGGAGGGTGGCTCCCGCCACGGTAAGACCCAGTCCAATCCAGGGAAGAGGGGTGGGCCAGCCGACGGCCAGGTGGATCCCGAGAAGGGAGAGCACTCCTCCCGCTCCCCCCGCCACGGCTCCAAAGAAGGAGAGGGCGGCGGCCTCCGAAAGAAACTGGACCAGGATATCCCGGGGACGGGCTCCGATTGCCATCCGGATCCCGATTTCCCGGGTTCGCTCCCGGACGGAAACCAGCATGATGTTGAGGATGCCCACCCCGCCCACAATAAGGGAGATTGAAGCGATCAGCGCCAAAAGGACGGTCAGGATGAGGGAGAGCCGCCCGGCCGTCTTGGCGATGTCGCTCATAGCCTGGATCTCGAAGTCGGGACGTCCGCCGGAGGGAATGTGGTGTCGGAGCCTGAGGATGCCGTTGATCTCGCGCCGGGCGGCTCCAATGCGGTCAGGCGAGGTCGCGGCGGCAAGAATCACGCCGACATAGGTCACGCCCATGATCTGGCTCTGGAGGGTCGACAGGGGGACGACCACCATATCATCCTGGTTCATGCCCATGGGGGATTGTCCCTTGGAGGAGAGGATCCCGATGACCCGGAAGGGGGCATGGTTGATCTGGACAAATTTCCCGATGGGGTCGGAGAGTCCGAAGAGGCGCGAGGCCACGATTCGCCCGAGGACGGCAACCCGCGCCATTCCCCGCTCCTCCTGGTCCCCGAAAAATCCCCCGCGGGCCAGCCGCCAGTCCCGCACAGGGAGGTAGCTGGGCTCCGCCCCCAGGATCACCGTTGACCAGTTGGCATGGGGGCTCTGGACCTGGGCGGCCGTGCGAAGGGCCCCGGAGGCGTTCCAGATGTCGGGACATTGGGAGCGGATCGCCTGGGCATCTTCCGCGGTCAGGGTTGTGTCGGTGCCGCCTCCAACCTGGGCGCCTGAGTCGGTGACGCTTCCGGGGATGACCACGAGGAGGTTGGGGCCGAGGTTCTGGATGCTTTGCAGAACCAGAGCTTTGGCTCCAGAAGCGATCCCGGTGAGAACCACGACAGAGAGGACGCCGATCAGGATGCCCAGTGATGTAAGAATCGAGCGATAGGGGTTCTTGAGCAGGGAGCGGATCCCCAGGAGAATAAGGGTCATGAGGAGGCCTCAAGCTGGCCGTCCCTGACGCGGATCGTCCGGCTCAGATGCCGTGCCACTTCCATGTCGTGGGTAACGAGGACAAGGGTGGTCTTGAAGCGGTCCCGGAGGGAGAGAAGAAGGTCCAGGATGGTGGAGGCCGAGCGGCTGTCGAGATTACCGGTGGGTTCGTCGGCCAGCAAAAGGCCTGGAGATCCTGCAATGGCACGAGCGATGGCGACCCGCTGCTGTTGGCCTCCCGAAAGTTGGGAGGAGGTATGGCGCTCCCGGTCGCCCATTCCGACCGATGCCAGAAGATCCCTGGCATGTTCCCGGCGCTCCCGGGCGGGAAGTCCCCGGTAGAGGAGAGGCATCTCCACATTTTCGAGAGCCGAGGTGCGGGGGATCAGCTGGAAGTTCTGGAAGATGAAGCCGATAGAGCGATTGCGGAGGACGGCGCGATCCGTTGCAGACAGGGTGTCGACCCGCCGGTCGCCAAAGGAGAGAGAGCCCGAGGTTGGACGGTCGAGAAGACCCATGAGATGGAGAAGGGTGGACTTGCCGGAACCGGAGCTGCCGACAATGGCCACGGATTCGCCCCCGCCGATCGAGAGGGAGACCCCTCTCAGGGCGGGAAGCTCTTCTCCGGACACGGAATAGATCTTGGTGACGGCCTCGAGATGGACGGAGATCCCGGGGCCATCGATCTTCGTCATGGTCTAAGACGTTTCCGTTTTATCGGGTTTTCTTGATGAGATGGGACTTCTTCGAGTTGTAGAGGCTGATGGAGGCCTCAATCACCTTCTTGGCCTCTGCGTTGCCGAGGACGTCGCTGACGGTGACCTGCTTGTTCTCAAGCGTCTTGTAGTCCTTGAGGAACTGGGTCAGCTCACGGACACGGTGGGGAATGATGTCTTCGATATGACGGTATTGCCCCCACTCCGGATCCTTGATCAGAACGGCGACAATCTTGTCGTCTTTCTCGCCCCCGTCTTCCATGTTGATCAGCCCGATCGGGCGGACGGAGACGATGGAGTTGGACTGAAGGGGCTCCGAGGCAAGAACGAAGACGTCCAGGGGATCGTTGTCTTCGCAATAGGTCTGGGGAATGAGTCCGTAGTTGGCCGGGTAATAGACGGCGCTATGGAGGATACGGTCGACGCGGATCAGGCCGGTATCCTTGTCGAGTTCGTACTTGACCCGGGATCGGGCCGGGATCTCGATCAGTGCCTGGATTTCATGGGGGGCGTTTTCGCCAAGGGATAGGTCGTGCCAGGGGTTGAACATTCAGTCCTCCAGTGTTGGCTGCGATGAGATCGACGTCTCGACAAGGGGCGGTGATCTTACGGAAAAAAGTATAACACTCTCCCGGGAGAGGGGAAAGAGGCGGAGAGAGGCTGGAAATCACGGGTCGGGATCAAACTTGAGAGCGGGCTGTTATCTTTTTCAGAAGAAAAGCCTCTTTCGGCTTCACCTGTCACCGATTTCTCGGGTATAATTTTCTGAGGGTCAAGATCCGAAGGCGCGGGCCTGTCGGCTGCGAACAGGCGACGGCCGGAAGAACGGGATCCTCCTTGCTTTCTGGAGGCTTCCTCCTTTGAAGGAGTCTTCTCAGAAGACGAGGATCAAGATGGACAACCTTTAGAATATAAGGAGCTTTCGATGATCAAGGCCTTTGGTTATGCTGCCTCTGCCCCCCGTGCCCCCCTCGCCCCCTACGAGTTCACCCGTCGGGATCCGGGCAAGGGAGACGTCGTAATCGAGATTCTCTATGCGGGGATCTGCCACTCCGATATTCATCAGGTGAGAGATGAGTGGGGCGGGGCGACCTTTCCCATGGTTCCCGGCCATGAGATCGCCGGAAGGGTCACCGCGGTAGGGCCTGGAGTCACCCGCTTCGCTCCGGGAGACCTTGCCGGGGTGGGATGCATGGTCGACTCCTGCCATACGTGTCCGTCCTGCAAAGAGGGGCTTGAGCAGTTTTGCGACCATGGCCCCGTCTGGACCTACAACGCCCTTGAACGTGACGGAAAGACCCGGACCCAGGGCGGGTACTCCAATGTGATCGTTGTCCGCGAGGATTTTGCCCTGAAGCTTCCCAAGGGCCTTCCCCTTTCCCATGTGGCCCCCCTCCTCTGCGCCGGGATTACCACCTACTCGCCGCTTGCCCGCTTCGGGGCCGGCCCCGGGCAGGAGGTTGGCGTGGTGGGACTGGGTGGTCTCGGACATATGGCCATCAAGTTTGCCCGGGCGATGGGGGCCCGTGTTACGGTATTTAGCACCTCGGCCGCCAAGGAAAAGGATGCTGCCAGCCTCGGAGCCCATGACTTTGTCCTGACCCGTAAGGAGGGCTGGGGCGGACGAGCTGCGGGGAGATTTGATCTTATCCTCGATGCCGTTTCCGGAGATCACGACCTAGGACCCTATCTCGGTGCCCTGCGACGCGATGGGAATATGGTTCTCCTTGGTGCTCCCGAAAAGCCCTTGTCTATCCACTCCTTTCTGCTTATTTCCCGGCGGCGCAATCTGACCGCCTCCCTGATCGGAGGGGTTCGGGAGACCCAGGAGATGCTGGATTACTGTGGTGAACACGAGATCGTTTCCGATGTGGAGGTTATTCCGGTTCAGAAGGTGAACGAGGCCTACGAACGGACCCTGGCCGGCGATGTCCGCTATCGCTTTGTCATTGACGGCGCGACGATTAAGCCATAGTCAACGGAGATGAGGAAAACGAGTCGTTAAGTGCGCCGACCGGTGTCGGTGCAGCCTGATCACATTGGAAAAACAGGAGGAAGTCGATGGGAGAATGGATTGAGCGGGGGCTGGCATTCAAGGAAAGTCCCGCTGGAGACAGGAAGGTCCCGGGAATCATCCTTCTGATGGAAGCCTATGGAGTCAATGACCACTTCCGGCGCCTGGCGGCCCGGCTGGCCGGGTGGGGGTATGCCGTGCTGGTTCCCGATCTCTATCGGCGTTTTTCCGAGGAGAGGCGGGTGGTGGCCTATACCGACCGGGAGACCGCCATGGCCAACCTTTCCGCGTTGCAGGACCGGGACGCCAAGGAGGACATTTCCCGCTGTCTCGAGATTCTCCGGAACGATCCCCGGGTCGACCGGGAGAGGATCGGGACGGTGGGTTTTTGCATGGGAGGGCGTCTCGCCTTTCTCTCGGCCGGATGGTTTGGAGAGAAGATCAAGGCGGCTGTCCCCTTCTATGGGGGAGGCATCGGGACCCCCAAAGGCTTCTTCCCCGGACAGACGGAAGTTCCTCTGTCACTGGTTCCGGCGATCCGGGCGGACCTGCTTCTCATGTACGGGGGAAAGGACGACTTTATTCCCGAGGAAGAGCGTAAGGCGATCTCCGGGGCGCTGTCTGCCGCCGGCCGCTCCTTCCGGATGGAGGTCTTTCCCGAGGCCGGTCACGGCTTCTTCTGTGAAGACCGCACCGTCTATCACAAGGATTCAGCAGATCGTGCGGAGCCGATGCTCCGGGAGTTTCTTGATCGCCATCTGAGCCCGTCCTCTTCACGAAACGGTTAATCTGTCCGATAAGTTAGTGGGAACGAGAGGGAAACTGGACGCTCCGGAGATACTGTTTCCGGAGTTCGAGGGGAACAGGTTGCGGGGGATCGAGCGCCATGGCTGAAAATATTCTTTCCCAGGACGAGGTCAATGCGCTTCTTCGAGGCATCGTCGAGGGAGATGTCGAGACCAGCAAGCCAGAGGTCAAGGAAGAGCCGGGAAAGAAGACCCGTGAATATAACCTCGCCAGCCAGGAACGGGTTATCCGTGGCCGGATGCCTACCCTTGAAATTGTCAACGAGCGGTTCGCGCGGTTTTTTCAAATCACACTCTCGTCGACGCTGAGAAAGGCGGTGGAGTTCTCGCCTGTCTCCACCGAAATGATCAAGTTCGGGGAGTTCATCAAGAAGATTCCCCTTCCCTCCAACATCAACATTCTTCGTCTTGAGCCCATGAAGAGGAACTTCCTTCTCATCATCGACGCCCGAATGGTCTACCTTCTGGTCGACCACCTCTTCGGAGGGGTGGGACGAGGCCACGTTAAGGTCGAGGGTCGGGACTTTTCTCCGATTGAAAACCGCATTACCCGAAATATCCTCAACCAGGCGATCGGGGACTTCGAGAAGGCCTGGGCTCCGGTTCATCACATTGGAGTCTCCTACATCCGCTCAGAGATTAATCCCCAGTTCTCGGCGATCGTGAGCCCCACCGAAATGGTGATCGCGCTGACCTACCGGCTCGACATCGATGGTCAGGGGCGTCCCGTCTATATCTGCATTCCTTATTCCACCATCGAGCCCATCAAGGAGAAGCTCTATACCGGCTTCCAGAGCGACCAGTACGAGGTCGACCACCGATGGATCCTTCGCTTGCGGCAGCAGATCGACAGCGTTCCCATCAAGGTTGTGGCGGAGCTTGGAACCACCCAGGCGCGTCTGTCCGAGGTTCTTGCATGGAAGCCGGGAGACATGCTCACACTCGACCAGTATGTGGACGATCCGATCAATATTACCGTTGAGAAGGCGATTCGCTTTAAAGCGCGGCCGGGGGTTTATCGCTCGGCACGGGCGGTAAAGATTGAGGAACGGGTCTTCCCCGACCTGACGGATGTCAAGCGCGGAGACGAAGAAGAGGAAGGATGAATCCAGTGGCGGCTTGAGGCAAAGAGCCGGCACAACTGGGTCATTTGGAGGGGTGAGGAGATTCAAGTATTGGTGCGCTCGGCTGGAATCGAACCAGCGACCCACAGCTTAGAAGGCTGTTGCTCTATCCGACTGAGCTACGAGCGCATGAAAGGAAAAAAAGAGAAAGGGACGAGGGAAAGATCCCGGAGGGATCTTCCCGTTCGCCCCCGTTTTGCTAGGAGAGCTTGTGTCGTTCGACTAGTGGCACATGACAAAGCTGAAGGCGTGGCGGACAGGATGGACCATGTCGTGGACCACGGGAATGGGGGCAAAAAGAAGCAAGTAGAGTGTGGCAGGAATCCAGACGAAGGCTCCCACGACGAGCGCCACCTCTTTCCACTTGGCCCCTTTGGCCAGAACGTCCGCCCCGGTTGCAATCCCTTCTGATTCCATCAACTCCACTCGCTGCATTCTCAATCTCCCTTTTAATCAGGCGTATGATTTCCTGCCGACATTTGGACGGTCAGAAACTCTTGTTCGTTCCCCACGATCCTGTTTCAACCGGTTCGCCATCCTGGCATCCCCTGTCGAGAGGCGTTGCATCGCTTGAGGTGACAGGTGCGACGAGGCCGCGGGAGATCAGATAGTTTTCAACCTCTTCACCGCTCACGTCAGCAAGCATCACTCCGTCAACTTCGACGCACGGAGAGAGACGTTGTCCTGATTTTTTCACCATTTCGCTATAGGCTTCGGAGCTGCCGATGATGTTGATGTCGTTGTAGGGGAGGGAATACTTGCTGAAGACTGCCCGCACTCCACGACTCCAGCCACAGCTTGGCTTGAGATAGGCATTGATCGTGACATTGTTCTTGTTTTCCATGATATCCTCCGGGTAAACCCTTTCAAGCTGACAACATAAGATCCTTACGTCAAGAAGCTATTGTATCTGAAAAGACCCGCTGGCTTCAAGGTCGGGGAGATTGCTCGGGTTTGGAAGAGCCTGCCGGGCTCCAAAAGGCTGCCGAGCGGAGAGAGAGGGAGCCATAGCGGAAGATATCGACAGGGAAGGAGACCCGAAAGGTCTCTCCGGCAGCCCCCATCGCCACAAAGAGAGGCGCAAAGTGTTCGATGGTCGGATGGGCAAGCGCCGCGTTCGGCGCTTTTCTTCGAAAGTCGATCAGTGAAAGGGCATCAGAGGCTTCAAGCCGGTCTGTCGCCCATTGGTCAAATGCATGGGCCCATGGAACGGAAGGGGCATTCTCCTGGGGGATCAGGGCCCCGAGATTGTGTGTCATACCCCCGCTTCCCACCACGAGAATCCCTTGTTCCCGAAGCGGAGCCAGGGACTGTCCCAGGGCATAGAGGCGGGCGGGGTCTGTCCCCGGAAGGGAAAGGCCGAGTACGGGGAGGTCGGCAGCAGGAAAAAGTCCCATCATGGGAACCCACACCCCGTGATCGAGGCCTCTTCCCGGTGCCGCTGTAATCGGCGGCATCCCGGGAAGGCTCTTGATGATCTCGAAGAGCTCTGCGCCGGGAGGGGCGGGGTAGCGAACGCGATAGAGTCGTTCGGGAAAACCGTAAAAATCATAGATCAGGGGGGAGGGGGCAAGCGGCCCGGCAAAAATCCCCCGCTCCACCCAATGGGCGGAAAGTACGACCACTCCCCTGACATCGGTGAGAGACCTGCCCAAGGTATTGAGTGTCTCCATCCATTCGGAGTCTTCCAGAGAGTTCGGTGCTCCGTGGGAGAGAAAAAGTGTGGGAAGGGTTCCCATCAGCCTTCCTTTTCTTCAAGCCATGCTTCGAGCCCCAGGAGGATCATGCCAAAGTCGGCGACGCATGCGTTTTTCTCGGGAACGTTGTCGGCAAGCGCCATCCTGAGAACGTCAGGAGTCAGGAATGGCCGGGACAGGAGAAGTTTTTGCGCCACGGCGGCGGCCATCATGATCCCCACCGGGGCTCCCAGTATGGGGGCGCTGAGGTGTTTTGAGGATCTGATCGCCTCCATCATCTGGCGGTAGGTGTAGATGCGGGGTCCGCCGACCTCGAAGATCTTTCCCTGTGTGTCAGGGCGGGAGGAGATCATGACACAGAACTTGGCGAGGTCACCGGCAAAGATGGGCTGAACCCGGGATGTTCCCGGTCCGATCATGGGCAGGATATGAAAGAGTCGTGCGAGCTCCAGAAACTGATTGATGGAGCGGTCACCCGTTCCAAAGACGAGCGAGGGTCTCACGATCGTGAATGGGAGGCCACTCTTGCGGATGGCCTCTTCCCCGCGGGCCTTGGTCCGGTGGTAGGCGCTGGGGGCGTTGGGCGCGGTTCCCACCGCGCTCATGTGAACGATATGCCGAAGGCTGCCCTGATCCACGGCCGACAATGTGTTGACAAGCCCCTGGTGGTGGACCATCTCATAGGATTGATCCCGGGTCTCGGCAAGGATCCCTGGCAGATACCAGACAACGGTGGCTCGGGCAAGGCCCTCCTTGAGGCCTTTTCCGGAGACGGCATCCGCCGGGTAAAACTCGGTCTCCGGAGGAAGGGAGTCCGGGTGGTTTCGTGCCAGAAGGCGGATCCGGGTATTCTTTTCCGTTCGGAGGGCGTCGGCCAGATAGCGTCCGACAAATCCCGTTCCTCCGATGATTGCATGAACGTCCTGGGCGTTATTCTCACTCATCAGGAGCTCCTTGCTATTTTGTCTGACATGGGTGGCGTTGAGGGAAGGTGTTCATAGTGAGTCCCCACGAGTCTCTGGGCCGGACCCTAGGCCGTGGCACCGGAGACATTGATCCGGGAAAGGAGCCCCCGGGATTTTTCCAGAGCTTTTTGGAAGGGCTCGAGATCGGACTCTTGGTTCCACCATCCGAACGAGAGCACAATGGAACCCTGGGATCGGCGTGCAGGGTAGCCGAGAGCCGTCAATACATGTGTCACGGTCAGGGACTGGGCTGAGCAGCTGGCTCCGGTTCCGACCCCCACCCCCTCCCTGTCGAGGAGGGAGAGAAGGGCCTGGCCGTCAACCTCGGGGACGAGGAGATTTAAAATGCCTGGCCGACGTTTCCCGTCAAGGCCGACGATCGTCACATCCGGATGGTTTTTTGTGATGGCAGACAGAAAAATCTGGTCGAGATGAGTAAGCCGCTGACGCTCTCCGTCGATGGAGTCTTTTTCATGGAGAAGCGCCTGGGAAAAGCCGGCTGCAAGAAAGACCGGCTGGCTTCCTGCCCGGCGGCCATCTTCCTGGGCGCCTCCCAGAAGCCAGGGAGTGATCCGGATCCCCCGCCGGATCAGGAGCGCTGCGATCCCGGCAGGGCCTCCGGCTGAAGCGGATGAGAGAGACATCAGGTCCGGACCGTCTTTTGAGAAGAGGGGAATCTCCCAGCCGTGGGATCCCGAGGTGTCACTGTGGAGAATGCCCCCTCGCTCCCGGACGATGCGGGCAATGTCTGAGACTGGCTGGAGAAGGCCGGTTTCGGGGTTGACCCGTTGGACCGAGACCAGGGTGCGATCTCCGGGCCAGTTTTTTATGAGGGCATCGAGGTCGACCGCTCCCTTTGAGGTCAGGGCCACCAGCTGCATTTTTGCGCCGGTATCCCGCGCAAGGGCCTCTGCACTCCGGAGAACGGAGCTGTGTTCGAGGGGCGAGATCAGAACATGATTGGGGGCTGAGTTTCCGGGAAAGCGGACTCCCCGGATGGCCCATCCGTTGGCCTCGGTGACGGAGGAGACAAAGACGACTTCTTCCGGTCGGCTTTGGGCATACCGGGCAATCTCCTCACGGTAGTGCTCCAGTCGCTCGGCCTTGTCGAGGCCCTTCCGGATTCGGGCCGTGGGGACGATGGTGTCATCAAGTTCCCGATTGATGGCCTCCCGGACTCCCGGTCGAAAAAATGGCATCGCGTCAACATGCAGGTGGATCATGGTAAGGTTCCTCGGGTTTTTCAGCGCTGTCCCGTTTTTCGTATCGGAGTTCCGGTTCTGGCTCCGGTCGAAGGCATGGACAATGCCGGTTGATGTCGCGTCCTTTCCGGGTTCCTGTCCGCCATTAACCTATGATACCATGAAGGGAACCGGTCGGGTCCTGTCCTGCGAGAACCTTGTTCTGCGGGATTGATGCAGACAAGTGTTTTATCCCGATTCGTCTCGGGAGTTTTTTTGTTTTTTCTACGTATTCACGATGAAAAATGTGCTGGAGAAGTCACGCCCATGGAACAAAATGATCTCATACATTCGATTCTGAAGGACTCGGAGACGGTGGCCGTTGTCGGTATTTCGGACAAGCTTGGTCGCCCCAGCCTCACGGTTGCGAGCTACCTGAAGGACCACGGGTTTGAGGTATTTCCCGTCAATCCCAATCTGACCTCGGTGGCGCATGTCCCTTGCTTTCCTGACCTGAAGAGCCTTCCTGTGACCCCTGATCTGGTGGTGATTTTTCGAAAGGCCTCGGATATCCCCGATGTGGTGCGGGAGGCGGTGGCAACAGCCGTTCCCCGGGTCTGGATTCAGGAAGGGATTGTCAGTGAAGAGGGATACCGTATGGCGGAGATTGCGGGTATGTCGGTGGTGATGGATAAGTGCATCATGAAGGAGCACGCTCGGCTGACCCGTGAGGGCCACTTCGGCAAGGATCACCACTAAAAGGGCTCAATCAGCTTTCCTCCGCGGCTTCTGGTTTGACCGATTGCTCCGGATTCCTTCCCGTGCTATATTACACAAGTTTTTCCGCAACGAAGCATAACTCTCTTCTTCAAGGCGATGTAGCTCAGTCGGCAGAGCAGGTGAATCATAATCACTCGGTCGGGGGTTCGAATCCCTCCATCGCCACCAATGCCAGAGCCATTAAAAAAAATTCCCTCATAATAAAAGTTGAATTTGCCGGGATAATTCCAAAAGAGTATGATTTTCCTGTCCGAGAAAATTACTTTTGGAGGGATGAGAATGGCCTATTTCCGGAAGCGGTCGGGAGCATGGGAAGCATCGATCGAAAAGAAAGGTTTTCCTCGTATTTCCCGCACGTTCGACACGAAGGGCGAGGCAGAAGCCTGGGCGGCCACAGTCGAATCAGAAATAGGTCGGGGAGTCTTTGTCTCCAGGAAAGAATCAGAAAACACAACGCTTGCCGAAGCCCTGGACAGATATATCTCCGAAATTCTTCCGCATAAAAAACAGCTTCGAAGGGAAACGAACCGGGCAAACGCTCTGAAACGCTGGCCGATCTCAAAGCGAAGCCTCGCACAGATCCAGGGAAAGGATATCGCCGCATTCAGGGATGAGCGGATAAAGTCCGGTGGTTCTGCAAACACTGTCCGCCTTGATCTCGCGCTTCTCTCCCATCTCTTCACGATCGCAGTCAAGGAATGGGGCATGGCCGGGCTGATCAATCCGGTGATGCAGATCCGGAAACCCAAGCTCCCAAGGGGTCGGGACCGAAGACTACTCCAAGGAGAACTGGAGAGAATCGTCGCTGCCTCCGAATCTCCCGTTCTGTCCGATATCGTCCGCTTTGCCATTGAAACAGGAATGAGGCGGGGAGAACTTGCCGGGATGACCTGGGAGATGGTGGATCTTAAAAAGCGAACAGTGACCATTCTGGAAACAAAGAACGGGGAAAAGCGGGTCGTGCCTCTCTCGACGGAGGCCGTCCGGATCCTGTCCGGGCTGATCCGGAGAATCGACGGAGAGGTTTGGGGGATGGAGCCGGATTCCATCACGCAAGCCTTCGTTCGTGCCGTCTCCCGGGCTCGGGACTCCTACAAGAAGGAATGCGCGGAGAAGGGGGAAAAACCGGACCCGTCCTTCCTGGTCGATCTGACCTTCCACGATCTCCGGCATGAGGCCACCAGTCGGCTTTTTGAGAAGGGATTTGATACGATGGAGGTCAGAACGATTACCGGCCACAAAACGCTTCAAATGTTGGCTCGATATACGCATCTGAGGGCAGAAGATCTGGCGGAGAGAATGAAGTGAGTTTCTTTACAAATACTCGCGAATTGATCCGATTTATAGCAAGAACCATTCTTTTTATATCTGCTATTTCCTTATAACCTTAGGTGCTTTTCTAGCCTACAAAAACAACACCGGGTCGGCAACAAGCGCGTTTGGATTCGGAATTCTTGTCTTATTCTTCGCATTCATTCACGAATTTCAAAAATTCAAGGGATTTGGAATCGAAGCGGAACTTAGAGAAAAAATCAGGGAAGCTGACGATACGATCAAAAAATTGAGGGATATCGCGTTACCTCTTGCTGCTATAAATTTAAAGATGTTGAATCGTTTGGGGAGGTGGTCCGGCCCAATTTCAAGGAAAAACCGATTTGAATTTGTGGACACAATTGGGAAAGAACTCAAAGGACTAGGCATCTCTGACAGGCAACTCGATGAATTAAATGCAGAAACCCATACATTCAACGAAAACGATTTACTTCATGAAATTGGAGGTGAAGTTTATTCAGTATTCAAGGTGAAAATTGATCGAGCCCAATTCGATATGGATAAAGCAATGATGGATATAAAAGAACCCCCCCAAGGAAAAGGGGCATTGGATCCAAGCGCAATGATTCAGTTAAGCGAAAAAACTAGCATCCATAAAAAATTGATTGAAACGGTTAACAAGTTGCGAGGCGATATCAGTTTAATTGGAGAGAATTGGAAAAAAATGGCAATTCAGAGTTCCTTGAAAAGAATGGCTCGTCCGAAGAATTTGTGGGTACGGAATGAATGATTATGTTGGGACCGATGAGTTGACTTGTGGAAACAACCATAAATTGGCCATTTGGACACTTTATGCCTGTTTTTGGAATCGGACGAGAAGTTTCCGGAATCGGTTGAACCACGAATGGGCCGCTTCCACCACCCAACGCCTCGCCTTGTATCCCGGCGTCTCTTAGATGGACTTCTTTTCAACACCTCTGGGAACGACATGAGGGACATATCCCCGGGATTCAATCGTCGCTTTGGCAGGGGCTCCGGTATATCCCTTGTCGGCACAGTGATTCTACCGGGTCGTCCGGTTTTCGGAGAAGAGACCTTTCGGTGCCTGGGTCACCGACCGATCCCTTCCGTAGCACGGACAAAAGAGCCCCATCGAAGGGGCTCTTCACGATGCAAATTTCGCTCAGAGAATTCACCAGCCTGCTAATGGTCAAGCCCTTCTGTCCCGTATGTTCCGCATCGGGGAAGGTTAAATCGCAATAGCCCTTGAAAGCTTTTCGAATGCGCTTTGCCAGCCGCCCTCAAAGCCGGCCCGGTGTTGCTCTTCTGCGAAGCCCTCTTGGGTAAGACGAACCTCAGTCCCTCCATCGACCTCTCGGAACTCGACCGTGATCAGTGTCTCCGGGGGGGAGTAGTCACCTGCCCAATTCCAGGTCAGTACGATGCGCTCGCCGGGGACGAGTTCGCGATAGATTCCGCTCGCCACTCCTTTTGTCGGTCGGCCGTGCATCATGCCCTCCATCTCGATTCGAAAACTTCCCCCGACCTGGACATCACTCGTGGCGCTAGGCGCATGGAATTCGCCTGGCGCAAGCCAGCGCTTCATCAATTCGGGGTCGGTCCACGCTTCATATACGCGCGTGCGAGGGGCCTTAATCATCTTCGTGATCAAGAGGCGAATCGGTGGTGTCATCTCATTCTCCTTTTTCGAACAGGTTTTGCAGCGCATCGAGCTTCTCGTTCCAGAATCGCTCGTAGAACTGCACCCAATGCGCAACCTTGCGCATTGGGACGGGGTTAAGCCGAATGACATGAAAGCTTCCTTGCTTCTCGCGTATGACGAGATTTGCCGCTTCCAGCACGCGCAGGTGTTTGGAAACAGCAGGAAGCGACATGCGGTAAGGGCGGGCAATTTCACCGACAGTCTTCTGGCGGCCAGCAATATCCCTGAGAATCGAACGCCGCGTCGAGTCAGACAACGCGTGAAACACTGCGTCGAGTTCAGCTCCTGATGATTTAACCATGTGGTTAAATATAGAGGCTATCGCTTCCAGTGTCAACCTAATGAAATGATCCCTGAATAAATCCATGCCCGATTTTATGCGAGGTAGCAAAATTTATGGGTCATGACTAGAACAGAGGTTTTTTTCGGATCATTTTCAGGATCGATTTGTAGAGATCCTGGTTTCGGTGATTGAACCGGAATTCGCATTCCTTCAGGTGAAGATAGAAGGTCGAAGGGTTCATGCCGCGAAACCGGGTAAGCCGGGATTTGGCGAATCCCCAGAATCCTTCGATCCCGTTGATATGGGCCGGACCTGATACAAACTGGTCCTTCCCGTGATCCACTCGAAGGTGCTTGCCGTATCCGACGTCCACGAGGCCATTATAGCCCCGCCAGCCGTCGGAATAGATGACACTCTCCAGACTGACCTTTCCCCGGATGATCGCCTGAAGGGTGTCCTTGGAACAGTTGGGAACTATCTCGGTATAGACCTTCCCATTCCGTTTGAAGAGACCGAAGACGATGGTTTTACCAAATGCCCCTCGGCCCCGTTTTCCTTTGACCCTCCGGGGACCGAAAAAGGACTCGTCGACTTCAATCTCTCCGGACAGGGAAGACTGCTCTTCACAATACTGGGCAATCCGTTCCCAGAGGGCTTTCAGAAACCGGTTTACGGTATTCCGGTTCAAACCGGTCAGAACAGCGATCTGGGTGGCATCCAGGTTGAGGGCAAAGAGCCGGATCAACTCCCGGAATTTGGCCTCCGAAATTTTCGAACGATTGACGTACTTGTTTTTTACCGTCATGACTAGGTTTATCCCACATTGGAGATTCCTGTTCTAGTCATGACCCAAACCAAAAATAACTGTTTCTGAAAGCTGATGACGTTAAATCACGGGTTGTCCTTGCAGGCTCCATGATTGACAGTCCATCAATAAAAAAGCCCCGCTCCAGAAAGATCAATTGGAGGGGGCTTTTCTTTTTTATCCCGGAGTAGTGTGGGGCTACGGAAGCAAGCTTAGGATCCCGAGGATCTCAGCCGGGAGCGATTGAGGTACCAGAACAGGCAGAGAAGGCCAATCAGGACGAAGGCTCCGATCCCCGACAGGGCTCCGATGGAGGACTTGATCCCGTAGGTGGGAGTCCGGGCGGGGTTGTAGATGACGAAGAGGAGGGCATAGACCGTATAGGCCGTGATAATGGAGAAGACGAAGGAAAGAAGTGTGACCCAGCCGAGACGCTTGTGAACCATCGGGTTCTTCTTGAGGGTTCGGACGCCTTCGATGACCTCGGTGGTCATGAAGCCATTAAAGACAACCACACCGGTTAAGATCAGGGCGGCGGTCGAGACAAGGGAGTGGAAGATGATAATGGGGTAGTAGACCATATACTTGATCATTGAGGGGCCGCCAAAGCCGACGATCCCCACAATGTACTGCTGGGCGAGATACATGAGAAACCATCCGGCCACGAGTATCGTGGAAAGAAGCATGGTGTTATGGTGGGCGGTCCCCCGGTGTTTGCGTCCGAGGTAGGCTCCAAAAAACAGGCAGGAGAAGACGATGGTCTCGCTCGTGATGGTGAGGTCCCACCAGAAGTCAGCTTTTGTTCCAAGAAATCCGTGCATGGCTCTTATCCGTTCTTAGGGGTCTGTGAGGAGGTGTCGGCACTTTCAAGTGCCTGGCAGACGAAGTACCACAGGGCAAAAGGAACGACGCCGGCAAAAAGAAAAACCATGAAGAAAAGGGCTCCGAAGCCGAGAAAGACCTTTCCGGGGTTGCTCCCGACCGCATGAAAAAATGCCTGGAGAAATCGGCCGCCCAGGAGATTGGGAACCATGAAGGTGTAGCCGAATCCCCAGAAGCCGAAGACGGTGGTAAGGAGGGGATGACGCTTGACAAGCTCGGTAAGTGAGCGTTTCTCTTGGCCCATGGCAGTTCGGTGTCCGAGGTGGTGACGTTTGTGCCCTTCATCGACCGGCAGGACGCTTATGTACAGTAAAGAGTTGGGGTCAATCCGGATTTTCGGACGGAAGACTCTGTCACCCTTTCTTGATTCTAGCACAAGCAGTCATGGGTGATGAAGAGGGAGAGCTAAGTCTTGGGCGGGTTTTTGTCTGCCGGTGTCAGATCTGTCAGCAGATTGAGAAGTTCCCTGACCTCATCCGGTGGAAGGGAGTGGCGACGGATCGTCGCCTGAATGCGTCTCTTGTCGATGGTCTGGCCCCAGATACCAAGAATGGTCCGGCTTCCATGGACATTGACCTTCCGGACGAGTTCGTCGACATCGCCGTTTTTCCATTCGAGAAGGAGGGTGTTGCCTCGGATGCGGAGGGACTTCAGGGAATGGGGCGTCAGCAGCAGGCACTGGTTTCCAATCGAAGTGACCGCTGAAAAGAAGACGAGCCAGAAAGCTCCAAAGAAGACGTAAAACCATAAGGTATTCGTCTGGTGGTGGGCATAGTAGGACCAGGAAAGGATTCCCGAAAGAATCAGTGCCGAGCCGTGGAAAATGCCGCTGGTCAGAGCCCCTTTTTTGTCGGGGGTGAGGATGAAGTGTTTGTCTACCATGGGATGAAAAAATAGCATATAATCGGACGACATTCAATCGCGGGGAGGCGTTGTGAGGGTCTGGCAAGGGAGAAGAATCGGGGTGGATCTTTTGGAGGTCGACCGTCCGGATCGTCCCGGCCGGTCGCACCCCTTCGAGATCGTCCGCTTTGGACAAGGCGTGGCAATTCTTCCGGTTACAGACGATGGCCGTGTGGTCATTATCCGTCAGCTTCGCCCGGCGGTCGGGGTTCCCATTCTCGAGATCCCGGCGGGCAAGCTGGAAGAGGGGGAAGAGATTCTGGAAGCCGCTCGCCGGGAGCTGTATGAAGAAACAGGGATCGAGGGAGCGGAGCTTCGCCTGATGCATTCGATCTACACCACACCAGGCTTCTGTGACGAGGTCATTCATCTTGTGATAGCCCGAGGCGGAACGGTGGGCCCTCCTCACCTGGAGGAGGATGAGTGGATCGATCCTCCCCTCTTTCTCACACGCGAGGACATCCGTTCCCGCATCGATTCGGGAGAGATTCGTGATGCCAAGACCATTGTTGCCTTAGGTCTTGGTGGATTCTTGTAAATGCAAAGCGGCCGAGATATCGGGCTGGAGCTGTCCCTGTCATGGTTTGGGTTTTGTCGCCCGTGGTGATAAAATGAAGACTTTACTGGAACCCTCGGATTTATGTGTGCAGGAGGGGCTGTCCCGCACCGATTCGTCAGATCGTCTCTCCCTTATGGAAGAGCTGACGGACCGTGTGGTTGCCGGAAATAACATCCGGTGGAACCCAGCGGCCTGCCGGGAGGCCGGGGCCTGTGGCCGTTGTGAGGAGCTTTGTCCCACAGGTATTCTGGATCTGGGCGCCTTCCCGGGAGGGCATCTCGAAGGGGCGGTATGTCTCCGGTGCCGGCTTTGCCTTCATGTGTGTCCGACGGGAGCCCTTTCTTTTCTTCCCTTGAAACACTCCCGTTCCTCCCCGGGCGGGAGTGTTTCGTCATTGTGCCTCTGATCTTCTTGGCGGGATATGTGTGCTATGGCCAATAAAAAGACCTCGGTGATCCCTCTGCCCCTCCATCCTTCCTGGGAGGGAAATGCGGAGCCTCCATCCGGCCTCTCTGAGGTTCCGGAAAATGTTCTTGATGCCCTGGGCCCGGCCAACATCCTCGACTCCCTCGAGGAGGGGGTGGTCGCCATCGGTCTCGACAAGAAGGTTCTCTATCTCAACCGGGCCGCCCGTGAAATGCTGGGCCTTTCCCGGGGAGAGGTATTCGGCATGGATTGTCAGAAGGCCCTGCGAAGCTCGGTCTGTAGCGCCCGGTGTCTCATCGAGAAGACGATCGAGAGCGGGGAGCCCTACCGAAACTACGAGATTTCGCTCACGGACCGCCATCGCCGGACCCGCCTTGTGCGGGTGAATACCGCTCTTCTGAAGGATGCTGAGGGCCAGGTGGTCGGTGGCGTGGAGATCTTTCACGATGTGACCCAGCTTGCCGAACTCAAAAAAGAGCTCAAGGGGCGGTATGCGTTCGGCAAGATTATCGGTCAAAGCGAAAAGATGCGGGAGATCTTTGACCTCCTTCCGGTGGTGGCTCAGAGCAAGTCTACCGTCCTGATCGAAGGGGAGAGCGGGACCGGCAAGGAGCTCATCGCCCATGCCATCCACGAAAACAGCCCCCGCAAGGATGGCCCCTTCATCAAGGTGAACTGTGCCGCCCTTTCTGAAGGAGTTCTTGAGTCGGAGCTCTTCGGCCATGTGAGAGGGGCGTTTACCGGGGCAGTTTCAAGTAAGCCCGGACGCTTCGAGCTGGCTTCCGGCGGGACTCTTTTCCTCGATGAGATCGGTGAGATCACCGCCTCCATGCAGGTCAAGCTCCTTCGTGTTCTCCAGGAAGAAGAGTTTGAACGGGTTGGTGGAACCAAGACCCTCAAGGTGGATGTGCGGGTGATTGCGGCGACGAATCGGGACCTCAAGGCTGCCATTGACGCGGGTACCTTTCGGCGTGATCTTTACTACCGTCTCCGGGTCGTGCCTCTTTTTCTTCCTCCGCTCCGGGAGCGCCGTGAGGACATCCCGCTTCTGATCTCCTCCTTCCTCTCCCGCTACAATGCGGAGTTCGGAAAGAACGTCGAGGGGCTTTCCCTGGAGGCCCAGAATATTCTGATGAACCATTCCTATCCGGGGAATATCCGGGAGCTCCAGAATATCCTCGAGCATGCGGTGCTTCTGTCTACAGGGCATACGATTGGTGTCCGTGAGCTTCCCCGGGACCTCGCCCCCCTCCCTGAAGAGGATGGGACCTTTGCCGATGTGGCTCTGTCCCATTCAAATGCTCTCCGGACCATGGAAGATGTCATGATCCGAAAGGCCGTCGAGAAGACCGGAGGAAACATGTCCCAGGCGGCAAAGCTCCTGGGGATCGGCCGGTCAACCCTTTGGAGAAAGCTGCGGGAAATGGGAGACATCTCGTGAGAATTCTGACTTCGCCCGACGAGGTGCGCCAGTCCCTCCAGAAGAATCGCCTCGTTCCCGTCATCGGGGAAGCCCTCTCCGATTTGCTGACCCCCCCTGCGGCCTATGCGGCCCTCCCGCCACAGTCTCCGAGGTTCCTTCTGGAGAGTGCAACAGGAGGGGAGCGGTGGGGGCGGTATTCCTTCGTCGGCTCCGGAGTGCTTGTCTCCTTTTCCGGGTCGCTGGGAAAGGGGCTTCGGATCGAACGCTTCAAGGAGGGGCAGCGGACGGAGATGACGGAGCGCTCCGGGGATCTCTTTGAAGAGTTTTCCCGCGCGGTGGCAGAGCTCAATGCCGGGATCGATGCCCGTCTTCCTGTCTTTGCCCAGGGGGTGGTCGGATATCTGGGCTACGATATTGTCCGCTGCTTTGAGCGCCTTCCGGCGGCTCTTCCCTCCGTCGATGACTTCCCCGACCTCTCCTTCATTCTTCCCGAGATCATGGTGATCTTCGACCATGCCCTCCAGCGCCTCAAAATCCTGACCTGGGTCGACCGGGAAAACGGGAATCCGTCAAACCTCTTCGAAGAGGCGACCCTGCGCCTCTCTTCTTTCTGGCAGGCCCTTTCTCTTTCCCGGCCTCCCGAGAAGCCGTCCGGAGGGGCCGGACCCCTTGTTCTTCGTGAGACGACCGATGCCGAAAGCTTCAAACGGTCCGTTGAGCGGGCGAAGGAGCATATCCGGGCCGGAGATATCTTTCAGGTTGTGCTCTCCCGCCGTTTCGAGTTCGACTGGGAGGCCTCTCCGCTCACTCTTTACCGGGTCCTGCGCTCCATCAATCCCTCTCCCTATCTTTTTCTGATCGAACAGGGCGAGCGGGCCCTGGTGGGCTCCTCTCCGGAACTTTTTGTCAGGGTGACGGGGGATATTGTGGATCTCCGTCCCATCGCCGGGACCGTTCGTCGTTCGGGGGATCCCGAAGAGGACGAGCGACGCTCTCAAGCGCTTCTGGCCGACCCCAAGGAACGGGCCGAGCATGTCATGCTGGTTGATCTGGGAAGAAACGATGTGGGGCGGGTTGCGGCAAAGGGGGGCGTGGAGGTGAGCGAGATGATGGTTCTCGAGCGCTACTCCCATGTCATCCATATCGTGAGCCATGTAAAGGGCCGCCTGGCGTCCGGAAAGACGGGCCTCGACGTCATTCGGGCAGCCCACCCCGCCGGGACTCTCTCCGGGGCTCCCAAGGTCCGGGCCATGGAAATCATCGAAGAGCTTGAGACGATCCGGAGAGGTCCCTATGCCGGATGCGTGGGCGTCGTGGCCTTTTCGGGAGAGGTGGACCTGGCCATTGCGATCCGTTCGGTCTTTCTTTCCGGCAAAAAAGGCTTCTTCCAGGCGGGAGCCGGGATCGTTGCGGACAGTGATCCGGAAAAGGAGAACCAGGAAATTCTCGCCAAGGCGCAGGCGATGGTCCGAGCGCTGGAGATCACTCATGCGAGCGAGGGACCATGGCTTTTTTGATGATCGATAACTACGACTCCTTCACCTACAACCTCGTCCAGTACTTCTGGGAGCTGGGGGTGGAGATGGAGGTCTTCCGGAACGACCGGATCACCCTCGCGGAGATCGAGTCGGGGGGATATGAGGCGATTGTCCTCTCTCCCGGACCGGGGACACCGGCGGATTCGGGAATTTGTCCGGAGATCGTTCGGTCGCTGGGGGAGCGTCTGCCGATTCTTGGCGTCTGTCTTGGCCACCAGACCATCGGGGAGGTCTTTGGCGGGACGGTGGTCCGCGCCCCCCGCTTGATGCATGGAAAGACCTCTCCCGTCTTTCACGATGGCTCGGCACTCTTTGCCGGGATTCCCAGCCCTTTTGAGGCCACTCGCTACCACTCCCTTATCGTTCTCGAGAGCTCCCTTCCGGAGGAAATCCGGGTGACGGCCCGGACAGAGGAGGGAGAGGTCATGGCGCTGGCTCACCAATATCTCCCGGTTTATGGTGTCCAGTTCCATCCCGAATCCATCCTGACCCTCCACGGGAAGACAATCCTGGCAAACTTTGTCGATCTGGCGAAGCGCCATGGAGCCACTTCTCCGAAGGGGAGCTCCGCGTCGTGACACCCCGGGAGGCACTGGCGGCCCTGACTTCGGGCCGCTCGCTCGGGCGCGACGAAATGGCCTCCGTGATGGGAGAGGTCATGGATGGCAAGGTGTCGGAAGTTCTCCTCGCGGCGATTCTTGTGGCACTGGCCTCAAAGGGGGAGAGCTCCGATGAGATCAGTGGGGCCGTCGATGCGATCCGGAGCCGGTGCCATCCCTTTCCCCCGGAGGCTCCCGGTTCTCTCGAAGAGGCGATCGACGTCTGCGGAACAGGCGGGGACCGGGCGGGGACGGTCAACCTTTCCACCGCTGTCTCCTTCGTCCTTGCTGCCGGGGGGGTGGGGGTCGTCAAACACGGAAACCGTGCTGTTTCGAGCCAGGCCGGATCGGCGGATGTGCTGGAGGCGCTTGGCATCCCGGTGGAGGTGAATCCGGAAAAGGCGCTCCATATCTATCGGAAGACGGGACTGACCTTTCTCTTTGCCCCCTTCTACCATCCGGCCCTTCGTGTTGCCGCCGGGGTCCGGCGCGAACTGGGGATCCGTACCCTCTTCAACCTCCTGGGTCCGTTGGTCAACCCGGCCGGGGTGCGGCGCCAGGTGATCGGGGTCTACGATGCGAAGCGCCTTGAGACGGTCGTCGATGTCCTGGAGAAGACGGGAAGCCGGGAGGTAGTGGCTCTTCACGGAGACGGCCTCGACGAGGTGAACCTCTCCTCCACGACGACCTTCCTGCACCTGTCACAAGGCAAGAAGATCTGGAGTGAGCTTCGGGCCGCCGACTTCGGCCTCTCTCCCTCACCTGTCGAAGCGGCCAAGGGGGGAGACCGCATGGAAAACGCCGCCCGGATCCGGACCGTCCTCGAAGGAGAGAAACTTCCTCTCCGGGACTGGGTTCTGGCCGGAGCGGCTCCAGGATTTGTTGTGGCCGGAAAGGCGCGTACTCTGCCGGAGGGCGTGGAACTTGCCCGGGCAGCGATTGACTCGGGCAAGGCCCGGGAGGTCCTCTCCGCTATTCAGAAGGAAAGCCTTTCGTGAGCCTCCTCGACGATATCATCTCCCGGAAGCGTGACGAAGTCTCCGCAGCAAAAAAACTTCGCTCCCTGACAGATCTTGAGCGGGCCCTTCCATCGGCTCCTCCGGTTCGTCCCTTAAGGTCAGGGAAAGACCTCTCAGCCCGTCCGGGAGTCATTGCGGAGATGAAGCGCCGTAGTCCGTCCCGGGGACTCATCCGGGACCCTTACGACCCTGTTTCCATCGCCGCGTCCTATCACCGGTCGGGGGCCCGGGCCCTTTCGATCCTTACGGACACCCCCTTCTTCGGCGGGGAGCTCGGGGACCTGACCCGGATCCGTCAATCTCCTGCCGGAGAGGCTCTGCCCCTTCTCCGGAAAGACTTCGTGGTTGATCCTTATCAGGTGATTGAGAGCCGGGTGGCGGGAGCGGACATCCTTCTCCTGATTGTCAGGATCCTTCCGGGAGAGCTTCTTTCCGAATTGCTGCACCTTGGGACCTCGCTTGGATTGACGGTTCTGGTGGAGACGCATACGGGGGACGAGGTCGGGCGAGCCCTGTCGGCCGGTGCCCAGGTCGTGGGAGTCAACAGCCGGGATCTCGACACCCTGACCATTGACTGGGACCGCGGAGCCCATCTTCTTGCGGGGATTCCCCCGGGGATCCTCCGGGTGGCCGAAAGCGGCCTCAAAAATCGTGCCGATTACCTCCGGATGGGGGAGCTCGGTGCCGACTTCGTCCTGGTGGGAGAGAGCTTCCTTCTCGCGTCTGATCCGGGACAGGCTCTGGAGGAGTTCTGTGGGACTGTGGATTAAGATCTGCGGGATCACCCGGCCGGAGGATGCGCTCCTGGTGGAGAAGTCAGGGGCGGACGCCATTGGACTGATGTTCTCGGCCCGGTCTTCCCGGACTCTCACCTTTGAACGGGCGGCGCTCATTGTCGAAGCCCTCTCGGGGAAGCTTGAAAAAGTGGCCGTCTTCACCGAGCCGGACTGGGACAGGATAGAAGAGACAGTGGACCGGCTCGGGATTGACCTGATCCAGTGGCATGGGGGTCCCCTCGGCCGGGAGGCGGATGCGCGTCTTGGCTCCTTCGGCATTCCCTGGATGCATGCGGTACGCTGGGATGGAACGAGCCCTCTTGATGCTCCTCATACCGCTCTTCGCCTTCTGGTGGAAGGACGCTCTGCCAAAGGCCTGGGGGGGACGGGGGAGGGATGGAACTACGGAACCTTAACAGAGGTTCCCTGGCCTCTTCCGGTGGTTCTCTCCGGAGGGCTTTCTCCGGAAGGAGTGGCGGCAGCGCTCAGCGCTGTCTGTCCCCCGGGGAGCGGGGAGGGGCGGCGCCCCTTCGGCGTGGATGTGAGTTCAAGGGTTGAGTCCCACCCGGGGCTGAAGGATGCAGGGCGAGTAAGAGCCTTTGTCGAGAATGTGCGAGCCTGGGAGAGGTCGTCGTGATCAAAGGAGTGGCAGCGTTGGAAAAGAGCCGGAAAAAGTCGCGGCCATCGTCCCCGTCTCTTCCTGACTATCGGGGATACTTCGGGGAATTTGGAGGACGCTTTGTCTCTGAGACCCTCATGCCGGCGCTTCTTGAGCTTGAGGATGCCTTCAAGACGGCATGGCGGAATCCGGACTTCCGGAAGGAGTTTCACGAGATGCTTGCCGAGTATTCGGGCCGCCCGACTCCGCTCTACCTGGCAGAGGCCCTCTCCCGCGAAATGGGTGGGGCCCGGATCTGGCTCAAGCGTGAGGACTTGAATCACACCGGAGCCCACAAGATCACGAATGCCGTGGGACAGGCGCTCCTTGCCCGGCAGATGGGCAAGAGCCGTCTTATTGCCGAAACCGGGGCAGGGCAGCATGGGGTTGCGACGGCGACGGTGGCGGCCAAGCTCGGATTTTCCTGCCAGATCTATATGGGGTCGGAGGACGTTCGCAGGCAGGCGCTCAATGTTTTTCGTATGAAGCTTCTGGGAGCGGTGGTGAGCCCGGTCGACCTGGGAGGTCGGACCCTGAAGGATGCCATCAGCGAAGCGCTGAGAGACTGGTCCCGCACCGTCGGGGAAACACACTATCTCCTGGGAACGGCCTTTGGCCCCCACCCCTTTCCCCTCATGGTTCGTACTTTCCAGTCGGTGATCGGTCAGGAGGCCCGCCGGCAGTTCATGAAGCGGGTCGGATCTCTGCCTGACGCACTCGTCGCCTGCGTAGGAGGAGGGAGCAATGCCATCGGCCTCCTCCATCCCTTTATCAAGGATGCGGGAGTTCGGATGTTTGGGGTGGAAGCCGGGGGGATCGCCATCTCTCCCGGCCTTCACGCGGCACGATTTGCCGGAGGCTCGGTGGGGGTTCTGCAGGGAACCCGTACCTACGTTCTTCAGGATCGCGACGGGCAGATCGAAAACACTCATTCCGTCTCTGCCGGCCTCGACTACTCAGCGGTGGGACCTGAGCTTGCCTACTATCGGGGAACCGGCCGGATCGTCTTCGACTCTGTGGGGGACGACGAGGCGCTGGCGGCCTTCCGCACTCTTTCCCGCACGGAGGGGATCATTCCGGCGCTTGAGAGCTCCCATGCCGTGGCCTACGCCTTGCGCCTGGCGAAGACCCTTCCCCGGGACAGGAATATTCTCGTGAACCTTTCGGGACGCGGGGACAAGGATGTGATGGAGGTCTCCCGACTGCTCGAGGAGAAGGGGGAGAAACTGTGAAGTCGGGACGTTCAATGCGACGAGGTTCTTTGTCGCGGGGCTCCTTCAAGCGCGGGGTCACGCCTCCGGCACTTATTCCCTATCTTGTGGCCGGAGATCCCGACCTGGACACCACGCGGCGCTATCTCCGGCTGGCGGCCTCTTCCGGGGTCTTTGCCGTGGAGCTGGGGGTCCCTTTTTCCGATCCGACGGCCGACGGGCCGGTCATCCAGGAGGCTGCCCGAAGATCCTTGCGCCACGAGACCGCTCTTCCCGAGCTGCTTGACTGGCTTGGTACAATTCCCAAAGAGGAGCTTCCGCCCCTTTACCTGATGACCTATTTCAACCTCTTTCACCATATGGGGGTGGAGGCCTTCTGCAAAAAGGCGAGGGAGACGGGACGGGTGGCAGGGGTCGTGATCCCCGATCTCTCCTTCGAGGACGCGCGGGGCTATCGGTCGATCTTTCGCTCCTTCGGGGTCAACCTCGTGGGTTTCGTCTCGCCCACGACCCCTGCCGACCGGGCCCGCAAGATTGTCCGGGAGGCCCGGGGATTTGTCTATTATGTCGGTCTCATGGGCACCACCGGATCGGCCCTGTCCCTCACCGGCTCCATCCGGGAGAAGGTCGGTGCCATGCGGGAGTGGACCTCCTTACCGGTCTGCCTGGGGTTTGGTGTCAGCGAGCCACGAATGGCCCGGGAGATTCTGGAATTTTCTGACGGGGTCATTGTAGGAAGCCGTCTTGTCAGGGAAGAAGAAACTCCCGGGCGATGGGAAAAAACATTTCTCGAGTTCGTTGCGGCATGCCGCAAGGCAGAACCTCAATCTTGAAGGAGAATCAAAACATGGGCTGGCTCGACAGGCCGGGAAAGGATCGAAAGGGAGCGGCAAAGGGTGAGCCGGAGGAGGACTCCGGGAAGAAGGTCCGTATCCCTGAAGGGCTGTGGATCAAGTGCAACCATTGCCGCCAGATTGTCTATCGCAAGGAGGTGGACAGGGCCGGCAAGGTGTGTCCGAAGTGCAACTATCACTTCCCTATTACCCTCGAGGAACGCCTCGAACAGCTGGTGGACGCGGAGAGCTTCAGCGAGGTGGCCCGGGATGTTGTCTCCTCCGACCCCCTGTCCTTCACCGACAGCCAGCGTTACTCTGAACGTCTGCGCGCGGCCCAGAAAAAAACCGGGCTTGAAGACGCCGTGAGGGTGGGGGAGTGCCGGATCGAGGGGATCCCGGCCGTTCTCGGTCTCTTCTCCTTTCACTTCATGGGCGGGTCGATGGGCTCGGTGGTGGGCGAGAAGGTCGTGCGGGCCGCCGACCGGGCGCTGGAATCCCGCCTCCCGCTGATCCTGGTCACCGCCTCCGGCGGCGCCCGGATGCAGGAAGGCATTTTCTCCCTCATGCAGATGGCCCGGACATCCGCCGCTGTTGGCCGCCTCGGCAAGGAAGGGATTCCCTACATCACGGTTCTGACCGACCCCACCTTCGGAGGCGTGACAGCAAGCTTCGCCATGCTTGGAGATGTCATCATTGCCGAACCCCGGGCTCTGATCGGTTTTGCCGGTCCGAGAGTCATCGAGCAGACCATCCGTCAGCAGCTTCCTGAAGGTTTTCAGCGGGCGGAGTTTCTCCTGGAACACGGCTTCATCGACATGATTGTCGAGCGCAAGCATCTCAAGGAGACGCTTGCGCGGCTTCTCTGCCATCTTGGTCCCCACGGAGCGCTCTCTGCCTCTTCACCTTGCCGAGGGGAGCAGTAGGGGGTGACACCGCCGGAGGACGTCTCCGCCATTCTTTCGGGGCTTTTGCGCTTTGGGATCAGGCCGGGTCTTGAAAGAGTCGAGGCGGCACTTTCTGCCCTCGACCATCCGGAGCGAAGCCCCCGGACCTTCCAGATTGTCGGGACAAACGGAAAAGGGTCGACCGCACACCTTGTCGACTCCATCCTGCGTCAGTCCGGCTACAGGACCGGCCGTTTTACCTCCCCTCATCTTTCCGATATCCGGGAACGGATTGCCATCTCGGGAGAGATCCTCTCTCCCGGGGTCTTTTCAGACCTTGTCCGTGAAGTGGCCGCCCTTAATACCTCCCTCCATCTCGGCCTCACGTTTTTCGAGTTTTTGACGGTCATGGCCCATCGGGCTTTTCGAAGAGCCGGTGTCGACTGCGTGGTCCTCGAGGCAGGGATGGGGGGACGATGGGATGCGACAACGGTCTCCGACCCGATCGTTACCGTTTTGACGGGAGTCTCTCTGGATCATGAAGAGATCCTCGGACCGGGACTTCTCCGGATTCTTGAGGAAAAGGTGGCGGTGGGGCGACGTGGCCGGCCATTTGTGGCGGTTCTGGCCGATCCGGAGCTGCGATCGGCCTTTCTTGACCGGGGCAGAAGATCAGGGTTTCTCCCGATCCTCTCGGGTCGGGATTTTGAGGCGACATGGGAGGGAGGGGATCCCGCGAGAGAAAGTGGCCCCTCCCCGGATGGCAAAAGACTGCTGCGATATCAGGGGCGATGGGGGACAAGACATTTCGCTCCGGCACTGACGGCGACCTACCAGTCTGGAAATATCGCCGCAGCCGCTGCTGCTCTGGAGTGGAGCCCTCTTCCGATTTCGGTCAGCTGCTTTAGAGAGGGGATTGCCCGGGCCAGCCATCCCGGACGATTTGAAACGGTTTCTCACAATCCTCTGGTTCTTCTCGACGGGGCCCACAATCCGGAGGCCATGGAGAGACTCCTCCACGCCCTTTTCGACCGGGTCGGCTCCAGGATGTCGGTCGGGTGGCTCTTCGCCGTCCATGCCGACAAGGATTGGAAGCGGATGCTGGATCTTGTCCGCGAGGCTCCGGTTTCCTCCGGGGCCTTCTTTCTGCCGGATGCCTCTCTTGGTGAGGCTCCGGCGGGAGGGCGGTGGGCCTCTGCCCGGGACATGGAGGGGCAGGTACGGGGGATGTGGGGAGAGCTCGATCCCTGTATCGAGCGGGGAGGTCGGGAGGATCTCCTTGAGAAGGCGCTTGACTGGAGCCGTGCGTCTCCGGATCGAGTTCTCGTGGTCACCGGCTCACTCTATCTTCTGGGCGCCATTCGCCCTCGCTTTATCCCTCCCTCCGGTCCGGTACTCTTCTCCGGAAACGAAAGGGATCGGCCCCTTTCGGAGGACGCTTGAATCCTCGAAGGAGTCTGGTCCGGTTTTCTGGAATTCTCCTCGTGCTGGTCGCATTTTTGTGTTGGGGGGGAGAGGTGGCGGGTGCGACCCCGGTCCCCCCCTCCACTCCGCTGAAGGGGGCCGACACCGACAAGGTTGTTGTGCTGGCTGACCATATCCGTCTCAACCGGGTGACCTCTCTCCTGCACGCCAATGGCCACGCCTACATCTCCCGCAACCCCTGGTCTCTCCGGGCCGACTCCCTGATTCTCAACAAAAAGACCAGTATCGTCTGGGGAGCAGGCCATGTGATTTTTAAAGGACCCCGGACGACGATGACCGGGGACAGAATCCGCGCGAACCTTCTGACCGGCGAAGCGATCCTGTACCACGGGAAGGTCAAGACCAAGCAGTTTTACTCGATGAACAACACCCAGATACTCTATACCTACCACATCACCGGAGAGGTGATCCACCGCAAGGATCATAAGCATTACCACGTCAAAAAAGGCTCGGTAACGACCTGCAACTGCGACAAGGACAGCTCTCCCTCCTGGTCGATCTCGACGCTGTCGGGAGACATGACGCTGGGGGATGCCTTCTCGGGGCTGTCGAACGCTCTTGATATCAAAGGTGTTCCAGCCCTCTACATGCCGTACTTCTCCTTCCCCGTGGCCTCAAAGAAGTCAGGATTTCTCTTTCCGTACGTCCAGTTCAACTCCGTCCAGGGTCTTGTTCTCTACGACACCTTTTTCTGGAATCTCGATCCGTCCTACGACCTGTCGGTCACGATGGACGATATGTCAAACTTCGGAATCGGAGAAGGCGTCACCTACCGCCAGGCCATCAGCTCCACCCAGAATCTTTTTCTCAATATCACGAACCAGGCGGTTGACTATACGCCGCTGGGACTCCGGACAAACATCTCCTCCACGACCGACCTTTACAGTTATAACACCGACAATGTTTCCATTATGGGCAATATCAATTACGTCAACGCGCAGGACTTCTATCAGCTCATGAGCGTGGGCTCTACCATGGCCTTTAACCCCGAGCTCCTTTCGACAATCTATGTGAATGCCTACCAGGATAATAGCGAAATCAATCTCATCGCCGACTATAATCAGGATATTTTCCCCGGGCTCAATACCACCGTGAGCAAACTCCCCCAAGGGAGCGCGAGCCTCTTTGACTATTCGCTGGGGGGCTCCGGAATCTATTTTTCCTCGTTCCTGTCGGGGGCAGAAATCCAGAGCGGTCCTCTGATGATCCAGCGGGGACTTATCTATCCCCATGCCATGGGGTCCTATGTGCTGGGTGACGGCGCGGTGGTCCTCACGCCGCATGCCGGTGTCCTGACCACTGCTTACAGCCAGGGTTACCAGACGCCGACTCCCTTTGACCAGGCGGTCCCCAATCTGGGGATCGGCGCCCAGTCCGTCGTGGAAAAGGACTTTTATACATCCGGCGGGGGGGACCTGACCCACCAGATCCAGCTTAATCTCGACTTTGACTATGCTCCCCAGAACAATGAGACCCAGATTATTCAAAGCGGGTTTTCTGACAATGTCTTCGGGATGAATGCAACCACGCTCGCCTTGACCCAGCGGCTCTTCTGGCAGGGGGCAGACGGTCAGTCAAAAGAACTTGTCTCCCTCAAGCTGGCCGATACGTACCAGTATTCAGCCCTTCCCGGAGCTGCCCAGACGATGTTCTTTGGAGGGCAGACACTTCTTGATCCTTTTTCCCCGATTCAGACGCCTTACTCTCCCGTGTACGGCTCTATCCACATCCTGAGCGGTCAACCGGTCTCCTTCTTCGCCGAGGGGTTCTACGACATGTATCAGAGAGATGTGCCGACTGAGGATGCGGCGATCATGTTCAATCAGGCCGCCGTGGCTCCCGGTCCCGTCATGCTCAACGCGATTCTCGGTCAAACCGAGGCCCATGCAGGGAATGTCCCCATCATGGGCAATTTTTTCAGCCCCACCGATATTACCGAAAGTTACTCCCAGCCATTCGGGACGAACTTTCTCGTGCCCTATCTGGGAATCAGTACGAGCAATGGTCTCTACATGGGGGCCGCCTACTATTACGACCTGGGGCAGGGGCCTGGGGCAGGGACCCAGATGGAATCCTTTAACCTCGGCTACAACGGACAATGCTGGTCGGGGGCCTTCATGTATTACATCGTGAATGAACCATCGCCTCTTCCTGTTCAGACAGGCTTCGGGTTCACCATCAGCTTAAACGGTGTGGCGGCTCTGGCTCCCATCATGAATATGATTGCGCCCCCGGTTGTGCCGTAGGAAGGCAATCCTTCGGTTCGGGAAGAATGAAAGATTGGGGAGTTAACGGGTAAAACGGTCGACGACTGTCCGAAGGGCAAGGAGCTGCATGGCAACACGGTCAGCCAGGGGAAGCCGTGGAGGTGATTCGAAGGTCAATGTCCTGCGGGTCCCCAACCGTTTCATATAGAGGCCCTGAGGGGATCCCTGCCTGAAGAAGCGGGGAATGGAGCGGGATGTTCTCAGGATCAGGCCGTCGGAGGCCGACATGCCCTCAATGACAGGAGCTTCATTGATCGGGTAGCCGGCGGCCCGGAGTGCGGCAATCACATGGGGGCCAAAGGCCGCCGAGATATCGGGAGAGAGCTCGTAGAGGTAGAATCCGGGTGTGTCGACGTCCTCGTGGAGGTCAACAAAAAGATCGATGGAACGCCTTCTGTAGTCATCCATCAGGTAGCGGATCTCGGGGGGAGGGGCCGGGGAGCCAAAGGATCTGTTTGGATCGACCCCGTTCCCGTCGTGGCGCTGTCTGCGGTCGAATCCCGTGGGGTTGATAAGCGGGACAATCTCAATGTGAAACTTTCTGAGCGCGTCCCATCCGGCCATCAGTTCGTTGAGTAGTGTGAGAACGGCGTGAGGTCCGGCCGGCTCGTCTCCGTGAATGCCCGCAGAAATAAGAATCCGGGGGGCTGCTCCGGGGATTTTCCGGGAAAGGGAAAGAATCGGAACGCGGCCCGAATCCGCGGTAACGTGGCCCAGAATCCTGGTGCGCAAGCCGGCAGTGGCGGCCCGTCGTTCAACTTCCGCCAGAAAATCCAGGCTCGTGAGAAATTCCTTCATGCCCCCCCCCATCGGAGTTTATCCCGCAAAACCTCAAAGTAGTTCCGGTCGGGAGAGACCAGAAGCCGGGTGACCTGGTCGGAGCGGGAGATCTGGAGAACATCTCCTTTTTCGAGTGGAACGCTGATCTGTCCGTCAAAAATGACCATGACATGGGCATCGGCCGTCTTGAAAAGGGTTTCGAGATGAACGGTCTCGGGAAAGACGATGGGGCGCTGTGTAAGGGTGTGGGGGCAGATCGGTGTCATGACGATGCCCTGGGATTCCGGATGGAGAATTGGTCCCCCTGCAGCCATCGAATAGGCCGTGGATCCAGTGGCCGTGGAAAAGATGACGCCATCCCCCTTCATCTCCGTGACGAAATGGTTATTTGAATATATTTCCACCTCAATCATACGGGCAGTCGTTCCCTTGTTGATGACAACGTCGTTGAGCACATCATGAGATTCCGAGATGCTCTCTCCGTTTTTGAGAAGCTCGGCATGGATCATGGCCCGCTGTTCGACAACATAATGGCCTGATATTACGGATTCAAGAACCCGGAAGGTCTCCTCTTTTGGAACTTCGGCAAGGAATCCCAAGGTTCCAAGGTTGATGCCGAGGATGGGAATCTGGCGCCGGGTGGCAATCCGTGCCGCTGAGAGAAGCGTCCCGTCACCTCCAAGGACAATCAGAAGATCGGCGGAGGCGGCGATCTCTTCCCGGTCAAAGATTGGTAAGGGGGGCGTTCCCATGGAGAGGGTTGCCTCCCGGTCAAGCATGACGGTGAGCCCTTTTCCGGCGAGCCATGGAAGAAGGGGAAGAAGAAGCTGCCGAACCTCTGCCGACCGGTGTGGCTTTGTGAGAATGCCGATGATGTTGGGGAGGATCTTTTTTGACATCGTCCATCCGTGGAAGGGTGGGCCGGGAGCCACTGACATCGGCCTTGGGGTGACTCCCGACAATGCTGCCGGACATCCGGAGGAGATTGTAGCATAACAGCCGAAGGAGGTCATTGGGGAAGGAAGGAGTAAGCGGGAGATGGGAAAATCTCCCAGTATTACGGAATAAACCAAAATCTCTTCAAAGACACCTTGACTCATTTTGGTGGAAATGTTATAAATTGCGCCACTGCAAATTCAATCCGAAAATCATTCTCATTGTTGGACCGGATAGGGAACCCTGGGGGCCTTGGCTGTATCCTGGCAAGGCCTCGCAAGCTTGGTGTCCCTCTTTCCGTATGGGATCTTTGTCACCCACGGAGGAGGAACGGAATGAAGGGAAAATACAAGCTTCACATACCGGATTATCAGTACTATGCAGATCAGGTGGCCTGCCGAAAAGCGTGTCCCGTCGGGACGGACGCTGGCGGATACGTTCAGGCGATCGCTCAGGGACGCTACGAAAAGGCTTATGCCATTGCCCGTGGTCCCAACCCGTTTGCGTCAGTTTGCGGATGGGTGTGCAATGCTCCTTGTGAGACGGCCTGTACGCGGGGAAATATTGATGCTCCCGTGACGATCCGTGCGCTCAAGAGATTTGTGACAGAAAAATTTGGAGCGGAGGCCGTTTCTGATCCGGCTTCCACGTTGCGCTATTCGACGGCTCCAGGTGTGCCATATGGAAAGGCGACGGGTGCTCGCGTCGCGATTATTGGAGGGGGGCCGGCCGGTCTTACTGCCGCCCATGACCTCGCCCGCCTTGGCTACCGTGTGACGATCTTTGAAGCTCAGGATCGCCTCGGTGGCCTTTTTTATCTTGTTCCTGAGTATCGTCTTCCCCGCCCGCTCTTCCAGGCGGAAATAGCCGCGATTATCAGTATGGGCGTTGAGGCCCGTCTGAACGTCAAGGTTGGAAAAGATGTCACGATGGCGCAGCTCCGTGAGGAGTTTGCGGCGGTGGTCCTTGCCTCCGGAGCGTGGGGAAGTCGCCAGGTTCCGTTTGAGGGACGTGATCTTGAAGGGGTCTACTCAGCCCTTCCCTTCCTTCAGTCGGTTTATCACAATCACGCACCCCTCCCCATTGGACCTCGCCCTGTTGTTGTCGGGGCTGGAAACGTTGCGATGGACGTCGTCCGGACGGCCATCCGGGTTCCGGGCGTGGAGAAGGTTACCGTTGTGACCCTTGAAACATGGGATGAAATGCCCGCCGATGATCTTGAAATTGAAGACGCCGTCCATGAAGGGGCCGAGTTTGCCATCCGTCTTGGAACAAAACGGATTCTCGGTTCGAATGGAAAGTTCGAAGGTCTTGAGGTCAAGAAGGTTCTCTCGGTTTTTGATGACCAGGGACGCTTCTCTCCGACCTTTGATGAGGAGAATGTGAGCATCGTTCACGGCTCCTCAGTGCTCTTCGCTATTGGACAGGTCATTGATACCAGCTACGTTCCGGAAGACCTTGAAGGTATTGTTGGACGGAATGGGGTGATTCGTACCAATATGCATACAATGGACACAGGAGTACCGGGGGTCTTTGCAGCAGGAGACGTCGTCACCGGTCCTCGGATCTTCATTGATGCTATTGCCGGTGGCCAAAAGGCGGCGCAGTCAGTTCATGCCTATCTGATGAAGACCGGAGTTTCAAAGCACCTTTCCGGGGTGTCTTCTCCGATTCCCCATCGAGCCAATCCCTCGCCTATCTGGCCGGAAGAATTCAACCAGAAGGGCTACTATACAATCGAACGGAAGAATCCTGACCTGCTTCATCCGGACTACCGTCGGACAAACTTTGACCTCGCCGAAGTCTCGATGACGGAAGAGCAGGCGCGGTCTCAGGCCTCTCGATGTCTTACTTGCCACGTAAACCCCATTTTTGAAGGACAGAAGTGTGTTCTGTGCGGGGGCTGCGTGGATGTTTGTCCAGAGTACGCATTGAAGATGGTACCGCTTTCCGATGTGGACCTCGAACACGGGAAGATGGAGCCGCTTCTCGAAACATTTACCGAAACAGAAATTGCACCTGAGCATCTTGAAGAGCCCGTTGTCCAGACCCTTTCGCAATCGACAGCAATGATATGGGACGGGATGCGCTGTATCCGGTGCGGGTTGTGTGCCAAACGCTGCCCGACTGGGGCCATCGCCATGGAACATCTCGAAATTAAACAGGAGGTTGCGCTCCAATGACAAATTTATCAGCCCAAACCCAACACCCTGGAGACGCTGCCGACGCTGTAAGCCCGGCCGACAAAGGGCGGAGAAAATTTCTCGTGGCAGCTGGGTGGTCGCTCATGGGCGCTTCCATGGCCGGCACGACCTTTGCTGCCTATAAGTACCTCTTTCCTCCGGTCCTGTATGAACCCCCGACGGTCTTCAAGATCGGTCATGTGTCCACTTATGGACTGGGTGTCGATGAGCGATGGAAGCTCAAGGGACGTTTCTGGGTGGTAAGAAACATGCGTGGTATCTACAACATGATTTCGATTTGCCGTCACCTTGGGTGTACGCCAAACTGGTTTCCTGACCAGAAGCGCTTCCGCTGTCCGTGTCATGGATCGATTTATGATGCCCATGGTAATGTTCGTGGAGGACCGGCTCCTCGGACCCTCTGGCGCGGTCAGATCACCCGTGATCCTCTTGACGGAGAGCTGATCGTCAACACCGTGATCCGGCTTGACCCGGATCCAGTCCAGACGCCCCAAGGTCTCTGGGTGAAGGAAAAGGTCAAGGAAGTGTCGCCGTTCTATATCGAGCATTCTTCTCCCGGAGGCGCCTCATGTGCCTCCAACCGTCTCCTCTGCTAACGAGGGGCTTATATAACAAATGTCGTTAACGGTTGAACGGCAAGGTTTTCATCGACAAGCCTTGCCGCTGTAGCCCATGCGAGGATCCTTTTATCCCTGCACTTGATCCGGGGCGAAGATCATGGCCATGACAGTCGCCAGGACGGATACCAGGGAGTGGTCCTTTTAACGGAAGGGACTTGAGGTATGCTTCAGAAAATCAAAAACGAAATTGTCGAATCCCAGATCTTCAAGTCTGTCTTTCGGCACGGTTATCCTGACAATGACCTCGACCGGGCCTACGCAATCTTTTCCAGCGTCTTCCTTCATATTCATCCGGTGAAGGTTCGTCGGTCAGCATTGAGAATGCGCTATACGTTCTGCCTCGGCGGAATTACCCTCTTTCTCTTCATTATCCTGTCCGTGACAGGGATCTGGCTTATGTTCTACTACACTCCTTATACCGGATTGGCCTACCGGAATATCAAGGACCTCCAGTTTGTTATCTTCGGCGGAAACCTGATGCGCGATCTTCACCGGTTCGCAGCGCATGGTATGGTTCTGTTCGTCTGGCTTCATATGACCCGGGTCTTTCTTACCGGTGCATACAAGGCTCCCCGGGAATTCAACTGGATCGTCGGAGTCGTTCTCTTGGTGAATACCCTGGTTCTTTCATGGACGGGGTATCTTCTTCCCTGGGATCAGCTGGCATACTGGGCTGTGACCGTGGGTGCCAAGATGGCCTCCTATACTCCCCTGATCGGGCAGAATGGTCCCTGGGGTCCGCAGCTCGGATTCCTGCCGACCAACGATATTATGTTCATGCTCCTTGGTGGCACCGTGGTGGGTCAGAACGCACTCATCCGTTTCTACGTTCTTCACTGCGTCGTGCTTCCGCTTGTTGTGACGGTCTTTCTCGCGGTCCACTTCTGGCGGATCCGGAAAGACGGTTTCTCCGGTCCCCTCTAAGCTCGAGGGGATCGCCGAACTTATGGCGTAAATGGTTTTCATATGAGCCTTTGAGAGAGTTATATGGAGAGGTGGGGCAATAATGGATGAAAAGGTGACCCGGGAGATTTTTCCCCGCGACTCGAGAAAGTCCTATGGACTTGTCGAGCTTATGAAAAAGACGGCACCCATCGTCAAGAAGGAGCCTGAAGATACCGTTTACGTATGGCCAAACCTTCTGATGATCGAGATTATTTGTGCCATCCTCGTAACTGTAGGCCTTATGGTCCTGATTCAGTTCGAACACGCGCCTCTTCGGTCGCTGGCCGACCCGTCGACGACGCCAAACCCGATGCGTGCCCCCTGGTACTTCCTGGGTCTTCAGGAGCTTCTTGTGTACTTTGACCCATGGTATGCCGGTGTGGTTTTGCCGGGAATGATCATCGCCGGACTGATGCTCTTTCCTTACCTCGATGTCAATCCAAAGGGTGTGGGATACTACACCTATTCCGAACGCAAATTCGCTGTCTTCAATTACTCATTCGGATTTGCGATCTGGTGGATCACCATCGTCATTGGAACCTATCTCCGGGGCCTCGACTGGCAGTGGTACTGGCCTTGGAGTAATCATCTCGAACATATGAATCCGGCGCTTGTGACCCTTATCCCGCTCCATCTGATCTTCGTGAACTGGTTTCATGTCAGCGAGGGTGTCGGGAAGCTCTTCGGAGACATTATCTTCATCGGTTACTTTGCACTGGGAACGATCATTCCAATGATCATCTGGAAGCCCATGTACAAGGCGATGGGGTTGTGGCGCTATCTCACCTTTTCCTTCTTCTTCCTTTCGATGATGGGTGTGGCGCTTAAGATCGTGCTCAGACTTCTCTTTAACATCAAATATGTACTCGTTACACCTTGGATCAATATCTGACGCTGTAGCACGTTGACCTGTCACGGAGGAAGCCGCCGCCCGGCGGCTCTGCCTCCGATACGTCAAAATGTCCGCCATGTTCGGGCAAGGAGGTTCGATGGATCAGTTTCATCAGTTGCTCAATGCCCCCTGGGTTGAGGAATATTTCGGGTACCCTTACCGGATCGGTATCTCCCTGACCCTTTTAGTGGGAACCGCCATCTTCTACTACCTCGTCATCTGGTTTCAGAAGTGGCAGGAAGGATCCTTCTATCCTGAGGGGCATCCCCTCCGCAAATCGGCCCAGAGCACGGAAAGGGGACGAAAAGAATGAAAATGCGCATTTATGCTCTCTTTTTTATCTCCACGGTTCTTTTGGGCGGGGTCTTCTTCTATGAGCTCTATAAAGATACCCATCCCGAATGGATGACATATCAAAGGGCCTATTATCAACTTCTGGCCAAAATTACGAAAAAGCCTGACCTGGCAACGTCTACTCTGTCTGTCGTTCAGATCTGGAATCCGATCATGAACAAGCCTGACAGATGTATGACCTGTCATATGGGAATTGCTATTCCCGCCTTCAAAACAGCTCCGGAGCCTTTTACCACCCATCCCGACCTCGCGGGCTACATCGGAAAGCATCCCTTTGAAAAATTTGGATGCACCGTTTGTCATGATGGTCAGGGGGTGTCCACAGTTGCTGCGGAGGCCCACGGTTTCAATGTCTCCCTGAACTACCAGCCCAAGCGGGGAGCGTTTGCCGAGTCATCATGTCTCAAATGTCACACGGATCTTTTTAAGCCCGGAATCAATCCTCCGATGACGCCTTTCCTGAACCTTGCGAAGAAGACGATCATTCAGAAGGGCTGCGGGTCGTGCCATACGATGACCCAGTTCAATCTTCATGGAGTTCTGGCCCCTGATCTTTCGGGTTTCGGAAGCCGGACCGAACTTGGGTTTTATAACGTCCATGACTTTAACCATGTGGGCGGTCTCCACTCCGAACGTGAATGGGAGTGGGAACATTTCAAAAACCCGAGAAAGATCTCTCCGGGAATCCCGACATTCAAGGTTCCCCCGACGATCATGCCAAACTTCCACTTGACTGATCTTCAGACAAGCGCACTGACGACATGGGTGTTAGGACTTGACGACCCCTCCGTCATCACCATTCCTCAGAAGTTCCTTCCGATCGACCGGGACAATGGACGTCCGATCCCGATTCCGATCACGAATTATAAAGGGGTTTTCGTTCCTGGAGAGCCAAAGGCTGACCAGACGAACTAAATCCGAGGCCATGGAAATGAAAGACGGCAGGAGCAATCCTGCCGTTTTTTTTTGGAAAAAAGAAACCGCCAAGCCTCGAATTGGCGAAGAAGAAAAGCTTAAAATAAAACAGAAGACTCATGGATCGCTCACAGAGCAGAGAAAACAATGATTGAAGCCAATGATCTTACAAAAATATACCGCTCGAGACGGGGAGAGCGGATCGCTGTCGACGGGATTTCTTTTTCCGTTGGAGAGGGGGAGTTTTTCTCTTTCCTGGGCCCCAACGGAGCCGGTAAGACAACAACGATTCAGATGATGGTGGCACTCCTCTCGCCTTCGCGCGGCAGCATCCGTATCGACGGTCTTGATGTTGTTGCTTATCCCCATCAGGTTCGCCAGAAAATAGGAATCATCTTTCAGGACCCCAGTCTCGATGATCGCCTGACCGCGTGGGAGAATCTGGAGTTCCATGGAAGGCTCTATGGTATCGACTCAAAGACCCGGCAAAAACGGGGAGATTTTCTTTTAGGTGTCATGGGACTCGGAGAACGGCGGCATGACCTTGTCAGGACCTTTTCGGGGGGGATGAAGCGACGTCTTGAAATAGCCCGGGGGCTCCTGCATTCCCCACGTCTTCTTATCCTCGATGAGCCGACCCTTGGCCTTGACCCCCACTCCCGCCGTTCTGTCTGGGAGTATATCCACCGGGTCCGAAAGGACGTGGGGATGACTGTCTTCCTGACAACCCATTATCTTGAAGAAGCTGATACCTCGGATCGTGTGGCGATCATGAGTGCCGGGAAGATCGTTGCTGAAGGAACCCCTGATCGTCTGAAAAAAGATCTTTCTTCCGAAATGCTCTCGGTAGAAACTGACCACCCTGATGCACTCAACAGCTATCTTTTAACGACATACCCCTCTCTTGTCTCCTCACAAATAAGGCGGGAAGGGGCGAGTCTTCTATTGTTCCCCCTGCCTCCGGGAAGTGACCAGTCCCCCTGGGATTTGTTGCGGGCTCTTCCTGTTCCGATCCGGGAGGCATCGGTTCGTCGTCCCAATCTTGATGATGTGTTTATTTACCATACCG
>JAJZCZ010000056.1 GCA_021828805.1 Nitrospirota bacterium | reverse complement strand
TAGATCGTAAGATAGCCCAGGAAATGCAGTTCGGAGAATCCGTCAGCGGAATGGTTGACGGATCTTTTGTCACGAAGAACATTTCCGGAAATATGTATTGGTACTTTCAGTATCGCGAGAACAATGCTACCAAACAGCGCTATGTGGGGCCGGAGACCGGGAAGACACGAGAGACAATCGATCGTATTTCAAAATACCAAGATTTTATCTCCGGACAGAATCTTAAGGAAATCGTGAAGACGTTGAAGAGCGTTCCTGGCGTTCCGACTCTTTTGAAGACTGAAGAAAAACTTTTGAGATCCCTGGAACTTGCGGGTTTTTTCAGAAATGGGGGCATCCTTATCGGAACACATGCGTATCGTTGCTATCCCTTTTCGGTTGGTTTTATCCCTGACTCTGAATCCGCCAGAACGATGGATGTGGGTGTCGCATTTAACCGGACGATCGATCTTTTCGTTCCAGAAGGAGCGGAAGGTATTTCAACGCGCATCCTCGAACGTGTGAAGCTGACCCCGCTTCCTTCGCTCGATCCGAAGGGAAGGAGCTATGTATTCGCCGTGGACGGGACCGATTTGAAACTTGAGGTGCTGACCACCTATCGAAACCATGAAGAGGATGGTCAACTCAAGAACATGAAAAATGTCGGATTCATGGGGCAACCCCTGCCCTATATGGAGTTTCTTACGAAGGAGCCTGTTCGGGCGGTAATACTGTCTGGAGAAGGAATCCTGACGAATGTACCATCCCCGGACCGGTACGCCGTCCATAAGATCATGGTGAGTCAGGTTCGTCCTGAAGAAAGCCGGGCCAAGCGTGCCAAAGACCTTCAACAAGCAATGACAATTCTCAAAACGATGGAAAGTGAATATCCGTCGGATCTTGTTTCTCTCGAAATGGAGATGCGGTCCCTGGCTATACAGTACGACCAGGAGAACAAATGGAATTCTGGACTCCAAGTGTTCAACAAACTGCTTTCGATGGAAAATGCTTCAGCGATTTCGGGACTTTCAATCTTTTCTCCGGATCCGGAGAAGTCCGACACTTCAGATTCTCCCGACATCCCTCGTTTTCGGAAACGCTGATTGTGAATGCTACAGTTCCGGTGACACTCTTCCGGTCAGCCTTCTTTCGCTAAAGATGAAGAGCTGAGAAAAGATTCCACCTGTGAAGCTTTTGCACAGGTTCGAATGCAAATCTTTCCTCCCAAGGATCGGGTCGCTTGGACATGTTGGGCTTATTGGGACGTACCGCTTTGTGGAGAGAGAGGCTCTCGTCGAGGCTTCCGGTCAAGGCGAAGCTCGTGACCGGAGGCCGGGAGAAGGTGCGGTAGGAGCGGTTAGTTTTTCCTGAATGTCTTTTCGTAGGAAAGAACGTCTTGGATCTGCTGGGGGGTGAGGACGTCCCAGTAAGGAGCCATGCCTCCGCGTCCATGCCGGATTGTCTCAAGGAAGAAAGCTTCCTCGTGGCTCGTCCAGAGGGTGGGATCGGTGAAGTTTGCGGGCTTGTTCATGAGTGCCGGAGCGGCAATTCCGTTACCGTTACCCTTGATTCCGTGGCACTGAACACAGAAGGAGAGAAAAATCTTCTTTCCCCGAACCGGATCCCCAGGCTTGAGTCCGGCCCGGGCGACGGGGGGAGTGGCGATCAGTGCACAAAGAACTCCTGCCAGAAAAAGTCCTGTCCTTATTTTCATGTGGGTTCCTATTCCTTAGTTTTGATCGTGGTTGGCCGATCCGTTGACGGCCTTCGACATCAATTGGCTACGACAGGATGAGTGATGTTCCATTGAAAAGCGAATGTTTGGTGATCCCCCAGTAAAAAACGTCCATGTTCTCCGTCATCCGGGAGTCGCCTCTCATAGCCATGGACTCACAAGATGGCGTAGGGCTGGAGACTCCTCTGTGTCCGTTTGGGTCAAGAAGACCGGAAATCAACGGAGTTTGGGGTGTCTATCTCATATAACGATGGCGTCATCCTATCAAAAATGCGTCGTGGTGGAAAGGGCCAATGTGGGCGAGTCAGATTCCCGTTAAAGTCAGAACCCAAGAAAGCCTCCGACCCTAGAGGGTCCAGTAAACGAGCCTATGAAGATAGCATTGAACGGAGTGTCTCTTGTCGAATGAAGATAGGGGTGGAAATGGGAGGAAGAGTTCGGGAAAAAGTTCCACTCCTGGGTTTGCCTGGCGTGGAGAGAAAAGGCGGGGAAGCGATCTTCCTGATCGGAGTCAGGAAGGAGCAAAAACCCAGGAAGACGTGTCGGAAAACGCATCGAGGACCGGGGCAATGAAGGTCGAATCGGAGATCCTCGGCTAACTGGTGGTCATATTACGGGGCGAGACCATGACATGGGCTCCGGTTTCGGTTCGGGTCGTGCAGGTGTCTTTCTGGAAGACGGTCTCTCGGGCTCAGTAGAGTTGTTTCTCGATTTCCCAGCGACCTCGGACGAAGTCCAAAAGCTCCTTTGGGAGATCTGAATGGAGGAAGGGCTGGTCACCCACAGAGCCTTCCCCTGCGAACTTTCCAGCTTTCTTAAGTCGGATCATCCGAGCGATCCGGAATATAGGGGCCGGTGGCGGTCTGATCCCCATTGTCGGTCATTGTCGCTACAAAATACCTCCGTCCTGAATAGCTACTTCCAGCATCGATGACATGTTCTCAATGTGGGGATCGATTCTCTCTGGCACGTTAAGAGCGATGTGGCGCACATCTTCCATTGTTCCTCTATCACTTCTTGTTCCTTGTGTTGTGATCGGCTTGAGCGATGTGCTTCTCTTGGGTATGGCGACTGAGGCCTCAGATAGGGGCAATCTTCTCGAGGAGAATGATTCGTCCGGTTCCAGCACGAAGGAGGTCCGAGGAAAAGTATGGGTGGATACGCTCTTTTGTTAAGATAAAATAAGGCCGGTGGCGGAAAGTTTCTCTCTTGACACTGGTGTAACAAGGAAGTACTATCGGAGCAATCGCCACAGAATCGGGAACGGCGATCGGAGAGATCCGATCACCGCGGGAGATCCTCTCCAAAGGCTTCCCTCGCTTAGAGAGTCTGTGGTGAGTTGTGTTCTTCATTACTAAGTTTTGGGTTAGGGTTTTTAGGGTTTCATCATGGGAATCACTTAACGAAAGGAACGAGGAATGAGAAGAACTCTTCTGATGTTCGTCTCGCTCTTTGCCCTGGCTTCCGTGGCGGTTTTCTTCCAGCCGAAGTCCGCCCACGCCTATCCGGGCTTTGCGAGAAAGTACAACTTTCCATGTGCCTTCTGCCACATCCAGTGGCCGAAACTCGCCGACACCGGTCACTTCTTCAAGGACCGCGGTTTCATGATGAGCTCGACCGGAACGGCCAACGGCCTCGACATGATGTTCGAGAAGCCCGGAAACCAGAACTACTTCCCGATCGGCTTCCACATGTCGATGGCGTATAACGGAAGCTCGGTCAATGGAATTGCAGATCCCAATACAGGGAAATCGGTTCCGTCATGGGCCAACGGCGATACTGCCAATACTCCATGGGACATCGAATCCGGAGGTCTCTTGAACAACTGGATCTCGTTCTGGGTTCAGCCTGGATACAATGGTGGCGGTCTTACCGCTGCGGGACAGATCGGTATCGTGAAGCTATGGGTCCGATTCAACGATCTCTTCAAGTCCACATGGTTCAATTTGTATGTGGGTAAGACTGCGGTCGACGCCCCCTTCTCGAACCAGAGAAATGTGTATATCGGAACACCCGGACCATGGACGATGTATGACTATAATCCTGGCCAGGCAGAAATTTCAAATTTTGGCGCAACGTCAGCCACAATGACTTTCGGGTATGGCGGGTTGTATTATGATGGTGATACATTCAGTTATGCCAATGATGTTGCTTCGTTTCGTTACTTTGGGTATCATATCGGAAGCCCTTCCTCCTGTATGACTCAAAGCGCTTTTTCTCTGGATCCTTGCGAAACGCGGCTCAGCGTGAGCTTCATGCCAAATTCTTCCATTTACGGGTCTAACAACTTTGGTGGGCCGAACGTAGCTGCGGGCGGAGTTAATGCGTCTTGTACAGGTACTACTAATTGTACGAATCCGTTTGGCAACTATGCTAACAATGGATTTAACTTCTTTGCCCACCTGACCCAGTCCTTTGGAGGATGGGGTCGGACGAATGGAGAACGGATCGGGGTTTTTGCTCTTGTCGGTGAAGGAACGGCTCTTCCCGGTGGTGGCGTTGGGGCAGGATCTCCTTCTGTTACCTTCAATCGTGAAGGGGTGGATTTCATGATCAACCCGATTCCGAATGGCGGGTTGAACATTTTTGGAGCGTGGGATATCGTGAACGACCCCACCGGGATTATTGCTCCAGAACTCCCCGGGATGGGTTCCGTCACATCTGGGGTCGAGTACATGTCATGGCTTCTCCAGGCCGACTGGCAGCCGACATTCGGTGGCTTCTTTGCTCAGAGCGGCACCAATTCGAACATGATCTCGTTCATCTATAATCAGCTCAATATGATGCAACAGCCTGGCTTTACGGGTATTACGTTGCCGGGAAACTTCAACGATGTTGTTGAGTTTGCTGTTTCGGACCGCTACTGGCTCTGGGGATCGGATCGGGCGGATATTTCTCTCTTCGCCCAGTACACGTTCCTCTTCAATAGCGGCGTGGCCGGCGTTCTGAGCAACTTTGCCCAATCTGGTGTTACAAATGGGACGTTGCAGGGTGTTGGTGGTACCAATTTCTTCGGAAATGTGACCGAAAACAACTTTGCAGCAGGCATCGATTTCGCCTACTAGGAAGCGGTTTCAAAACGGTTAAAAAAGGGGGAGACGAAAGTCTCCCCCTTTTTTTATCTCTTTTCTTCTCCTCCCTCACGTGAAATTCAAATGAGTCTTCCAAGAGTGGGATGCATGGTGTCGGGGACGTCGAATTTTCCACGATCATAAGATTGGTCAACTAAGATTAAGCTAAACTTCCGGTAAAAATCCCCCTTCATTTTGAGTATTTCTTCTTTGTCTTTCAGGACATAGATGTAGTCTTACCGACAAAAATGTAGTCACTAATTTTATTGACACATTCATGTTTTTGTGTTATTGTTTGGCTATGCCAAAAAGAGACGGACCATGTCATGTGGTCACAACAAAGAGGATAGTGGGGGACAAGGTCTACACGACGACCCTTCTGCGCCGGACCTACCGGGAAGCCGGGAAGGTCAAAAACGAAACCCTGGCGAATCTTTCCCATCTGCCGGCCCCCATTCTCGAGGTGGTCAAGGCCGGAATGTCCGGGCAGGCCGTGGGCGTTCTCTCCCAGGACCTTGCCTGCGTCCGCTCCCTTCCCCACGGCCACGTGGCGGCCGTGGTCGGAACGATGCGCGCTTCGGGACTGTCCGCGCTCCTGGGGGCGAGACACACCCTGGAGCGGGATCTCCAGGAGGCTCTGATCGCCCATCGGCTGCTTCATCCCGGATCCAAGCTCTCTCTTTCCCGGGTGCTGTCCCCCGAGACGGCCACCTCCACCCTGGGGGAGGTCCTGGGAGTGGCCGGGGCCACGGAAGACGAGCTGTACGAGGCCATGGACGCCCTTCTGGCGCGTCAGACAAAGATCGAGACGGCTCTGGCCCAAAAACACCTCCAGGACGGCACCCTGGTGCTCTACGACGTGTCGTCGAGCTACTACACGGGGGAGCACTGCGACCTGGCCCGGTACGGCCACAACCGGGACGGCAAGAAGCGCTTTCCCCAGATCGTCTACGGACTTCTCTGCGCCTCCGACGGCTGTCCGGTCGCCATCGAGGTCTTCGAGGGCAACACGGCCGATCCGAGCACGCTGGACACCCAGATCCAGAAGCTCCGGAAACGCTTCGGACTCGCGCGGGTGGTGCTCGTCACCGACCGGGGCATCCTGACGCAGGTGCAGATCGACAAGGTCCGGGAGATCGAAGGCTTCGACTGGATCACGGCGCTCCGGTCCCCGTCGATCGCCAAACTGCGGGATCAGGGCGCCCTCCAGGCGTCTCTCTTCGACACGAGAAACCTGGCCGAGATCACGTCGCCCGACTACCCGGGAGAGCGCCTGATCGTCTGCCGCAATCCCGTTCTGGCGGAGAGGCGGGCCTGGAAGAGGGAAGAGCTTCTCGCCGCCACGGAAAAGAGCCTCCAGAAGGTCGTGGAGGCGGTGCAGCGCACGAAGAACCCGCTGCGGGGCAAGGACAAGATCGCCCTTCGCGTGGGAAAGGTGATCGACAAGCGCCACGTGGGCAAGCATTTCGATCTAACCTTCGCAGACGACGCCTTCTCATGGAGGAGAAACGAAGAGAAGATCCGGGAAGAAATGGCCCTCGACGGGCTGTACGTGATCCGGACTTCTCTCGATAAAGAGATCCTGGGAGCGGAGAAGACCGTCGGGGCCTACAAGGCGTTGTCCCAGGTGGAACGGGCCTTCCGAAGCCTCAAGACCGTGGATCTCGAGATCCGGCCAATCTATCATCGGCTCTCGGACCGGGTCAAAAGCCATGTGTTCCTGTGCATGCTGGCGTACTACGTGGAGTGGACCATGAAGCAGAAGCTGGCGCCGCTCCTGTTCGCGGAGGAGGATCGGGAGGGGGCCGAGCAGGAGCGGGAGGACATCGTCAGCCCGGCCATGCCGTCGAAGGCGACCCGGAAGAAGGCCGGCTCCCATCGGACCTCCGAGGGCCTGCCTGTCCAGACCTTCGGAGGTCTCCTCGAGGATCTTGGAACGCTTGTCAAAAACGTGATGCAGGCGGGAAAGGACGAGGCGGCGCACTTCACCATGCTGACGGCCAGCACGCCCCTCCAGCAGAAAGCCCTGGAACTCCTGGGGGTCGGCCCGAATCTCTGAGTGTAGTCAGAACCTGCAGGGGCAAAAATGGCAGAATCGCCTGATCTGCCGCCTTTTTTGGCCCTTTTTATTTCTGGAAGTTCAGATTAAGTGGCGCTCCTAGGCCGGTGGTGTCCTGCCGGTCGGATTCACGCAAGGTTTCGAAGGGGTACTGGGATGAAGAACCCTACGGAATGCATTGCCAGTCTATGCTTCGGATCATAAATCGTCTTTTTCGCTCGACGCACTTCGGGCCCTCGGCCGTCATGACGGCTTGAAATCCCCTCCCATTTCGCATGGATGTTATCCATATGTTGCCTAGGCAGTTTTTCTCTCGGTATTAATTTGTTAAATAGGACTGAAATATGGTGCGCCTGGCAGGAATCGAACCTGCGACCTGCGGATTCGAAGAATTATACAAGGGGGTTTGACGGTTTTTGATGATGTGTGTTTTTGATTGACACCATCATCATTAGCCTACCCCTTGCTTACGTTTTTTGTACCCTCGTTTTTTATCTTTTTTTATCCCCGAACCGGCACCAAATCCGGCACCAGAATTTTTTCGGAGAATGGCTCAGATCCTTGTTTCCATTTTCAACGTAAAAATGCATCGGCCTTTTCTAAAATATCAGTTTAACTTTATGCGCAATCAACCGCGTGAGTTTTGAAAATGACTCTTAGGATTCTGTCATTTTATGGCGTATTGGTGTTTCCGTGTCATCTGTAGATATCTTTCCGGTGGGCAATTTTCAAAATGCGGACCTCGTTGGCTTTCTCATCGATCATGTAAAGGACCCGGTAGTCTCCTTCCCGGATCCGGTAGACGCCGCTCTCTCCAATGATCTTCCTAAACCCCTCCGGGAAAGGATTGGAGGCTAGACCGCGAATGGCCCCAGCAATACGGCTCATCTGCTCTTTAGGAATGGCCGTCGCCTCCTTCGTTGCCCGTCGCTCGATGATGACCCTATACACCCGGAAAGGATTCCTTCATAAAGTTTTCAAAATCCTGAAAATGCATCGGCTCTTTCAGTAGGGCTTCTATATAAGTCATGTCCTCTTTGTCTTCGATAGCTTCCAGAAGGTGGAGATATTCCTCCAGGCTCAAAATGACCTCGACCGGAACCCCATTCTCATAAATCACCCGTGGGTGCATAGGGGCTGTGAAACCGTCTTTAACCAATGTCTTCATGGTTTTCTCTCCTTCCCATCAGCAACCATTCATTTCGATCATACCCTGTGTCACTCTCTGGAACAAGAAAAACCAACAATGAGCTTTAGACTTCAGAAATTGCCTCTATTCTGTGTTCCAAGATGAGATAGAGGAAAGACGGGGGAAATTCTCGATAAAAAACTTGGGAACAAGCTCACGACTCTTCTTCCGCTGCGATTGACTCTCCGCCTACAGATTTGAATGGTAATCGTGACTTTTTGACTGTGCTCTCCTGCTTGGCCTTCTTGAAGCCTCCGCTTCCTTTGACAATATGCTGATCAAAGTATTCCGGCCTTTCTCGCCCTTCCAGAAGTCCCTTGATCGTGAGGATTTGAATCTTGGGGTATTTCATCGCTCCAATCTCATGAAATCCGGCGGAAGAGGCTTCCTTGATCATGTCTCGGGTCGGGTCGGCCAGGGTGACAAACAGGCCAATGATCGCTTTCTCCCGCTCGACAACTCCCTTCAGATCCCGGATCATGGCTGATCCGACATGCTCTCCGCCTTTGACGGAGACGATGATTTTCTTCGGGGCCTCGTCCGGATCCTCCAGGGCGAAGATAAGCCCGTCAATGCCAGTGTCGGATCCCTTCTTCTTTCCCTGGTAGGGTTGAGCGTTGACGAGGGAACAGGCCCACCACTGGAATTGATACTTATCCCTCCCGGACAGATCCATTGCCCCGTCGAAGTCCTTGGGAACACCATGGACCTCGAAGGAGATCCCCGGAAAGGCGTCCTTCATCCGTTTTTCGATCAGGGAAATGGCAAGGTGGGTGATATCAATCCCGATCCACTTACGGTTCAGCTTTTGGGCCGCATGTACAGCGGTTCCACAGCCGCAAAAGGGGTCCAGGACGATATCGCCCTCATTGGAGGAGGCTTGGATGATTCGTTCAAGAAGGGCGAGAGGTTTTTGGGTAGGATAGCCAAGGCGCTCCCCAGCAGTGTTTCCAACCCTATCAATGTCCGTCCAATTCGAGGTAAGGGGTTTTCCTTTTGTTTCATCCAAGTAAATCTTGAGGCCATCAAGCCTTGGGGTGCCGTCCTTCTTCAAGAGAATCCGGCCTTCTTCATAAAATTTCTCAAGCTGTTCAAATGATGCTCCCCACGAACGATTTTCTGGGGGCCGCGTTCCGCGCCAATCAAAGTTTCGCGTCCCGGATTTTGATGAAAAAGTTAAATTTTCGGCTTTGTATAGACGCCCGCTTTCGTCTTCTTTGAATCTCTTCAATTGTTCTGGGCCATAATCGGTGTAAATCGTGTTAAATAAAAAATTTCCTGATTTTGAATAAAGGAATATTGTATCGTTCGACCTGACGAAAGCCTTAGTAGCCATATTGTGGGCATTAGTTCGTTGCCAGATGATTTCATTAACATAATTCTCTTTTCCAAACACCCCGTCCAAAACGATCTTCAGGTAATGGCTGGCCGTCGGATCGCAATGAAGGTAAAGGCTACCGGTCGGACTCAAAACCCTGTGCATTTCAAGAAGACGGTTCGCCATCATGACCAAGTAGGCCATCATGTCGGTCTCTTTAAGAAATTTTCGGAGAGACTGAATCAGTTCGGAAAGATCGGTGTTCGGCTGACGGACAAGCTCCAGGTACTCCCGTTCGGCCTGTTCCCCCCAGCGCCATGAATCTTCGAAGGCCGTGATTTGGGAATCCGAGTCGTGGCCAGCGGGAGTCTTGTAGATGACGTTGTAATCGCGTTTGGAATTGAACGGAGGATCGAGGTAGATCAGATCGATGGAGTCATTGGGGAAATCATCCCGATTCCGCAAGACTTCAAGGTTATCGCCGTAGTAAAGGGAATTGGGGTGAAGGGGCATCCGGACTCCTCTTAATTGATGTGAACAATTCCCTCTCACTTATGGTTTTAGTTTAAACGCTCTAGCTTTCCTTGGTCTGATAAAAAGTAAAACTCAACAGAACGAACCAATGTCCCATACTTTTTTAACCACCATTTTGGTACATCTCTTTGGTTACCAAATACAAGAAAACGTCGTGAAGCAGGCGTATTTTCCAAGAGCCAGACATGACCTGAAATCTCCATAAACTTTGCTGGGGGCAATTTAACCCCATTTACGAGGGTTAAATACTTTGCATCTCCAACAATCAATCTATCATCAGAAACCAAGTCAAATTTTTTTGGAATATTTTCGATGGATTTTTCTCGAAGCTCTGTCCCAAAAAATTGAGTCATGTGCAATTGAGCGAAATTTTCAAATTCTTTCCAGTTCACAATATTCCCTTGTGGAGTGTGATGTGCTCGAATCGCTCATCATGTATTGATCAACACTTTCCCTTCATTTGCTCGACAATTTTAATTTAGCGGGAAGAGTTGCTGATAGAAGCAAATCGCATTGACAGTGACAGTCTCTCCTCCCCGGACAGAAAATGTCAACATTCATCCGGAAAAGATGACTTCATATCGTTCAAACATTGCCAGATCGG
>JAJZCZ010000055.1 GCA_021828805.1 Nitrospirota bacterium | reverse complement strand
TCTTTTCTCTCCCATCAGGACCCGGATGTCAGCGCGGGGCTCAATGTCTGGATGGAGTTAACGGGAGCCCGGGTCCACCTCTCCAGACTCTGGACCCGATTCATGCCTCATATGGACCTCGTCCATCCGGACCATCTTCGTCCCGTTCCGGACCAGGGATCAACCGTGGAGGTCGCTCCGGGCTTTTCCCTGGTAACCGTTCCGGCACACTTTCTGCATTCTCCCGGACAGATCAATGTCTACGATCCGGTCTCGAAAATTCTCTTTACCGGAGATATCGGAGCGGCGGAACGCTCCTACGGAATGGTCTTTATCGAGAACTTCGAGGATCACCGTCCGCACATAGAGCACTTCCACCGACGTTACATGGCTGGAAACAGAGCCCTTCGTCAGTGGGTACGAGAGGTCCAGAAACACGATGTTGAAATCATCGCTCCCCAGCATGGTCCCCTCTACCGTGGTCAGGCCCGGGAAGACCTTCTCCGGTGGCTTTTCGACCTGAAGTGCGGTATGGATCTCAATGGCTGAAACCACGACCCCCTCCTTCGAGGAAGCCCGAAAAAGAATCGCCTCCCGGATCGGTACGGTCCTCGAAAAAAGCCTTGAAGAGTCCTCGCTCCTTTCCGGAGCCCGACAGGCGATCGCGTCCGCTCTCCTCCCCCTGTCTCCGCATGAAGACACGCGATCTCTTGTGCCCTGCCTCACCGGAACACTCACGACGATTGACGCCATTCTCGCCCGACAGGCGGGCCAGAAGCTTGTTCATCTCGATCTTCTGAGAGCAAGCCTCGCCGACTCCCTTGAAACCCTCCGGACCCTTGAGCGCACAACCGCTGATATCTCAGTCCTCTCCTTCGAGATCCGCCTCCTCGAGCGATTTATCATCACAACGGATGTGATTCATGACTGGAAGGAGCACATCCGGACGATGCTCGACGACATCAGCTCCGTCATCGAGGTCTTTTTTCTTTTCTCTCTCTTCCATGCCGGAGAGAGCGGCTACGAGATCGAGGTGTTCTGGACAGGCGTCCCCAACCCTGACTCAAGACACCTTCTGGAGGATCTCGTCACCGAGAAGCTTCGTTCGATGGAGAGGTACGACAGCTCCCTTCCCCCCCGCATTGTCCACAATATTTCCGACCACGGAAAGAAACTTCCTCCCCTCTCCCGAGAGTCAATCACGCTTTCCACGAAAAGCCTCTATCTCGACCGTCCCCAGGTGGGAGGCATCGTAGGGGTAGGCATCAACTATGCCATTGCGGAACATCCGGTCAAGGTTCTCGTGATTGAAAGCATCATCACCAGCATCCTGAACGTGGTGGGATCGGTCAAGGCCATCTACCGCTATACAAAAGACCTGGAATACTACGCCGTCCGGGACCCTCTCACCGGACTTTTCAACCAGCGGGTTTTCTGGGAGCTTCTCTCCTACGAAATCGGCCGGAGCCAGCGCCACGAGAACCAGCCATTCTCAATCATGATCATCGACGTGGATGACTTCAAGAAGATCAATGATACCTTCGGCCACACCTTCGGAGACGAGTTCCTCCAGAAGATCGCCGATCTGATCCGGCTCTCCGCCCGCAAAGAGGATATTGTGGCCCGGTACGGGGGAGACGAGTTCGCGGTGATCCTCCCGGAGGCGGCCTCGGAGCATGCGGCCGCCATGGCCAAAAGAATCAGGGACAATTTCCAGAACTTCTCCCTCAACTCCCCTGAGGGAGTCCGGGTCAAAAGCTCGGTCTCGATCGGGATTGCCTCCTGGCCCGAACATGCCCGGGAACCCAAGGACCTTTTTCTGGTCGCCGACAACATGATGTACCGTGCCAAGGCGGACGGAAAGAACGGACACTGCCTTCCTACCGATGCCGATGTCGTCGAAGTCCTGCGAAGCGTCAGCGAGAAGTACCTCCTCCTGCAGAAGGCCATCGAGGACCGCTCGATCCTCCCCTACTTCCAGCCCATCGTTTCCTCCACAGAAGGCACTGTGGAGGCGTACGAAGTCCTGATGCGCATCATGTACCATGACAAGATCCTTCCTGCCGGAGATTTCATCGAAATCGCCGAAGAAAGCGGTCTCATCTCAAGCCTCGACTTCATCGTGATGGAGAAGGCCTTTCGCCACGCCGTGGAGCGGGGCTTCGAGGGCCTTCTTTTCATCAACCTCTCTCCCAAGGCTATCGTCACCGCCGACTTCATCCCGACCATCCGGAGAACAATCCGGGAAACCGGCATCAAACCGCAACAGATTGTCTTTGAAATCACCGAGCGGGAAACCGTGAGAAACGCCACCCTCCTCGAAATCTTCATCTCCGAACTCAAATCCGACGGCTCCCGTTTCGCCATCGACGACTTCGGGTCAGGGTTCTCCTCCATGACCTATCTCAAGCGATTTTCCGTGGACTTTCTGAAGGTCGAGGGAGACTTTATCCGCAATCTTCCCCAGACAGGCTCGATCGACCGGGCCATCGTCGCCTCGATCGCCACCCTGACACGGGAGATCGGTATCCAGACCGTCGCTGAATCGGTAGAGTCCCAGGAGATCCTCGAAGAGGTCCGCCGCCACGGTCTCACCCTGGCGCAAGGGTACGGCATCGGCCGCCCCCTCCCCGAGATTCCCCGCCCCTGACCTTTCAGCGGCCATTCCCCCTCCTCCCTTTTTACAAGTGCCTCTTCCGCTTCTGCCTGCTTCCGTCGAAGGAGGCGGCCTTAATTTTGAGAAAAATAAAAGAGGCAGGGTTTCCCCTGCCTCTTTTACCGTTACTTTATTCATCGTTTTCGTGGAACGACTCCCATCGGCCCGCGGATCCGGACCCATGGAATGTCAGATATTCTTAGCGCTTGCTGTTGGTCTTCATCTTCTTGATGGCAGCGGACAGAAGGTCAAACTTTTCCGCGCTGTTATCGCGAATGGTCAGGTTGGCGTCTTCATGGCCCGCATAGGAGCAAAAAGCCATCGTATAGCAGCTCGTCCCGCCCCGGATGATCTTCAGGGAAAGATTCGCGTAGTGGCAATGAACCCCGACAAAAAGGCAGGCATCGATCTTGTTGTGCCAGATCGTCAGGTTCGGGTGGTTCGGATTGATCTCGAATTCGGGCTCAATCTTCGGATATTTGGGGCGATAGTCCGCCATGGGAATAATCCGGATGTTGTTCGTCTCGGCGCACCGAAGAACGGCATCCGCCACCTTGCGGGTCTTGGCCGACCACTCCCAGAGGACCATGGGTCCGGGGAAGAAGGTGGGAACTTTGGCCGTAGCAAGCTTCCGGGCCGCCGTCTCAATGGCCTCCTCTTCCGAAGCGGGAACACCCTCAATCAGGGAAAATCCCGGTTCAGGGGGAGCCACTCCCATGGAGATGGCCGCCGGGGGAAGAATGCCTTCGGGTCCGGGAAGAACTTTATAGGTCGTCACAAAAACTCCTCTCTGGAATGAGCCTTTCTGGGCAAAACACTTCGGAACGAACCCTTCCCGAAGACGGGCCGGTCATTCGTCAGCGTGGTAATCTTCACGCAAATGCGATGTGAAATCCTACCATGCTCTCGCTTTACACGTCAATCCCGACGGGCCCGAAGAGGCCCGGGCGCCACCCTCTCCGAAGGAGACACCGCCCGCATCGTCAGGGACTTCTGACACCTTTCCTCTCCATCCTTCTCCTGTTTTCCCGACCAGCCATGCCCCTTCTCTTTACCGCATCACCTCACGGAAGGGGCGCGGACGGAGGATCCCTCCGCGGGCGACGCACCGATCATTCCGGCCGTCTCCCGGCCACATCAAACGGGAGGCTCGCCTTCACCGGAGCTGTGGACAAAGTGATCCTGGCGGCTCACGCTCACATCGGAAACGTACATGATCCCCGAGTACCTCTCGAAGAGGGGGGTCAACCCCTCAAGAATCAACTCCACATTCTCCTCTTTCACCACAGTCATGAGCAGAACGAGGCTCGAGGTCTCATTATAGATCAGGTTCCCTTCGTAGAAGCCGCTGTGACCCATCCCGGAAACATTGGGAATAATAGTGTACCCGGTGACGCGGACCCGGGCGAGCAGGTCCCGGACAAAGGGAATCCGTTCTCCGCTCACGATGATGTCCACCTTTTTCATGGGGGTGAGACGGGCTTTCTCCATCAGAGTGTCCTTTCGTATTGAGAGAGATTTGTCGCCGTGACAGGGGACCAGTCCCCGGGGGCATGCATGCGAAAAAAGGCCCGGTCAGACGGATCCGCCGCAACAAGACGGATCCATCCGTTGACAAGGAGGCGACGCAGCGGAGGATTATTGGAAAAAACCCGGTCGATCCTTTCTCTTCCTGCCTGAACGACGACAAGAAGGCGCAGCGGCTCGTGATAGAGGCGTTCCCCATCCATCAGGGTCTGGGTCGGCAACCCCGGAAGAAGGTCGCTTTCATTGCCCCACATGATCCCCACCGCCCCCGCCACATTGTGATAAATCTTGTTTCCCCCGCCATAACGTTCTGTGTCGAGCAAGGAAAAATAGTGCTCGGCGTTGATCCATTGGCCGACCACGAGAGGGCCGGTCATGATCGCCTCGAGCAGCCGGCCATCGGGATCCCGCACCGGATCGTAGGAGTGCAGGAAGGCCCGCCCTGCAAAGTTTCCCGTCCCGAGAAGATCCTTGTTGCCGACGACAAACCAGGAGTTCATCGAAAGCCCCCACTCCGGGCGAACCTCGGAGGCATCGCAGGAGCGACGGAAGACCGCCCGGGAAGACTCGCGGGGTCCGGTGGAGGGGTCGAAGGAAGGCAGGCGTCCCTGTCGCTCTTCCGACGACCGGATCCCCGCCTCCTCGAGATCCCTCCAGAGCCGCTTGAGATCCCTCCGGTGGGTCAGGGGAACGGACTCGAGGTCGTAGAAGACAATTCTATCGGTCGTGGTATTGTGCTCTCCCGCCAGAAAATGCGTGTCGTAGGGAATCTCGATTCCCCTCTTTTTCAGGAGGTCACGGACCGCAGGGTTGTTGGCCATCTCGACAAACACACGGGCATTTGAGATTCCCCGGTTTCCGCCGCAAGCCCCGCAATCGAGAGCAGACTCGAATGGATTGTTGAAGGACTCCGAGCCGTGGCCACAGACCAGAACGAGTCGGGCAAAATTCCGGGTGAGGCCGATTGTCCTGAGACTGTTCTCCACGTAATAGGCCTGCTCCTCTGTCCCGAAGCCTACTGTCATGATGGTCTCGAGGAGGACCCGCGTCCGGCGCATATTGATGGCGTAAAGCGTGCGAAGTTTTTTTATAAGATCGGCTTCTCCTGGAGCGGTCAGAAGAAGCTCCTCCCGGGCCCGAAGGGAAAATCCCTGAGAGAAGCGGGAGTCGGAGAGGGCAGCCTGCCGGACCTCCTCAACGGTGGAGGGGCTGACCTGGCGGGTATGAGACCCCACGACATCAAGAAGGGCCTTGCGAATTTTTACATGCTGCTCTGCCTCGATCATGGCCTGCGCTTCCGGCTCTCCTACCCGGGCCACTGTCAGGGCGGTGGCGATCTCGGGGAGAATCTGGCTCCGGAGAAAGGCCCGGACCTTTTTGAAGGCCCCCGGAAAAAAGGTCCTGCCGAGAAAGGGAAAGATATAAAACCACCCGAGAGCTTCGACCAGGACATAAGGCGTAATGACATGATCTTTGAGCTCATGGAAGAGATGGACGAGGGAGCGCGTCTTCTGGTGTCGGCGGTAATGGCGGTCGGCCCGCTCAATTTCGTAGGCGCGGGGAATCTCCCGAACCCGGTGACGGGGTGAAAGCAGCACCGGCGCCTGGACCTGGGATCCATCCTTCTGGTGAGCCTGGAAGCGGAAGGGAACTCCGAAAAATCCCGCGATGCCGTACGTGGCATATCCTCCGAGGGCTTCGATATGACGCCGAAGAAGTTCGGAGCGGACGTCGATGCAAAAGAACATCTGGGCCGCGGGTCGCGCCTCCACAGGGAGGCCTCCCGACTCTTCCGGCCTTTCAGTCCAGGGAGCGAAAAGCGAGAGAGCTTCCTGATCCGCGCCTTCTTCAAGGGCTCGCTGCCAGATTTCATGGCGTTTGGGAGAATCAAGAGTGTCGAGGGCCGCCTCGAGTCGCTCCCAGTCCCGGGGATCAAGCTCCGCTATTTCCGATGGCGACCACCCCAGAGTCTGGGCCATATGATAGAGACGTCCCGTCCGGCTGCGGCTTCCCCCTTCCGCCTTCAGCGATTCCAGCCACTCTTCATGGACCCGGGCAATTTTCTGCCATCGGGGATCTCCGGGATCGGGGAAACGGTCGGCCAGGGCTCCCAGACGTGCCCCCCAAACCATCGGGGTACCATGTCGCGCGGCATAACTTCGAGCGAGCATCTCCGGACGGTGCGACTCGATCCATTCGTGGATGGCCGCCACCGTCCCGGGAATTCCCAGCATCGTCCCGCAAACATGAGAAACAACCGCCTGTTCGTAAAAAAGCCGTACCGCAAGAACCATGACAAGGTCGACAGGGTAGGTTCTCGACCAGGCGTCATCGCTCTTCGAGTTTCTCCACTTGACGTATCCCAGCCATCCGGGAAGCGCCGTGGCATGGCGCTCGAGGTAGTCGGTCAGTCCCGCCCGGGGGATCTCCATGGCAACGAGCGATCCCATCAGGGTATCTTCCGGGTTGTCCGGAAGTCCGGAAATTTCTTTATGGGCCGACTCCAGACCCCAGAAGAGAATCTCCCGGTCTTTTTCGGCCATGCTCCGCCAGACACGATAGAATCCCCGCTCCCGATGCGGCAGATTCCATGTCGAGACACCTTCATCGAGAAAGACGGAGAGCCACTTGACCATCAGGCGGTCCACCCGTTTCTTCCACGTCCCCTCACAGAAGAGGTCGACCCACTCAAGAAGTGTCATCGACGGCCCGGGGCGGGGAAGAAAGGAGGCCGAGGGATCCGACCACGCCGCTCCAGGAAGACGCTCCGAGACAAACTGCCGGCAGCCCTCCCAGAGGCGGGCGCAATACGCTTCCTCCCCCTCCCGTTCAAAGTGGGCCTCATGCCGGCTCCGAACCTTGGTGGAAAGATCGCGGCGCAGCCGGAAAAAGGCCGGCCGGCCCTCGGTCATGATGGGATCGGAGGGAAGAGGACGGTCCCATTCATGAAGCAGATGTCCTTCGAGAAACTCCTCCAGCGGGAAACCCAAAATTCGCTCTGCTCCAGCGGATGCTTCCGCGCCTCCGGAGCAGAGCCCCAGGGACATCGCCTCCTCCCGAAGAATCGTGAAGAGCCTTGCCCGCTCAATGCGACCGCGCGCATACAGATCCCGCCAGTTATCGGGATCGATGGAGGTCCGTCCCCCAAAGAGAGCGCCCGCCTTGCGAATGGCCTCGAAAAATGGCAGCTCTTCAAGCTCGTGAAGGGGATTGTGGTGGATGAATGTCGTCATCCGGTAGACGAAGGAGAGAGACTCGGAGGCAAGCTCCACATGGGAGCGAAGACCGATCCGCTGGCCATCGGAGATTCCGGAGAGATCCCATTTTCCAGTTCTGGGAAGAGAGGACAGGATTGTTTTCACGGGATCCTCCCGAAGATGTGGCCCGCCGTGGCAGCCAGATCGGTCAGAAGGAGGAAGAAAGAGCCTGTTCCAAAAGCCAGCAACTCTCCCGGCCAAAGCGTTCTCACGATTTCCCCGTCGCCTCTCGAGAGAACAGGGCCGTCACCGGAAAAGAGTCTCCGAAGAAAGGCGAGCACGAGAAAAAAGGAATAAAAGAGACCGGCCAGGACCCCGGCTCCCAGAAAAGGGGAGCGGGCCCAGATCCCGAGAAGAAGCCGCCACTCCCCGAGGAAGCCTCCCACGAGAGGGAGGCTCATCCCCTGGAATGCAGCCAGCAGAAAGGCCAGCCGCAAGGGGGCAATCATGGTCCCCGACCCGGAAAGCCCCACCATTGTCCGGACCCGGTAGCGCAGCACAAGCGAGGAGAGGACCAGCCCCCCCAAGAGAGCCGCCTGCGGGAGAAGAATTGCCAGAAAAAGTCCTCCCGCCTGTCCCTGACTCGTCCCGCTCAACATACCGGCCGTCAGGGCCCCCATGCCGGCCGCAGCCAGACCGTCAGCCACCTCCTGAACGTAGTGGGCCGTCTTCGCCCGGAACAGTCCCAAAAGGCCCCAGACAAGGCTCGCCCCTCCCAGAAGGGGAAAGACTCCGGGAAATCCCTCGGGGACGCTCCGTAAGAGCTGAAAGGCCAGCAGAGGAGGGAGCGACTGAAAAAACAGCACGTCCATTTTTAAAAACTCAGGGGAGACAACCCGCTCGGTTCTCCGGGAAAGCGGAGCGGGAAAGAGAAGCAGCAAGGCGGCAAGAAACAGGACTTCTCCGGGAAGGGAGACCAGAAGCACAGGGCGAAGGGCAAGTCCCAGGGAGATACTTCCGGAAAGGAAGAGTCTCAGGAGGAAACTTCTCCGGTAGGCTCCGGGGAAGGCCCCGTCAAGAACCAGTGCCCCCAGAAAAAGCAGAAAGATCAGTCCGGCACCTCCTCCCAGGACTCTCCCGGGGCCGCTGCCCAGGAATCCGAGAGCTCCTGCCGACAATAAAAGACAGGGAAGCCAGACAGCCGGCAGCCGGCCAGCGTGAGGAGCAGCCGGACGTTCCGGAAGGATCAGAAGAATCGGCAAAAGAAGGACTCCCAGGCAGAGCGTCAGGAGAAGCCCCGTCTCTGGAAGCGGGGATACAAAAAGACCTCCTTCTCCTTTCAGGAGCTGAAGGAGAATGAGGAGGAGAAAAAACGCCACCGGAAGAATTGTCGCCCACACTTTTCTACGGCCGGCAGGGAAAAGCGGACGCAGCAGGGGAGAGAGGAGGGGAAGAAGAATCAAAAGAATTTCCGGAGACAGCGCTTGCATCACGCCCTCTCCTTCCCGTCGAAGAGCTCCCGGAGGCGCCAGAGGAGACGGTCAAACGGTTCGATCAGACGGTGGAGCAGAATATGTTCCACCGAACCCCGGTTCAGGAAGAACAGGTAGAGGGACTCCTGCCGTGAAAGAATCCAGGCGGGAAGAATTTGCCGCCCCCGGATCCCCCGGAAAAAGGCAACAACCCATCCTCCCACGATGATGGCGGTCAAAAGAAGGACGATGGGAGTGAACATGCTCCACCCCACCCCTCCGGAGGAAAAGAACAGGGCCCGGTCGGAGGAGTCGGGGTAGAGAAAGAGATTGAACTTGTGACCGGCCCCAATGTAGCCGTAAACGAAAAGGACGAGAAAAGCGGTCCAGGGAATAGCCGCGGTAAAAGAGTCAAAGAGGCGCGCCCGGGTCAGACTGATGGTCACCTGGGAGACTGTCACCCAGCTGAAGAAGAGAAAAACCACCGTCCCCTCTTCTTTCGAGAGATGAATGTCAGCCAGCTGATGTGCCCCGAGAACAATAACAAGGGGCAGAACAAGTGTCACCAGTGCCACCGGAAGCACCCGGGAAAGATGAAAGCCTTCGGGAAGACCGGGCTCTTCCGCCGACTGGCGGGGAAGTGCAGGTTCCGTCCTCGCGATCCCGATGGCGGTTCCTGACTCAAGAAAGAGGGTGGCTTTGAAGATTCCATGGGCAATCAGGTGAAAGACCGCCAGGGAAAAGGCCCCCAGACCGCACTCCATCGTCATGTACCCCATCTGTCCCATGGTGGAAAACCCGAGCTTTCTCTTGACATCACCTTGGGTCAGCATCGTGGAGGAGCCAAAGAGGGCGGTCACGAAGCCGATAATGAAGACGACATGCATGGACATGGGAGAATGGGCGAACAGGATCGAGGTCCGGTTCATGAGATAGCCCCCGGCGTTGACGATACCCGCATGCATGAGGGCCGAGACAGGGGTTGGCGTCTCCATGGTATCGGGGAGCCAGAAGTGGAAAGGGAACTGGGCCGACTTGGCCATGCATCCCGCAAAGAGGCAAAGGACGATTGCCGACAGGGTTCCCTGGGAGATGAGAGTGGGCGTCTCCCGAAGAATCTCCCCCATCCGGTCGAGATCGAGCGTATGGAAGCTTTGCCAGGCAATAAGAAGGCCCCCCAGAAAAAACATGTCTCCCAGACGATGGACGAGAAATGTCTTCTCGGCGGCCTCCACGGAAGGACGCCTCTTTCGGTTGTAAGCCATGAGGAGGTAGAGTCCAAGGCTCATGAGCTGCCAGAAGAGAAAAATCAGCAGAAGGTTGCGGCTGGTGACAAGCATGACGAGGATAGAGGTTTCGACAGCAACGAGGGAGAAAAAGCGGGCGTAATCGGCCTCCCCGAGGAGATACCGGAGGGAGTAGCCCTGAACAACAGTGCTCACCCCTGTAATCAGGAGAACCATGATGGCAGAGAGGCGATCGACTCCCCACAGGGTTGGTTCAGAGATGCCAGGAAGGGAAAAGGGAAGGGTCAGGGTCAGGGTTCCCTTTTCGACGACCTCCCAGAGAATGAGGAGACCCGCCAGAAAGGAAAGGGCCGTCGGAACGACAGAAAGAAGAGCGTACCGGGGAGAGCGACTCCCCACGGACCAGACTGCATCGATGAGAAAGAGAGCGATTCCCCCGAGAAGGGGAAGTGCCGGCAGAATAACCGCCGCTTCATTCTGCATGCCATCCCCCCGGGGTCGACCCTCCTTCCTCGTCTTTCTTCCGAAGCGAGAAGGCGATATTCCGTCCCGACAAGGGTCCCGGGAATCCTCTCCTCAGAGAAAAGTCTGAGCTGGAGACCTCCGAGAGGGGAGCGGAAAAAAGGTCGATTGTTGTCGTTGGAAGGACCGGAACCATGACGGGCACATCAGTTCGCCCCCGTCAGAACCGGTTGAGTTGAAGAGGCGACACCGGGCCCTCCCTCCGGACAAAGGAGAATGAGCCTGCCCAGACCGGGATCTCCGGCGCACCTTTTCCTGACGAATGAGAGCCTCCCGCTAGAATCCGCGGGAGTTCGTCTTCATCTTCTTGAGAGCCTCCGTCAGCTTGACGAAGGTTTCCGGGGACGTGTCCCTCACGGAGA
>JAJZCZ010000054.1 GCA_021828805.1 Nitrospirota bacterium | reverse complement strand
CAACTCGCACTCCCTCTCCGGGAAGGGCTCCCGAGCCTGGCTTGATCACCGGATTCGTCCGGGAGACTCCCTCTACCGCCTGGCACATCACTACCGTACATCAGTGCGTGAAATTATCGCCCTCAACCATATGCCCCCCCGGAGAACGCTGCGGGTGGGAGACCATATCATGATTCCCGTCCGCTAGTCTGCGGGAGCGCTGACACGCGCGTCAGTTCTTTTAATTGGTTCTTCCCGCTTTATTTTTTTCTTGACAAGGCAAAAATAACGACTTATAATTGCGATCGTGGGGTTTCAGATGGGAGCCTTGCATGTTTTCTGGCTTCATTGCAGGCAGGGTCATGCCTCACCAGTGTCCCTTTCATTCTATGGTTTCAACCGGAGGTATTAGCATGGCAAAAGGTAAGGTCAAGTGGTTTAATGCCAACAAGGGTTACGGGTTCATCTCCCAGGAAAATGGCGAGGACATCTTTGTCCACTACTCCGCCATTCAGACCCAGGGGTTCAAGACGCTTGACGAGGGTCAGGCTGTTGAGTTCGAAATCACCCAGGGACCCAAGGGACCTCAGGCGGCCAACGTCATTAAAGACTAGGTCGACTTGAGAGAGTGTAATGCTGATGTTCCTGTGGCGTTTTTAGTCAATGAGGTAGGCAAAGGGACCTTAAGGATCTGAAAAGAACGGCAAGGATCAAAAGTCATTATACATACTCTTATGATACCCAAATACCTAAGGAGGACCCCGAAAGGGGTTCTCCTTTTTTTTGTCCTCTTTCGTGGGCTCTTGCAGGATGGTTCACGAAGGGGCACGATAGGCAGGGATCTGACATGGTTCATCGAGAGGAGGGGGCAGAATCAAAATGAGGAGATCGCGGTTTGAAAGCGACGGATTCACCCTTCTCGAGATCATGGTGGTTCTTTTCCTGGTCTCTCTTGTGGCGATCCTCGTCTTGCCGAAGCTGTCCCTTCATCATGGGGCGAAGCTCCCCGCCCTGGCCCGGCGCCTCTCCGGCGAAATCCAGGTCCTTCAGTGGGAGGCTATTTCCCGCCAGAGAATGGTCCGTCTCGATTACGATCTCAACCGGGGAGCCTTCTCTGCCTCCATCCTCGCTCCATCGGGAAATCTTTCCTCTTTTGAGACGACTGGGGTTCACCCTTTTCGCCTTTCCTCCCCTCTCCGGATCCGGCTTGTCCGCGTTCTTCACGAAGGGAAGGTCAGTGACGGCAAGACCTTTACCCAGTTCTTTCCAACGGGTTCGGTGGAGCCAACCACCATTGTTCTTGAGGACGGAGACCATCGCATGACACTGATCCTCCACGGGATCACTGGAAGGATCGAGGTTGTGAACGGAGAGGCGGCGCCATCCTCGGCTCCTCCTTTTTATGGTCCTCCCAGTGGCGGGATCCCGACCATGGAGTCAGGCAATGACTAATCCTGCTCGGAGTGATCGCGGGGAGGGCGGATTCACGCTTGTTGAAGTGATGGTCGCCCTCTTTATCTTTGCCGTGGCGGTTCTCTCGCTGCTCGCCATCCGCGCCCAGACGGTCAGGATGGTCGACCGGACGGAGGAGACTCTGCGGCTCGCCGATCTCGCCAATATGAAGCTTGCTGAGATTGTGGCCCAGGGCTTTCTTCCTCCGGGGCTCCTCACGGGGCGCTTCAAGGCTCCCTTTCGGGACTATCGCTGGCGGGAGGAGGTCTCCCCGGCGCCTCTTCCGGTACTTCGGCAGGTGCGTCTCACGGTGACCCATGGCCGGGGGAAAAATGCCCACTCCTTCTCTCTGGTGACCTATGTCTCAAATATTCCCTAGGGAGAGGAGAGAGGGAGGAAAAACCGACACGGAATCGGGTTTTACGATCCTCGAGGTCCTTGTGGCCTTCGGCATCCTGGCCATTATTTTGGGACTTCTCTTTGAAGCCATCCGGCAGACCGATATGACCATTGCCCATGTGGAGAGAAAGACCCTCTTTGAGCGCAAGATGGAGGTTGTCCGCTATCTTCTGAGAAACGAAGTCCTCTCAACCTATCTCAATCAGAATGATCCCCTGACGCTTTTTATGGGATTTCCGAACAGGACCGACGGGAGGGAGACGGATACGATCCTCTTTACCACGCTCGGACAGACCCGTCTGAGCCAGGGGGCGCCTATTTCTCACCTCGAAGGGGTCGAGTACATGCTTTTTGCGAATCCCTCTTCTCCGTACTTCACGCTGGTGCACCAGCAGAACACCAACCTTCTCTCTTACGGAACCCAGGCGGTTATTCCCGAAACGATTCTTTCCCGGGTCTGGTCCTTTCGCATCCGTTACTTTGACGGAATGCTCTGGACGGACCGCTGGAATTCGGCTCAAAATCATTCGCTGCCGCTTCTGGTACGATTTGATATTGTCGTTGTGAACAAAAAGAAGGAAAAGGAAAAGTTTTTTGAGGAGATTCAGATTCCGTCGGCATTGAGTGGACAGGTTCAGGGAGGGGGAAATCAGATCCCGGAAGGATCCGGGTCCACCGGGAACTAATGAAGTTCGGGGTGGCCGGATACGGGACTTTGTTCCATCGAAGAGTGAAGCGAAGTGTTCCTCAGATCGTCCCAACAGGGCGTGCAGATGTAAATGCCCGGAGACTTGCTTGTGGAGATGGTGGCGATCCTGTCACAAATTTCGCACTCAACGAGGAACGTTTGCGGATTCTGCATAAACGCCTCGCTTTCTACGTGCATTTATAATGCTATTCCTTAAACGACTATCTTGTCAACTAAGATTTGTTTTCTTGTAAGTAGCACATAATCTGTCCGGTTTTGTAGCACAACAGTTGTCCGGTTCAATAAGGGGTCAAAGGAGGACCCCCGATGGACCGAACGATCGTGCTGCAGGAGATCCGGGGCGACACTCTCAAAGAAGGGAGATCGGAGGTGTCCTGAGAAGGGGAGAAAAAAGTGCTTCACCACAAAAGAAGCAAGGAGGCCGGCGAATCCTTTGCCTCTGGGGAAGGAGAGTCAGGTCCCTAGAGATGAATCCCCACCGTCAGGGGAAAGTAGAAGAGGGTCCCATTGCCGTAACTGCTCCCGGGCAGGATCGCCGCCTTGAACTCGGCGAAGACCACCGTGAAGGAGTATCCCACTCCCACATCGTAGTAGGAGGTCGTCGAGGAGCCCCCCGGGTAGAATGCCGGGGCGATGCCAAGATCCCCCACCAGATAGAAGTCTCCCGGAGAGCCCTTTGTCAGGCGGTATCCGCCTCCCACCGTGATGGGGAGAAAGAAGAGCCCGGGAGTGGGGAAGTTCGTCATCTGAACCCCGCCCCGCACGAAGAATCCTGAGGTAACAAAGGCGTTCCAGTCAACTCCGGTTCCCCAGCCCTGGCCAAAGGGGGCCGGGCTGTTGGAACCATCGACCGCTCCCGGTATATACTCACCAAAGATGTCCGGAAGCACACCGGCCCGTGCCTTGGAGGGGGGCCAGGACAATGAAGAGAGAATGGTCAGGATAAATCCGGCAATCACACATATTCTTGAAAGGAAGGCGGCGACGTTGATGAGAAACTCCTTGGCTGGAATCCTTATCTTCGGGAGCGTGTCCGTGCGTCCGGATCGGGAAAGCACGGGGACCCCCCCGAAGAAAAGAAGAATGTTTTTCCGGTCTGCTCTTTTATTGGTAACCTTTCTTGTCTTATTTTTCAAGGGAGCGGGTCCGGTTTTGGCTGACAGCTCGGGGCAGGGGACGCCCAATACCCCCGGCTCCCCCTTCATGCCGATGATGGGGATGTTCGGAGGCGGGAGCAACCAGCCCTTTTCTCCCATACGGTCGGGGATTCTCCGCTATCCGTCACAGGGACACAAGGCCTCTTCCGATCCCTCTTATTGCCAGACGTTTCACTACAATTCACGGCCGCCCAGCTCCGGCCCCATGACCGATACCTTTATTGCCAGGAATGATCTTCCGGAGAGTGGTCTTTCTCCCTGCACAATCGTCAACGTCATTCACCGGGGAAACATCATCTTTTTCTACGACCCCTCCCGCCTGACCGCCGGGGGAGTCAGAACCCTTCACCAGATTGCCAGCGACGATAGCTCGCCCGAAGGGTTCCTGCAACAGCAGAAACTGGGATACGGAGTTCTTCTTGTTACGGCAAAGTTTTCCGATCCCCTCGTGCTTCTGGCCTGGCGGAGACTTCTTCCGCTCGCCTTTATCGACCGGATCAAGATGAACCTCTTCCTTTCCCGATACCGCGGGCAGATCGCCCGGAAGCAGTAGTTCAGAAAACCGGCAGAAAGGCTTCTCTGGAGCCATCGGGGACCGGGATTCGGGAGACGGGACTCCGGTGTGGTAGAATGCAATCGGGAATTCTTCCGGGACCGTGGGGATGAGGACAGGAGGGAGTCGCGAGAATGGTCAACCAGAATGCCTTTCTTCTCCTTTATCTGCTTCCTGTGGAGGGCTGTCGCCAGCGACTGGGCTTTCGCCGGGGGAGGATCCTCTCCTTTCCCGGAACTCCTGGCCGCTCCCTGGGGGGGCTCCACCTCCTTCTTCACGATTCCCGGACCGCCTCTCTGACGCTCCTTCCCGGCTACGGGGAGTGGGAAGCGGAACGGGGGTTCTGGACGACCTCTTCCGAGCCCCCCATGCCGCTCCGTTACAAGTTATCGGAGACCGGCGGCCACAGGACGTATCTCTTCGAACTCTCCTCCCGCGAAGGAGTCTTCCTGCGGCTCTCTCCGGGAATACGTTTTCCCGTGAAAAAGTCGATCCCCTTCCTGGATTCCCGGGGAGGAATCGTTCACGCCCGCTGCGATCTGGGACAGGGGTTTTCCATGGTGACGGTCGATGTTCGCTGGCCCGGCTCCCTTGCAGGGCTTTTTTCGGCCGCCCCGAAGATTCTTGCTCTCTCCTATGCCTCCTCGACAGTATCGGCAAAGGAGATCGTTGTCGGGAAGGTCTTTGACTATATTCCCGGAGCTGTACTCGGGCAGGACATGAGGGAGATCCGCTCCCGCCGCGAGGGCCATGCTCTGGAGAGCGAGTCCCTTATCCAATCAAAATAGGCCGGGCCCAATTTACGCAGGTCCGGATCAGAAAGTCGGGGAGACCCTCTTTCGCATCGTTCAAGCGAGGTTTTAATGTCTCTCCCTCTCAGGTTGTGCGCCGCTGTCATCCTGTCTTCGGCGACCTTGCTCTCCGCATGCCAAAGCCTTCCACCGTCCGGTGGGCCCACGACTTCGGAGTCGGGATCCGGCCATCGGCCAAACGGCCTGCAACAGGAGACAAGGATCTCTCTTGGCAGCGTTGGCCATGCCGATCCCGCCTATCCGTGGCAGGCTTACTATCATGAGATTGCCGCGGATGTCGCCCTCACCCTCGACAACCCCTATCTGGCCAAGGACGAGGTGGAAAAGGCTCTCACCTACCGTCCCTCCTCGGTCTACCTGGGTCTTTTGAAGGCCCGGGTTCTGCTCAAAACGGGAGATCTTAAGGGTGCCAAGGCCCAGGCCCGGCAGGTAGCATCGAGTCATCCGAGCCGGCTGGGTCCCTGGCTCGTTCTGGGAACAATTCTTCAGATTTCTGCCGCGCAGGAGCCCGATCCGGAGAAACGCAAGGCCGTTCTCCGGCAGATTGTGAACGTTTACCGCAAGCATGTTCTGACTCTGGACCCCCTGAAGGACGAGGCCTACATCGCCCTCTCCGACGTCTACTCCAAAATGGGGCATCCGGAACGGAGCCGGTCGATCCTGGAGGAGGGAGTCCGGCGTTCGAAGAGTTCCGACTACCTCCCTTTTTACCTTGGGTTTCAGGAGGAGAGAAACGGGAACATCGACAAAGCGATGCTCCTCTACCGGCTTTCCCTCCAGAGAAATCCGCGCTTTGCCCCGGCACTGGGAGCCCTGGGGGATCTCTTCTCCAAGCAGGGAGACTGGGAGGATGCCCGGACACCCTACGAAAAGCTTCTCTCCCTGGAGGATGTCGGCCGGATCGACCTTGAAGTCAAGCTTCTCAAAACCTATTTTTCCCTCAAGCTCTATCCCCAGGCGGTCAACCTTCTTAAACGGGCCATTTCCGAGCACCCCCGGAACAACCGCCTCCCGCTCATCCTTTCGTCACTTCTTGTCCAGGAGAGCCGCTACGACGAGGCCATCCGGCAGATTGAAGGGATCCTCAAGAGCCACCCAGAGGATCCGCGTCTCCTCTCCTTTTTGGGATCGGTCTACGAAAAATCGCTTCACTTCACAAGGGCCATCGCCACCTACCGGCTCATGATCCATCGTTTTCCCAACCTCTACGAGGGCTCCTACGATCTGGGAGATCTCTATCGCCGGCTGGAAAACAATACCAAGGCCATCGTCTATCTCGAAGAGGCAGAGAGCCTCTCTACGGAGCGCTGGGAGATTCCCTTTTCCCTGTCCCTGGCCCGCATGGACCAGAAGCGCTTCCCCGAGGCCATTGAGGAGATCCGCCGGGCCCGCAAGATTTCCCAGAAAAATCCGATTCTTCTTTTCAACGAAGCCATCATCTATGACCAGTGGGACCACAAGCGCTACCTTCCCAAGGTTCTGGACCTCCTGCATCGCTCCCTTGCTGTCGACCGGAAGTTTGCCGATGCCCTGAACTATCTGGGGTATACCGAAGTCCTGATGAAGGGAGATCTGGTGGGGGCCCGCTACATGATCCTTCGTGCCCTGACAGACGATCCGAAAAACGGGGCCTACCGCGACAGCCTGGGCTGGCTCTATGACCGGCAGGGGCATTTTGCCAAGGCTCTTCGGGAAGAGTCGCAAGCGCTTGCGGCCATGCCTCACGATCCGACGGTGCTGGACCACATGGGCCGTATCGAGCACCATCTTGCCCTCTCTCCCGGAGACACAAAAAACTCCGCCCGTCTGACTCTGCTCCGCTCCATTCTTGTGGGAGCGGGAGAGGGGAGCCGGGGAGAGGATGCCCGCGATCTCACCCGCCTGCTTCTGACCCACTCCCGGGACCACATGCGCGCGGGGATCCTGACTCATCCCCTCCACCATCGCCGTGTGCTTCGCTATCTCACCTGGTACGGGAAGATCGACTCTTCTTTTATCCCTGCCCTCAGGAAGGCGGTCACGCTTTACGGACAGATTCATCCGAAGTCCGGCCGTCTGGCTCTCTACCGGGTCCACGAGGGCGATACCCTGCAGTCTATTTCCGCCAAGGAGAATGTCTACGGGACGCCCCGTCTCTGGCGGCTTCTTCTCCATGAAAACCGTTCGCTCGTGACCAATCCCAACATGATTCCCTGGGGGACCCTCCTCCGGATCCCCCCGCTTCCGTCCCGGCGGGGAGGACGGCACAGGGCCTCCTCCGGATCTTCTGTCGGGCGTGGCGCCTCTCTTTCCTCTCCGGCCCTCCGGCCACAATCGATCCCCCCTGTCTCAGAGGACTTGTCGTGACGAATATTCCTGTGCCGTTCTTTGACCTGACCCGCCAGTTCTCCTCCATGGAAGGGGAGATGCTCGCGGCGGTAGTGCCTCTGTTTCGCTCCCAGCAGTTTATTCTGGGAGAGGCGGTTTCTTCCTTTGAAGAGGCCTTTTCGAAGACCCTGGGGGTGGGTCGCTCGATCGGAGTCTCTTCGGGCACAGATGCGCTGGTCGTGGCCCTTCTGGCCGCGGGCCTTCGGCCGGGGCAAGGGGTTCTGGTGCCCTCCTTTACCTTTTTTGCCACGGCGGGAGCGGTGGTTCTGGCGGGGGGCGTTCCCATCTTTGTAGATGTCGACCCCGCGAGCTATCTGATGACGCCGAGGATTGTCGAGGACTTTCTGGGGAGGGAGACGGCCGTCTCCGGCCATGGCTCGCTTCGCACCCGCCGGGGAGAGATCCCTGTGGCCGGGCTTCTTCCGGTGCACCTCTATGGCCGGATGGTCGATATGGAGGCGCTTTCCGGAGTGGCGCAGCGCCACGGCCTCTTTGTCGTCGAGGATGCCTGCCAGTCAGTGGGGGCAACCTTTCAGGGACGCCCTCCCGGGGTTTTCAGTCAGGCCGTTGCCTACTCTTTCTTTCCCACGAAAAATCTTGGAGCCGCCGGGGATGCGGGGATGATCACTGCGAACGACCCGGCGATTGCCGACCACTGTCTTCGCCTTCGGGTCCACGGCTCCCGGAAGAGATACGAACATGAAGAGATGGGGATGAATGCCCGTCTTGATGCTCTTCAGGCCCGAGTCCTGTCCGTCAAGCTCTCTCGCCTCGACGGCTGGACCCGGCGACGCCAGGAGCTGGCACGGCGTTACAATGAGTCCTTTTCGGGCCTTCCGGGGGTGACCGTTCCTGTGGATCCGGAGCTTGCCGGGGGCCGGTCGGGCCACGTCTACCACCAGTATACACTCCGGGTCTTGAGGGAGGGCCGGCGCGATCGGATGAGAGCCTTTTTGTCTGAGCGCTCCATCGGATCGGAGGTCTACTATCCGATTCCCCTCCACTGCCAGAAGGCTTTTTCGGACAATCCGACCATCCATGGACCTCTCTCTGTCTCCGAAGCCCTGTCACGGGAGGTCGTCTCCCTTCCGGTCTTCCCTGAGCTGACCGATGAAGAGCAGGAGAGGGTGATCGGGGCCGTCCGTGACGTTCTTTCCTCCTGAGTCTCCCGCCCGCTCCCTCCTGTTCGTTCTGGCCACCGATACCGAGGTCGGCAAGACCCGCGTCATGGAGTCCATCGTCCGCACCCATGGGAACGATCCGGACCTTTTGTTTGTGAAGGCGGCCCAGACAGGGGTAGCAACAGTTCCGGAGGAGCGAGAAGACAGGGATATCCTGCGATATCTGGCGGCGGGGGCCGACCCGTCCGCCGTCTGGGAAGGGGACTCCTTCCGGGAGCCGCTTGACCCCATGACGGCCGCCCGGCTTGAGGGGAGGACCCTCAACCGGGAGGCTTTGGCGGCCCGGTTACGATCACATGTGGAGGCCGGCCGGCGGGTGGTTGTGGAGGGCTCCGGCGGGGTTCTCTCTCCCTTTTTCGAAGACGGAAGCGGGATTCTCTCCCTGGCTCGTGCCGTGGGGCTTCCTGCCCGCATTCTCCTCGTCTCTCATCCCCACCTTGGAACACTCTCCGGAACACTTTCCGCGCTTCGGATCCTGTCTGTCGAGGGGTTTCCGGCAGAGGCCCTTCTTCTCTGCCCCCGACCGGGAACCTCCGACCGTGCCACCTCCTTCAACCCCGGAACTCTGGCCGGTCTCCTGGCGCCTCTTCCCGTCTATCTCCAGAACGACAAAGAGGAGTGGGCTCGGATCGCCGGCTGAAGGATCTTTCCGGGCCAAAGACCGCTCCGTGTTCTCCCCGCCCTCCCCGCCTCTTCGTACCTCAATCCCGGAGAGTCGTTCCTCTCCTCCAAAGTCCGGCCCGCTGGAGACAGGATGGTGAAAGCTCCTGTCGCACATTGTTTCCCTGATCGCAGCTGTGGCCCGGAGATCGATGGGCTTGAAGCCGTTTGATCCTGGATGCGGGTTGTCCGTTTTTCAGGTCCACAATGCTATTGGACGACCGTTCCGATCGAATAAGTCGGGACAAAAATCGTCATGCTTCCCTCAGGAGAAAAACACGAAGACATTATTTTTTTGTCGAGGAATGACGCTATGATTGTTTTTATTTGTTTGTATGTGTTGAATAATTCTAAAAAGTAGAGTATGTTTCGTGCGTAAATGCAGAGTCAATGAAAGGGCCGCTTCCAGCATAAAGAGCTTAATTTCCGATTCCAAAACCGGATGAAAAGGATGAACGTGTCAAAGAAAAGGCCGAACGAGCTTCTCTCAGAGTCGCTGGCTGCTCTCATGAAGAAAACGGGAGATTCGGGAATCCTTAAGTCGTCGGATATTTCTCGATCCCATTTTGAGCGATTGAGGCACTCGGGGTTTCTTCGAGAGATTATGAACGGATGGTATCTGATCACCAAACCCACGGAGCCCGATGCATTAAAGGCCCAATGGGATTCCAGGTTCTGGACATTTGTCTCTTTGTACCTGGCCGAGTGCTGCAAGGATGATTACTGCCTTTCGTCAGAGGACTCTCTCTTTCTTGAGACAGGCAGAACATCCACTCCTCAATCGATGACCGTCATGATGAAGAACGGGGGAAATCGTACCGTTTCGCTTTCGTTTGGAAATACACTCACGCTCTATGTTGATGCGAAAAATTTCCCGAGAGAGGTCAAGAAGGTAAACAATTTAAATGTTATGAGTGTCCATGAGGCGTTGACACGAGTTTCCGGATCTTTCTTTAAAAGTCATTCCGGTGTGGCGGAGATTGCCATGAAATCTCTTTCGGATCCGGCGCCTCTCATCAGACGCCTGCTTGAAAAAGGGGCAACGACCATTGCCGGAAGACTTGGAGGCGCCTATCGCCACCTGGGAAACAGTCTCTATGCCGACCGGATCTTTTCCGCTCTGAAGAGTGCAGGGTATGAGGTCATCGAATCGAATCCTTTCGACACGCAACCCCTCTTTCGTGAGACCCGGATCAGATCGCCGCATGTGGCGAGAATTGAGGCCCTTTGGAATAATTACCGGAATACCGTTGAAAGTGTTTTTTTGAAAAATCCTCTCTCAAAAAATCTTGCCGGGTTTGCGTCAGTCGAGTCCGATATTAAGGATAAGTATACGGAGGATGCCTATAACTCGCTCTCGATAGAAGGATATTTGGTCACGCCTGATCTGATTCGGAAAATTGCTTCCGGACTGTGGGCTCCGGAGGTCAGGCCTGACGACGAAAGGGAGCGCTCGGCGCTGGCGGCCAAAGGATACTATATGGCCTTCAAGGCCGTCTTGGAAACGATCAGGAACTCGATGGCGGAGGGAAGTGTTTCAGATCCTAGAACTGTTGTGAAAAGGATAAGAAGCGATCATCACATATGGTATTCGGAGCTATTTGCTCCCTCCGTTCAATCCGGAATTCTGAAGCCGGAGCATTTATCCGGTTACCGCAACAACAATGTTTATTTAAAAACATCACAGCATGTTCCGCCCCGACCCGATGCCGTTCCCGATCTCATGGAAAAGATGTTTGATTTGATGGAGAGTGAGCCGGATTCCTTCATTCAGGGCATCCTGGTGCATTTCATGTTTGGATTTGTTCATCCCTATATGGATGGCAATGGACGGA
>JAJZCZ010000053.1 GCA_021828805.1 Nitrospirota bacterium | reverse complement strand
GATGGCACCTTTTTTGACGTCTGAGCCATCAGAGACAAGCTGTTTTGTGAGGTAGCCGGTCACCATGGACTGGAGGGTGATATTCCGGATGGCCTCGGTCGTTCCCACGTAGTCTTTTGTCACCGGAACGGTTTTACTCTCCACCGCGGCCACGGGAACCGGCATCCGGAATAGAGCGGGCTTTTGGCCTGAGCCAAAGCCGCTGAAGTGAAAGAGGTGAAATTCTCCTTGCAGGACAAAGAGAATGGCCACGCCAATAAAAAGAAGAACACCTGTCTGAAGTCTCGAGAGCTTTCGCATTGTTATCTTTCTCCGGTCTTCTGCCAGACCCTGGGGGTCCGGGGGGCTGGGACTGTCATCTCGTGTGAGGGGGAGGAGGTATTGACGGTTCCTTGCCCCGCTCCCTGAATCGTTCAATCACCGCATAGAAAATGGGAACGAAGCCGAGGCTGAGAATGGTGGCGGCCAGCATGCCTCCAAAAACGGTCGTTCCAATTGATTGCCGGCTGGCGGCACCGGCTCCGCTGGCGAACATCAGGGGGATGACTCCGAGAATAAAGGCAAAGGCTGTCATCAGGATCGGTCGAAGCCGGAGACGTCCGGCTTCCATCGCCGCGTCGATGATTGATGCGCCCCTCTCTCTGAGCCTTCTGGCGAACTCGACGATCAGGATGGCATTCTTCGCAGACAGGCCGATGAGCATGACGAATCCGATCTGCGTAAAGACGTCCAGCTGTTTTCCGCGAATCCATGTTGCAAAGATGGCGCCGAAGATGGCGAGCGGGACGGCCAGGATCACCATGAACGGCATCGACCAGCTCTCATACAGGGCGGCGAGAAAGAGGAAGACGAAGACCAGGGAGATCCCGAAGACGATTTTTTGCACGGATCCGACCTTGAGTTCCTGATAGGTGATGCCGGTCCATTCGTACCCGAAGTCTTTTGTCAGGGAGATCCTGGCGGCGCGCTCCATGGCGGTGATGGCGTCTCCCGAGCTGAAGCCGGGAGCCGGTCCGCCGCTGATTTGGGCCGAGCCGTAAATATTATAGTGGGCCACGGTCTCCGGTCCGACAGTGGGGCGAAGGCGTCCCAGGGTATCAAGGGGAATCATGCCGCCGGAGGAGTTCCGGACATAGAGGCGCGAGAGATCCTGAGGGGTTCCCCGGGCGGATTTGTCAGCCTGGACGGTAACCCGGAAGGTGCGTCCATACAGATTAAAGTCGTTGACATAAAGCGATCCAAGGTAGATCTGGAGGGTATTAAAGATGTCCGGAAGGTTCAGTCCGAGCAGTTTGGCTTTGGTGCGGTCAAGGTCGTAGTCAAACTGGGGGGTCGAGGTACTGAAGGAGGTAAAAACCTGTCGACCGTCGATCTCTGGCTGTTTTTTGGCCTCGGCGATCAGGGCGTGCGTGGCGGCGTCGAGGGCACGGGGACCCTTGCCCGTCAGGTCTTCCACTTCGAACTCGAAGCCTCCGGTCGTCCCCAGTCCGGGAATGGAGGGAGGGTCGAAGCTGAGAGCGAGCCCTTCAGGGATCATCAAAAGCTTGGGGCGAACCTCCGAGACGATCATGGAGGCCGTTCTGTAGCGCCCTCTTTCATCCCACGGTTTGAGTATCGCGAACTCCGCCGCGCTGTTGGACTGGTTGGCAAAGGTCAGGAAGTTGAAGCCGCTGATCGAGACGACATGATCCACCCCCGGGGTTGCCAGGAGGGTGTTTCGGACCTTTTGGGCCACATCTTCGGTGCGTTCGAGAGAGGCTCCATCGGGAAGCTGGATGATGATGAAGAAGTATCCCTGGTCTTCCACCGGAAGAAAGGTCCGGGGAACGCGGACAAAGAGTCCGTAGGTCATGATGATTCCGCCCAGAAAGATCCCCAGGGCATACCAGCGGGCCTCAATGGCTTTGTGGATCATCCGTGCATAGCCGTCCCGGAGACGGTTGAAGATCTCGTTGAACTTCTTGAATACGACAAAGTCGGAGGGGCCGCGGTAGCGGAGGAGCCACCCGGAGAGGGCAGGCGTGAGCGTCAGGGAGTTGAAGGCTGACAGGCCCACCGAGATGGCAATCGTCAGTGCGAACTGGCGGTAGAGCTCTCCGGTAATCCCCGGTAAAAACCCTACCGGTACGAAGACCGCTCCCAAGACCGCCGATGTGGCGATGATGGGACCGGTGACCTCGTCCATGGCGATTCTGACCCCTTCCTCCGGGGACTTCCCGTGCTCAAGCTGCCGTTCGACATTTTCCACGACTACGATGGCGTCATCCACCACAAGACCGATTGCCAGGACCATTCCCAGAAGGCTCACCGTGTTGAGGGAAAAGCCCACGATCTTCATGATGGTGAGGGTTCCGATGAGAGAGACGGGGATGGCGATTCCGGCAATGACCATCGTCCGCCAGCTCTGGAGGAAGAGAAAAACCACAACCATCACAAGGAAGAGGGCCTCCACCAGGGTGAAGACGACTTCACGCATGGAGGCAGAGACAAACATGGTCGTGTCGTACTTGATCGAGTAGGCCATTCCCTTGGGGAATCGTTTTGAGATTTCGGCCATCTTGGCCTTGACGGCATGGTCGAGGTCGAGGGCGTTGGAGCCTGGCGTCTGAAAGATGCCGATCGTAATCGTCGGATGGTTGTCGAGGTGAGCCGCCGAACTGTACTGGAGCGCCCCCAGCTCGATCCTGGCCACATCCCGAAGGCGCACAGTCGCGTTACTTGCGGTTCCTGCCTTGAGGATGATCTTGCCAAACTCTTTAGGTGTATTCAGACGGCCCAGGGCATTGACCTGGAATTCAAAGGGGGTTCCCTTGGGGGCCGGAGACTGTCCAATTTTGCCGGCGGCAACCTGGATGTTCTGTTCCGCAATGGCATTCTGAACGTCGACCGCTGTGATTCCCAGGCGGGAGAGCTTGTCCGGGTCAACCCAGACACGCATGGAGTATCGGCGTTCTCCAAAAATCTGGGCATCACTGACCCCGGGAAGACGCTTGAGGGGATCCACCACCTGGAGGTAGGCATAGTTGCTGAGGGTGACCGGGTCAATCGATTCGTCTGGAGAGATTAGATTGACGATAAGGACAAAGTTCGGATTCCTCTTTGCAACGACAATTCCGCCCTGGTTGACGATGGCCGGAAGCTGGGGGGTGGCCTGGGAGATACGGTTCTGGACGTCCACCGCAGCGATGTCGATGGGGTAGCCGACATTGAAGGTGATGGTAATGGTGGAGCTTCCGTCGTTTGAGCTGTTCGATGACATGTAGGCCATCCCGGGAACGCCGCTGATTACCTCTTCAAGGGGTGTGGTCACCGTGTCGGCGACCACTTTGGCGCTGGCACCGGGATAGTTGGCCGTGACGGATATCTGGGGAGGGACGATCTCGGGAAATTGCGAGACCGGCAGCAGCTTGAAGGAGATCAGTCCGGTCAGGACCATTATGATCGCCACAACTCCGGCGAAGATTGGTCGCTTGAGAAAAAAACTCACCATGGTGTGAGAGGCCCCTGAGTAAACGTTTGGATGTTAGTGTGCCGCTGCCGGAAGTTTATCCGTGAACCTTGCCGGTCTTGGCAACACGGAGTGGTTTCGGGGCGGAGCTTGGCAGATTCCACCAGCCCCCTCCCAGTGCCTGAAAGAGAGCGACGGTGTCGGCATAGGAGGTGGCCCGGGCCTGGATCAGGTTGATAAGGGACTGCTGGTAGGTTCGCTGAGAGTTGTAGAGCTCGGGATAGCCGATGGCGCCGACCACGAACTGATTCTCGGCAATGTGAAGGCCCTCCTTGGCGGCCTCCTCCGCATCTGTTTGCGCGTTGAGTGCTTCTGCGTCCGCCCGGATGGCCCGGAGAGAGTCGGCGACATTCTGAAAGGCCTGGAGAATCGTGCTCTGGTATTGGGCCTTGGCTTTGCGAAATGCCGCGATGGCCGCCTTTTTCTGATGGTAGAGGGTATATTCTTGAAAAATGGGGTTCGTGATGCTTGGCCCCCAGGACCAGAACTGGCTTCCCGGAGAGAAGTATCCGGTGATGCTTTCGCTTCCATAGTTTCCTGTCAGAGAGATCTGGGGGAGCATATTGGCGGTGGCCACCCCGATCTGGGCACTCGCGGAATGGAGCTGCTCCTCCGCCGAGCGAATGTCCGGACGGTGCTCGACCAGGGCGGAGGGGAGGCTCACTGGAAGCTCTCCGGGGAGGGTGAGCTGGTCGAGGCGAAAGTCGTCTCCGATCCTCTCATTGGGAAAGCGTCCCAGGTAAACCGCCATCTGGTGGCGCTCGAGGGCCAGCTGCTTTTCAAGTCCCGGGAGCAGGGCCTTCTCCTGGTCGAGGAGGGTCTTCTGGGTCAGGACCGCGGTTCGGGAGGCGAATCCGATGGCATACTGCCGGCGAACGATGGCGAGATCGGCGTCCAAAAGACGGATGATCTGGCGCGTGGCATCGATCTGGGCCCGATAGGAGGACTCCATGATCGCTGTCAGCACAATATTGGAGGTGAGGGTGAGGTAGGCCGCTTCAAGCTGGTATCGCTGGTATTCGGCCTGAGCCTTGAGGGATTCGACCTGGCGCTGGATGCCTCCGAAGACATCGAGGGTGTAGGAGACCGTGACATTCCCTGTGTTGAGGGTAAAGAGGTTGGAGAGAAAGGGGGCTCCGAAGGCGGCGCCGTTAAAGAACTGCTGGGTCGTGTTCAGGGTGCCTGTTGAGCTTGGAAAGAAAGATCCTTCGCCGACCCCCACATTCTCCATGGCCTGGATCAGGGACTGCTCGGCGGCCTGCATCGTCGGATTTGAGATGAGGGCCTGCTCGACAAGCTTGTTCAGGGTCTTGGAGTGAAAAAGTGTCCACCACTCTCCAGGAATATCTCCCCCCGGATGGAATGTCTGAATCACCTTTTTTCCGTTTGTCGCTACCGAGACACTCTTCGGAAGGGCTTCCTTGGTATATTGCTTTGTCTTGGGAGGCGAGGGGTGATGAAAGTTTGGCCCGACCTCGCATCCGGTCAGGGTAAAAAAGACAAGCAAGGCTGTCGCGGAGGCGGTGAGGCCGCGAGTAAGGAAGGGAACATGGGAGGTGTTCAGTAAGAGCATGCACGTGTCCTGCAATCGGTTCATCGAAGCGGCGATCCCTTCCCCTGCCACTCGTCATGGAAATCTCTTTTTCCTAATCTTCTCAAGTGTAATGCTAGAAACTCCATCTCGTCAATATATGAACTATCTATGTTAGAAATTTTTGGTATGATTGAGAAGAAGGGAAGGAGGACCCCATGAACTCAGAGACTCAAAAAAATGCCTGTTCGATAACAGAAGAGGAGCTCCCTGTCCGATTCCAGCTTCTGACACTCTTCTGGATGCTGGGTCCGGCCTTTGTCAGATGGGCGGAAGCCCATATGGAGCGGTCCGGATTTACTCCGAAGCGCCTCTACCTGATGGGTATCCTCTACGAATACGGTCCGATGGTGATGAGCAGCCTCCGGGATCGTCTGGGTGTCACGGCGACAAACGTGACGGCACTGGTCGATGCTCTCGAGGCCGAGGGAATGGTCCAGCGTCGTCATCATCCCACAGACCGGCGGGCCACCATCATTGCATTGACTCCGAAGGCCGAGAAAGAGTTTGGTTCCGAGAACTGTTCGGCATTTAAGGACCGGGTCTCTCGCATTTTTGATGTCTTCTCCGAAAAGGAGCAGGAGCAGTTCCTCGATTTTCTTCTCAGGATGAGGACGGTTCTGGTCGAACATAAGATTCTTGATGAGAAGTCCCGCACGATCGATGCGGCGAAGTCCAAGTGTCAGTCGAAAAGATAAAACATCCCCTCGGGATCTTGAGTTGGCTCGAGAAAGATGGTTTTAGTTGAACAAGGAGAGACGGACATGAATCCAGAGTGGGAAGAAGGGGCGGAGAATGTTTTCAAGGATCTGGGGTTTTCGAAGACTGAGTCGAAGCATCTCATGATCCGCTCCAGATTGATGATCGAAGTGGAACGGTTTGTCGAAAAGTCGACGTTGAGCCAAAGAGAGGCGGCGAAAAAGATGGGAGTCACCCAACCCCGGCTGAACGATCTCCTTCAGGGGAGAATTCAGAAGTTCAGCATCGATGCCCTGGTGAAGATGCTTTCTAAAGTGGGAATCCGTGTGGACGTACATGTGAGTGCGGCCTGAGAGGTGATTGGGATATCGGAGTTTATAGCAGGTTTCTAAATATTGGTCAAAATGCTGGTGCCGGAGACCGGGATCGAACCGGTATGGCCTTGCGGCCGAGGGATTTTAAGTCCCTTGCGTCTGCCTGTTTCGCCACTCCGGCAGGGGGAGGGGGGAGTCTGATTCACCGAAGGTTATCACGCGTCCACCTTCCCCTGCAAATTGACAAGAGATCCTGTCTGCCATTATTCTTGTAAGATCATGGTTTGCGTGATCCGACATCGTTGTGAAGGATTCGCCAGATACCGCCAGTGACCCGTAAGGTGTCCCGGTCAAAAGAATGTTCACACGTACTTCAGGAGGAATCTCATGAAAAACCCACTCGACTCCCTTTGGGGAACCGTCATCTCGGGATTTGTGCTGACGGGCATCCTGTTTTTTGTCGTTAAGGGGCTCGTTAACCACTAGACCGTCTTCATCTGATCAACGGACATTGTCCCAACAAGGAGTTCATCCATGGAACATCAGGCAACGGAGCTTATCGTACGCTGGTTTCACTTTCTGGCCGGCATCATGTGGATCGGTCTTCTCTACTACTTCAACTTTGTTCAGGGAGCCTTCCTCAAGGCGGCCTCTCCCGAAGCCAAGGCCGACGCCTTCAAGCATCTCGTCCCCCGGGCGCTTCTCTTTTTCCGCTGGGCCGCCCTTCTGACCGTTCTTTTCGGCCTCTCCATCCTGGGGCAGCGTCACATCCTTGTGCAGGCCTATACCTTGCAGGGTGGAGCCGCCATCATCGGGATGGGCGCATGGCTGGGAACCATCATGCTCTTTAACGTTTGGGGTTTGATCTGGCCGAACCAGAAGAGGGTGATCGGACTGGTTCCTGCCGAGGCTGCCGAAAAAGCCAAAGCAGCCCGCGTGGCCTTTCTTGCCAGCCGGGTTAACGTGATGCTCTCGATCCCGATGCTCTTTTTCATGGGGTCTTCAAGCCACGGCGGCGCGCTCTTTCACTAAGTGATTCCGCAAGGATCACGTGCTTTACAAGAAAAGGCCAAGGGAAACCTTGGCCTTTTTTCTTTTGAGAGAGCGACCGGCGTGAGACATAACGCCGGTCTTGTTTCAGGGAGGGTCAGGCGGGAGAGTGCAGGTAGCCCCAGACCGAATAGAAAAGAAGGATCCCGAACCCGGCCTTGATGATCAGGATCAGGATCTTGAGGCGGCGGTGACGGGCATCCTCCCGGTCATCATCCTGCTGGGCCATCGAGGGTCTTTTTCTCCCGGATATCGATGCCGGGAAGTCCAGGGATGGGAGATGTGCCAGGAACGAGGCCCAACCTGTAGACGATGGGGGTGGCTGTGGGGATATTCACCTCGAGGATCTGCTCTTTTGTCAGGGCCTCGATTTCCATGATCATGGCCCGGAGAGAGTTCCCGTGAGCGACCACGAGGCAGTTTTCGCCCTTTTGCAGGGCGGGAAGGATTTCCTTGTGAACGTAGGGGAGGACCCGGTCTTTTGTCGTTTTAAGGCTCTCTCCCCCGGGAGGAGCCACATCGTAGCTTCTTCTCCAGATATGGACCTGCGCATCCCCGTACTTCTTTGCCGTCTCTGCCTTGTCGAGACCCTGAAGGTCTCCGTAATGACGTTCGTTCAGCGCTTCGGAGCGCTCCACGGGGAGACCCCGGTGGCCTGAAGTCTCAAGGATGAGATCAAGGGTTTTCTGGGCGCGCTTGAGCCCGGAGGTGAAGGCGCGAACGACAGGGTAGCTCTTGAGATGCTGTCCTGCGCGCCGGGCCTCTTCCATGCCGAGCGGGGTCAGATCTACATCGACCCATCCGGTAAGACGGTTCTCCTTGTTCCAGACGCTCTCCCCATGTCTCACGAGAATCAGAAGCGCTTCCTTTCCCAAGTCTCTCTCCTTTATCGGCAAGAAGGTTCCGGGATCATGTCGGGAAGGGTCACCCCTCCCCATTTCTTTTGGCCCTATCCTACCATATCCCGCCCGGTCATCTCTTGTGCTTGTGGTGCTCTGCACGGCAGAGATCGCAGGGGCAGAATCCTCTCAGAAGATCGAAAGAGTAAATCCCCGTGTTGTGTCCGTCTGAGAATCCAATAGACAGCGCATACTGTCCGACCAGGTTCCATGTTGTTGGCCGAATGTCTGCGGGGATCGCCTCTTCCCGAACTGTTCTCTCGCCGGTCCATTCGTTGACGCAGGAAGCACAGGGGCACTGGATCCGAAGTTCTCTGGAGGAGTAAAGGGACTGGTGGCCGTCGCGCCACTGGACCCGGATGGTGGAGGGGGTGGGGGCATCAATGCTCTGGGGAAGGATCATGGGGTCTCCTGTATGTAAGGCCGGATGTCTCCCGGCCGGTCAAAGATCGTATTCTTCTTCCGAGCGAAGGGGTCGTCGCATCAGCGCTGACAGTGTCGTCCCGAGGTCGGCGTTTTCGTGGAGAATCCGGTAGACGGCCCGGGCAATGGGGAGCTCCACCCCCACCTTTTCGGCCAGGGCATGGGCGGAGGCGGCCGTGGTGACCCCCTCCGCCACCTGTCCCACCTCCACCAGGGTCGAGGCCAGGGGGTGCCCTTCCCCCAGTCGGAGTCCGACTCTCCGGTTCCGGCTCTTGTCTCCTGTGGCGGTCAGGAGAAGGTCTCCCACCCCGGCAAGGCCGGAGAAGGTGAGGGGGTCGGCGCCCATCCGGACGCCGAGTCGGGTCATCTCGGCCAGCCCCCGGGTGATCAGGGCGGCGCGGGCATTATCTCCAAGACGCATGCCGTCAGAGATTCCCGTGGCGATGGCCAGAACATTTTTCATGGCCCCTGCCAGCTCAATCCCCCGGACATCCCGACGTGTATAGACCTTGAACCAGGGGGCGTTGAAGAGGTGCTGGAGGTCGCTTGCCAGGTTCGGGTCGGGGGAGGCGGAGACGATCGCGGTCGGTTTTTTTTCGACAACCTCCCGGGCGAACGACGGCCCGGAGAGGATGGCGTAGTCCGAGGGATCGGGCGAGTAGACCTCGCGGCAGATCTCGGAGACAGTGGCGAGTGTCGTTGTTTCAATACCTTTGGTCGCCCCGGCCAGGGGAAGGGGGCGGGGGAGAATCTCTGACACCCGTGAGAGAACCTGACGGCAGGACTGGCAGGGAATGGCCACAACGAGAAGGGTGGCCCGGGAGAGCGCCTCTTCAAGATCGGGGGTCACCGTGAGATTCTCCGGCAGGAGAATGCCCGGAAGATAGACGCGGTTCTCCCGGGTGCGGACGATATCCTGCGCCAGGATCGGGTCCCGGACCCAGAGTGTCGGGGAGGATCCTGCCATCGCAAGGTGCACAGCCAGGGCGGTGCCCCAGGAGCCTCCACCAAGTACAAGGGGCGAGGGTGTTCTGCCGATCCTTGCGAAGGTGTGGGGGGAGGATTTATCCATGGGAGTCGGTACCGCCTTTCACGGGAGGGAGGTCCGGGGTCGCATGGTCTGAAGGATAGCAGGTTTGGGCCCGGGGGTCGAACGGGTCGTGATCGTAAAGGACGCGGGCAAGAGACAGACCGGCAGGGGGAAGGGGAGCGATGGCCCGAAAGGGAGGGGGTGAGCTCTTTTTGAGCAGACCGGAAATTTCTGTCAGGGAGCGATGTCCTTCGGCTGCCTCCAGGAGATACCCACCGACCATACGTACCATCTTGTGAAGAAATCCCGGTCCCGTAACCCAGAGGACGACCCCGGCCTGGCTCTCTTCCCAGAGGATCCGGTCGATCCGGCGGGTGCTGTCTTCCGGAAGAGAAGAAGTCACGGAGAAGTGGCGAAAGTCGTGGGTTCCGATAAAGTACTCCGCCGCTTCTTTCGCCCGGGCCAGGGAGAAGGCGGGGGGGAGAGGCGTGGAGAAGGGAGTGAGCAGAGGGTGGTGATCAAGAGGTGCCGGAAGGCGCCGGAAGGCATAGCGATAGATCTTGCCCCGGGCGCTGTGTCTGGCGTGGAAGGAAGAAGGGACGCGTTGGCAGTCGAGGATCCGGAGGCTTTTCGGGAGTCGGGTATTGAGGATCCGGGGGATTCTGTCTACAGGGAGGGATGAGCCTTCCGGGAGGTCGGCGTGGGCCACCTGTCCCCAGGCGGAGACGCCGGCGTCGGTCCGTCCGGCTCCGGTGACTCCCACCGGGGTGCCAAAAAGACGGGAGAGGGCGTCTCCCAGGAGTCCCTGAACGGTCTGCCGGTCCGGTTGTACCTGCCAGCCGGCAAAGTCCCGACCGTCATAGGTCAAAAGAAGGGCAATACGCGGGAAAGAGGGAGTCAGGGGGCACTCCAGGGCTCATTTCTCCGGAGGGCTTCCCATGCCTCCTTGAGATCCACGAAGGCTTCAAGTTCAGCAGAGATGGCCTCCTCCCAGACTTTCCAGTCTTCGGGGCTTCCGGTTGAAGCCGGGGCCTCGCCTCCTCCGAGCGTATTCTCATAGGCGCGGGCGGAGAGGAATCGGGCCTTTCTGTAGTCGGTGTGCCGGGCATCGAAGTCGGCCAGGCGCTGCACCTTGAGAGGGTCCATGGGCGTCCTTCGAGAAAGACGGGAGGGGAGTTTCTGCTTCCCCTCCCATGACTTTTAGGTGGCCTGGGCCAGGTTCCCCAGGGTGATCGGCTGGTATTCAGAGTTGAGGATGCTGATGCGGGAGGCGATGTTTCCGGCGATTTTCAGATAAGTCTCCGACAGCGGGCTTTCCGGGTGTGTCATACCGATGGGGCGCCCTGAGTCTCCCGCCTCACGGATGGCGAGGTCAATAGGAATCCGGCCGAGGAAGGGAACCTTGAGTTCTATCGCGGCGTGTTCGCCCCCTCCGGTGGAGAATATCGGTGTCTCGTGATGGCAGTTGGGGCAATGGAAAGAGCTCATGTTCTCAACGATCCCGAGAATGGGGACGTTGACCTTCTGGAACATGGCCAGTCCCCGGCGGGAGTCGGAAAGAGCCACATCCTGTGGGGTTGTCACGACAATGGCTCCGGTAACAGGCACAAGCTGGGCGAGTGAGAGCTGCGCATCGCCGGTTCCGGGGGGCATGTCAACGACCAGATAGTCCAGCTCTCCCCATTCC
>JAJZCZ010000052.1 GCA_021828805.1 Nitrospirota bacterium | reverse complement strand
CTACCGTCCGCGCAATTTCTCGCCGGCTTCCGGAGTTCCGACACCGCCCTGCCCTGCCCCTCTTATGATCTGTGGGAAGAGCGTGCCGGTATTTGGACCTATACCGTTGCCACGGTTATTGCGGGACTTCACTCCGCCTCCCGCATGGCCCAGAGGTTCGGAGATGCGGCCTTTGCCCAGAGATTTGAGAAGATTGCCCTCGCCATGAAAGACTCTCTTATGGAGAAACTCTTTGACGGAGGTTCCCAAACATTTTTGCGGGGACTCAGACTGGAAACGAGCGGATCCTTCACCCCCGACCCCGTTCCGGACTCGAGCCTGTCGGCCCTCTATTGGCTGGACCTTCTCTCCCCCCAGGATCCGCGTTTGGCCCCCGCCATGGAGCACCTCTTTCAACGGCTGACCCTTCCCGAGGGGGGCGTGATCCGTTATGTAAACGACCCCTACTACCGGGAAGATCCGGCACATCCTGGAAATCCCTGGATTATCGCAACTCTCTGGAAAGTACGATGGCTGATCCGGACCACCCCCGATCCTCTGCACTCGAGTACCGTCCGGGAGCTCCTTGACTGGGTTGTTGCGAGAGCCACCCGCTCAGGGATGCTTGCAGAGCAGTACCACCCCAGGACGCTAGAAATACGCTCGGCATCGCCTCTCAGCTGGAGCCATGCCGAATGGGTCCTCACCATGGTCGAGCTGTGCCATTCCTCTCCTGAAAAACACCCCTGGGATGACATTCATTGAAGGAAGAATCCCTCTCCCAGAAAAAACTCCGTCTCGGGAAGATCCTTACCGAGCTTGCAGCGTCAATCCCGGCCCCCCGGATTGAACTCGACTTCAACAATCCCTTCGAGCTCCTCGTGGCCACCGTTCTCTCCGCCCAGACGACCGACAGAATGGTTAACCGCGTCACTCCGGAGCTCTTTTCCCGCTTCCCCACCCCGGAAGCACTCGCTGGAGCGGAAATCAATGCTTTGGAGGCAATCCTTCGCCCGACGGGATTCTTTCGGAGAAAGGCTCAGCACGTACGCGAGCTTGCGGGAGCCGTCTTCTCCCGCTACCAGGGCCAGGTCCCCGGCACCATGGAAGAGCTCATCACCCTCCCGGGCGTCGGACGAAAAACCGCCAGCGTCGTTCTTTTTCATGGATTCTCCAAACCGGCGATCTTTGTTGACACCCATGTGGGGCGGGTCTCGCGGCGTCTCGGACTTACCCGATCCGACGACCCCGAGAGGGTCGAACAAGACCTCGCGCGCCTCATTCCCAAAAAGGACTGGGGCACAGCCGCCTCCCGAATCCTCCTTCACGGCCGGACAGTCTGCCTCGCCCGCCGCCCCCTTTGCGATCAGTGCCCTTGCACCCGACTCTGTCCGTCCTTCGAAACAGTGACCTCCCCCTCCTTGCCGAGACCTTAAGCGGGGATATACTTGAAGGAGAAAGAGGCGGCAGGCCGGCCAGACGGGTCATCGGCAACGCCGCTAACGCTCCGGAGAGCGGCTCTCTCACCAAAAACATGAAGGAGACATTCATGAAAGCCAATGAAGGAACCATCGACCGGGGAATCCGCATTTTGCTGGGAGTCGTACTCATCTCCCTCGTCTATATCGGACCCAAGACACCGTGGGGCTGGATCGGCCTTCTTCCGCTTGCAACAGGAATCATTGGATTCTGCGGACTCTATGCCCTCCTGGGAATCAACACGTGCCCGATGAAGCGCCGCGACTCCTGACCCCGTGCCACCCCCGATCTTCCCGGGCAGAAAAGAAGGCGTGCCCCCCCGGAATTGCCCGCACCGGCCCCTTGAGACCATCAAGGGGCCCTCTCATGCATCTCATTGTGAAATCAACCTCTTTTCTTGAGTCCCATCCAATTAAATCCTCCGGGAGAACCCGGAGGATTCCTTGAACCCATGGCGGGGCTCTGATAAGATATTTCGGGCATTGTGGAGTTCCTGACCGTTCGTCTTGAGCCCTGCCCTCCCGGATTCTGGCGGCCCCCCGTCCTCTCCGGACCTTCACTACTCTCGAACCGGCTATAAACCAGCCTGATCACAGATCAGATCAAAGCCCGGACCAGGACGGACCCGGAAGGCGCTTATGGGCTGACCGCCGCCCTCTCCGGCAACCCTGGCCCGGGCATAAGGAATGTGCTTCTTGGACTATCCGATCGAACGCATACGCAATTTCTGCATCATCGCCCATATCGACCATGGAAAGTCGACCCTGGCCGACCGTCTTCTCGATCTGACGGGGGCTGTCTCCAAACGGGAATCCCGGGAGCAGATCCTCGATGCCATGGACCTCGAAAGAGAGCGCGGCATTACCATCAAGGCCCACAATGTGCGTCTCAACTACCGGGCCAGGGATGGCAAGGACTACCTTCTCAACCTCATTGACACCCCCGGCCATGTCGACTTCACCTACGAGGTCTCCCGATCCCTGGCTGCCTGCGAAGGAGCGCTCCTTGTCGTGGACGCCTCCCAGGGAGTCGAGGCGCAGACGATCGCCAACGCCTACCTTGCCCTCGAAAATGACGTCCACATGCTCCCCGTCATCAACAAGATCGACCTTCCCGGAGCGGATATTCCCCGGGCCAAAGAGCAGATTGAGGATGCTGTCGGTCTTGATGCCGAAGGGGCCATTCCAATCTCTGCCAAGGAGGGCATCGGGGTTTCGGATGTTCTCGAAGCGATCGTGAACCAGGTCCCTTCCCCTTCGGGAGACCGTTCCGCACCTCTTCGCGCTCTCCTCTTCGATTCCTGGTTCGATGCCTATCTCGGAGCGGTCATTCTTGTGAGAGTCTTCGACGGCGAGATCCGCCCCGGAAAATCCATCCGGCTTGCCTCCACGGGGAAGGACCATCCGGTATTGTCCGTAGGGGCCTTTACCCCAAAACGCATCGATCTTCCTTCCCTTTCCGCCGGGGAGGTGGGCTTCGTTGTCACCGGTATCAAATCGGTCAGGGAAACCCGGATCGGAGATACCCTCGCCGATGCCGGCAATACAGATGTGACTCCCTATCCGGGCTTCCAGGAAACAAAACCCATGGTCTTCTGCGGACTCTTTCCCACCGACAGCGACCAGTATGAAGACCTCAAGGAAGCGCTCGACAAGCTCCGCATGAACGACGCCTCCTTCACCTTCGAGATGGAGAGCTCGCTGGCCTTGGGATTCGGGTTTCGTTGCGGCTTCCTCGGTCTCCTGCACATGGAGATCGTCCAGGAACGGCTTGAGCGGGAGTTTTCCCTCTCACTCATCAGCACCGCCCCCACCGTCGTCTACCAGGTTCGACTGACCAGCGGAGAAGAGGTCACGGTAGTGAATCCCGCCGACCTTCCCCCCGTCACCCAGATTGACACCATCTTCGAACCCTTTATCCTGGGCTCCCTCTACATGCCGACCGAATATCTCGGGCCGGTCATGACCCTCTGTCAGGAACGGCGGGGAATCCAGCGGGAGCTCCGGTATATCGACTCACGCCGGGTCCAGGTCCAGTACGAACTGCCTCTTAACGAAGTGGTTCTCGACTTCTACGACCGTCTCAAGAGCCTGTCCAAAGGATATGCCTCCTTTGACTACGAATGGCTTGATACCCGGCCGGCAGAACTCGAAAAAGTCGACGTTCTCGTTTCGGGCGAGCGGGTCGATGCCCTTTCTTTCATTGTTCACAAGGACAGAGCCTATACCCGCGGCCGCCTTCTCGTGGAGAAACTCAAAGAGGTGATTCCACGACAGATGTTTGAAGTGGCCATCCAGGCGGCTATCGGCTCCCGCATCATCGCCCGCGAAACCATCGGGGCCATGAGAAAGAATGTTCTGGCAAAATGCTACGGCGGCGACATCACGAGAAAGCGCAAGCTTCTCGAAAAGCAGAAGGAAGGCAAGAAGCGAATGAAGCAGATTGGGCGTGTCGAGGTTCCCCAGGAAGCCTTCATGGCTGTCCTCCGGGTCTCGGAAGGGAGCCGCGAGAAGTGAGCGATCCGCTTTTGTCCCTTCCTCCCCAAGGAGAGCCCACCCCCAAAAAGAAGAGCCTCGCCCGGGAGCTGACCGAAGGACTCCTGACTGCATTTGTCATTGCGGCGGTGCTCAAGCTCTTCGTCATCCAGGCCTTCAGGATCCCTTCAGGCTCGATGATCCCCACCCTTCTTGTCGGCGACCAGATCCTCGTTTCGAAGCTCTCATACGGGATCAAGAACCCCTTTCATGACCGCTACCTCTTTCGAACCGGCCATCCCCACAGGGGCGATGTGGTGGTTTTCAAGTGGCCGAAAGACGAAACAAAGGACTTCATCAAGCGGGTTGTGGGCATTCCCGGAGACCATATCCAGATCGTCAAGAAACAGGTCTATGTCAACGGGGCCTTGCAAAACGAACCCTATACCCAGTCTATTGATCCCGGGACAACCAGCCAGATCCCCCGGGACAACTTTGAGACGGTGGTCCCCCCCCATTCTTACTTTGTCATGGGGGACAACCGTGACGACTCCTACGACTCCCGCTTCTGGGGTTTCGTCAAAAGTCGCAAGATTGTGGGACGGGCCATTCTTATCTACTGGTCATGGAACAAGGAACACGATGCCATACGCCTTCCCCGTCTCGGACGGATCATCCACTGAGATGTCCGAAACATTGAACCGGAGCCTGCCGTGAACCCATACCGGATGGGAGAGGTTCTTCTCTCCCGCCTTCTTGAAACCATGGACAGCTTTTCCTCCGTCCGCATCCTCGTAGTAGGCGACGTGATGCTCGACCACTATATCTGGGGCAAGGTCGACCGGGTCTCGCCTGAGGCTCCCGTTCCGGTCGTAGGGGTCACCGAAGACTCCTACCGCCTTGGAGGGGCGGCGAACGTTGCCCACAATATCAGCCGGCTCGGAGGGGGCGTCTCGATCCTCTCGGTCGCGGGTAATGACGAGGAAGGCCGACGCCTCTCCCGGGAAATGCTCCAGACCGGCATCGACACGGAGGGACTCCTGACCGAGGACAACCGACCCACCACGACAAAGAGCCGGGTGATGGCCCACAACCAGCAACTCCTGAGGGTCGACCGAGAGGTACGGACAACGATCTCCTCCACAACTTCCCGGCTGGCGCTGGAGCTTTTTGAGGCCAGGATCGGAGACCTTCAGGGAGTCATCTTCTCGGACTACGCCAAAGGCATGCTCTCCCCACCCATGGTCCAGAAGATGATCGCCCTTGCGCGTGAAAAGGACGTCCCGGTCTTTGTCGATCCCAAGATCGCCTCCATCGACTTCTTTTCGGGGGCCACCCTCCTGACCCCCAACCATCTCGAAGCCTCCCGGGCTTCCGGCATCGAAATTTGCGATGAGGGATCGCTCCTCCTGGCAGGTCAGACACTTCTCGACCGTACCCGCTCGGAGGCCGTCCTGATCACCCGGGGAGAAGCCGGCATGACGCTCTTCGAAGGCGGGGAAAATCTTCACGCCTCCCATATCCCCGCCGTTGCCCAGGACGTCTACGATGTCACGGGGGCGGGAGACACCGTCATGGCCACACTGGCCCTGGCCCATGCGGCCGGCGCCACGCTGCTCGAATCAGCCGTTCTCTCCAATCTTGCCGCCGGAATCGTGGTAGGAATGGTGGGAACGTCTACCGTCACCCGGGACCAGTTAAGAGAGGTCCTCTCCCTGTCGACGCTCTTTGACGAACCAAGCGGCGTCTTCAAGCCGGCGGGCTTTCGTCCCCGGGTCAGAGTCTAGGAGGATTTGTGACCGCTCTGTCCAACCATCCTTTTTTTGCCGCCTTTCCAGGAGCCCTTCCCCAACGGGAGATTGCTCCCGAAGAGGACAATCCGGAGGTCGCCGTCGTTATCCCCGCGCGCATGGGCTCGACCCGCTTTCCGGGAAAGCCCCTGGCCCTGGTGGAAGGGAAACCTCTGGTCATCTGGGTCGCGGAGATGGCCCGTCGCTCCGATGCGGTTGATCAGGTTATCATTGCCACCGACAGCCCCGAGATTCTCGCTGTTGCCGAGCAGTACGGAGTCAAGGCGGAGAAAACCTCTCCCTCGGCCCACTGCGGAACGGACCGGGTGGCAGAGGTCGCCAAGAGTCTGACCGCAGGAATTGTCGTCAACCTCCAGGCGGACGAGCTTCTGGGAGACCCTCGCATGCTTGACCAGGCCATTGCCCCCCTCCTGGCTGACGGGCGCATCCCGATGTCAACACTCCGGCGGCGCATTGACTCTCCCGGAGACATCACCAATCCCAATATTGTGAAGGTTGTCGCCAACCAGAGGAATCTGGCCCTCTACTTTTCAAGGAGCACGATCCCCATGGACCGGGACGGAACGGCGAGCCTCCGCCCCGACATCTTTTGGGACCAGCATCTGGGCATCTATGCCTTCCGGAAAACGGCTCTCCTGGAGTTTGCCCGCCTTCCCGTCTCTATCCTCGAAGAGACGGAGAAACTTGAGCAGCTGCGGGCCCTGGACTACGGATTTGCCATCTACGTCGCCAGGACGGAGTTTCCCTCCTGGCGGGTTGATACCCCGGAAGATCTGGCGGCAATTCGTACTCTGCCGGCCGGAGGACTCTCCCCGTCAGCCTAATGCCACAACGGGGGGCGGGAAGAACTGCACAACACACACAACGGCGCACAGGAGAAAGGAGATGGCCGGGAACGGAGGCGCCTCCGCCCACCCGATAACGGAGGGTCCCCGGCGAAGACCTCGATGAAATACATCTTCATTACGGGGGGTGTGGTCTCCTCTCTCGGCAAGGGCATTGCCTCTGCCTCTCTCGGTTGCCTTCTCGAAAGCCGGGGGTACCGGGTGGACTTTCTCAAGTTTGACCCCTACATCAACGTCGACCCGGGCACCATGAATCCCTACCAGCACGGAGAGGTTTATGTCACCGACGACGGCGCCGAAACCGATCTCGACCTTGGCCATTACGAGCGCTTCACCCACCTCTCCATGGGAAAGAAAAACAACCACACGACAGGTCGCATCTATTTCGATGTAATCAGCCGGGAACGACGGGGTGAGTTTCTTGGAGGCACCGTCCAGGTGGTTCCCCACATTACCAACGAGATCAAGCGGGTCATCCTTGAACGGGGGGCGGAATCCGACATCGTCCTCGTGGAGATCGGCGGAACGGTCGGCGACATCGAGTCCCTGCCCTTCCTCGAGACAATCCGCCAGTTTCCCCGGGAGGTGGGGAAACACAATGTCGCCTTTATCCACCTGACACTGGTGCCCTATGTGAGGGCCTCAGAGGAGCTCAAGACAAAGCCCTCCCAGCACTCGGTCCACAAGCTCCGTGAGATCGGCATCAGCCCCAACATTATTCTGTGCCGGGCCGAAGAAGAGATCCCCGAAGACGTCAAGAACAAGATCGCTCTGTTCTGCGACGTCGACCCTGAGGCGGTCATCGCCGCCCCCGACGTCCCCACGATCTACCAGATCCCTCTCGAGTTCTATCGCCAGAAGCTTGACCGCTATCTCCTGCGGCATCTGCGCATGCCGATCCGTCCCGCCCGGATCGATCCCTGGCGGAAGATGGTCGGGCGCATTCGAAAGGCCCGCCGGGAAGTGACGATCGGGATCGTTGGAAAATACCTGAACCTCAAGGACTCCTATAAGAGCCTGATCGAGGCCTTAAACCACGCGGGAACGGAGAAAGGCCTCAAAGTCCGGCTCGAATGGCTGGATGCCGAAACCATCGAGGCGGCCCACTCTCCGGCAGAACTTCTTGACGGTCTGGGAGGAATCCTTGTACCTGGAGGATTCGGATCCCGTGGAATTGACGGAAAAATCCGGGCCATTACCTATGCCCGGGAAAACCATATTCCCTTTCTTGGGATCTGCCTCGGCATGCAACTCGCCGTCATCGAATTTTCCAGGACACGTCTTGGACTGACAGGGGCCACAAGCCGGGAGTTTTCTCCTCACCCCGTCGACCCGGTCATCGACCTTCTCCCCGAACAGCGCAATAACCCGGACCTCGGTGGCACGATGCGCTTGGGGCTCTACGAGGCCGACCTCGTCCCGGGCTCGATCGTGGAGCGCCTCTACGGGCACTCTCGCATTCAGGAGCGCCATCGCCACCGCTTCGAGGTCAACGCTGACTATGTCTCTCGTATCGAAAAGGCCGGTCTTACCATCTCGGGAACCTATGGAGCCAGAAAGCTCGTCGAAGTCGTTGAAATTCCCTCTCACCCCTTCTTTGTCGCCTCCCAGTTTCATCCGGAGTTTTCCTCCCGCCCCCTCTCCCCCCACCCCCTCTTTCTGGGATTCGTGGAGGCCGCGAGCCGGCGTCATGATTCCGGAGGGCGATGACTCAGATGGCGAGCCTTCGACGAACAGGCCCTGTGGCCATCGGTCATCAAGAATCCCCCTCGCTTCTTGTGGGAGAGGGACACCCCCCTCTCTTTATTCTGGGACCATGTGTGATCGAAAGCCGTTCACACGCGCTGGAGGTCGCCCACAGGATCGCCGAAATCCGAAACACCCTCAAGATCTCGGTCGTTTTCAAAGCCTCGTACGACAAGGCGAACAGAACGTCCCGAAAAAGCTTTCGGGGAATCGGGAAAAAAGAAGGCCTGGAGGTTCTCGCCGAAGTCCGGTCTCGCCACGGCCTCCCGGTTCTGTCGGACGTACACACTCCTGACGAAGTTCCCGATGCCGCCTCCGTTCTCGATATTCTTCAAATCCCTGCCTTCCTCTCTCGCCAGACAGACCTTCTTGAGGCGGCCGGACGCTCAGGACGGCCGGTCCACCTCAAAAAGGGCCAGTTCATGGCTCCCGAAGACATGGGGCCCGCCGCCCGGAAGATCAGTGAGACGGGCAACAACCGAATCCTTCTTTGCGAACGGGGAACGACTTTCGGCTACCACAATCTTGTCGTCGACTTTCGCTCGCTGGCCATCATGGCGAAGCTTGCCTATCCCGTCATTTTCGACGGAACCCACTCGGTCCAGAGCCCAGGAGGGGCCGGAGACCGCTCGGGCGGCGACCGGACATTTGTCCCCCTTCTCGTACGGGCAGCAATGGCCGCCGGGTGTGACGGGCTCTTTCTCGAAACACATCCGGACCCTGACAAAGCCCCCAGTGACGGCCCCAACATGATTCCCCTGTCGGAACTTCCGACGCTTCTGGAGCAGGCCGTCGAGCTTCATGAATATCGCTCCAAACGGGTTTCCGATCGGGCATTCTCCACGGAAAAAGAGAGCCAACAGTGACGAAAGATTCCTCCGGCAAGCCTTCGATGAGACTTGATGTAGGACGCCGGGTTCTCGAAGAAGAGAGTCAGGCGATCCGGGATCTGATTCCCCGGCTCGACGCAACCTTTGCGGCCGCGGTGGGCGCCATTTTGGAAAACCCCGGCAAGATTGCTGTGACCGGGATCGGAAAATCCGGCCACATCGCCCGCAAGATTTCAGCGACCTTCTCCTCGACCGGGACTCCCGCCTTTTTTCTTCACCCGGGAGAAGCGCTCCATGGAGACCTTGGCATGCTGGAGTCCCGGGACATTCTTCTCGCCTTCTCCAAGTCGGGAGAAACGGAAGAGATCCTGGCGCTCCTTCCTCTTCTCGGACGCATGGAGGTTCCGGTGATCGCCATTTTGGGCAATCCGGTCTCCACCATCGCACAAAAGGCCACATGGACTCTCTCGGCAGAAGTCTCCCATGAATCAGGACCTCTCGGCATCGCCCCCACATCAAGCACAACGGCCATGCTGGCCATGGGTGATGCGCTGGCCATGGCGGTTCTTGCTGAACGCGACTTCGGAATTCCCGATTTCGCCTCCCTCCACCCCGGAGGATCCCTCGGACGCCGCTACTTTCTTCAGATCAGTGCCCTCATGCACACAGGCGACCGGGTCCCCCGCGTGGCACCGGAAACCCCCCTGAGCGCTGTCATTGTTGAAATGACAGCCAAGAAGCTCGGCATGACAACGGTTACGGACAAAGACGGAACACTCGCAGGGATCCTGACCGACGGAGACCTGAGACGGGCTCTCGATACCCGGGGAGGGAACTCCTCTATTCTCGACATTCCTGCCCGCGCGGTTATGACAACAACCCCGGTGACCCTTTCCCCCGCCACACTGGCCTCGGAAGCCCTGACTCTGATGGAGACCCGCCAGATCACCAGTGTTGTCGTAGTTTACCCGGACAAGAGTGTCGCCGGTGTCCTTCACATTCACGACCTTCTGAAGGCGGGCGTTCTGTGAGACGGCGTCCTATACCTCTCTCCGTCCGCAAGCGCCTGCCTCTTTTAAAGGGGCTGGTTCTCGACGTTGACGGAGTGCTCACCAACGGACACCTTCACTATGGGCCGGGCGAGGAGGAGCTCAAATCATTCCATGTCCGGGATGGCCACGGCATTGTCCAGATTCTCCGGGCGGGCTTCCTGGTGGGCGTCATCTCTGGCCGGGCAGGAGAGGGTACAAGAAGGCGTCTGGCAGACCTTGGAATTGCGCACATTCATCTGGGAGTTCGCGATAAAGGAGCCGTCTTCTCAAATCTCCTCAACACATGGGGAGTTCACCCCTCCCAGGTTGCTGTCGTCGGCGACGACATTACCGACCTTGTCATGATGACGGAGTCCCTTTCCATTACGGTCTCAGATGGAGACAGAGCTCTTGCCACCAAGGTTCAATGGGTGACCAACGCACCCGGAGGGGCCGGGGCCGTGAGAGAGGTCACCGATGCCCTTCTTTTTGTCCGAAAGAGAGAACACCCCCATAACCAAGAGGACGGACTGTGCTGAACCTTGCGAACCTCATCACACTTGCCCGAATCTTCCTCATTCCCGCAGTTATTATCTTCGATCACCCCCCCAAAGCGGGACCGAGCCCTATCGCCGCGGCTCTCTTTGTGATCGCCTCCCTCACCGACCTCCTTGACGGCTATGTGGCACGGCGATTCAACCAGGTCACATCAACGGGTAAGCTTCTCGACCCGATTGCAGACAAGATCCTTGTAAGCTCGGCATTACTCCTTCTTGTGGGACACGGACTCCTGCCCCCCCTTCTCGCCATTCTGGTGGTGGGAAGGGAGTTTGCTGTTTCCGGGCTTCGCCAGGTTGCCGCAGCCCAGGGAATCGTCATTCCTGCGGAGACCAGCGGAAAGGTCAAAATGGGGTTTCAAACAGTGTCCATCGCCCTCCTCCTCGACAACAACCGCCATTTAAAAATTCCAGGAACGAACCTTCTCCTTAACTTCCACTGGATTGGACTTCTTGCCTTTTGGGTGGCCATCATCCTGGCCATCGTCTCTGGAGTTCAGTACCTCCTCTGGTACCTCTGGGTGAGCGATCGCGAGGGACGATCGTGAACCTGGCCGAGACCCTGGCAGTCTCTTATCTTTTGGGATCCATTCCGACGGGACTCCTTCTCGCCCGACTCAAGGGAATCGACATCCGGAAGAGCGGGAGCGGGAATATCGGCTTCACAAATGTCATGAGGGTGGCCGGAAAGGATCGTTCCGGAAAACTTATCGGCTTTCTGACTCTCGCCGGGGACATGGGCAAGGGAGCGCTGGCCGTTCGCCTCGGCCTCCATCAGGGATCGGAATGGGCTCCCGCG
>JAJZCZ010000051.1 GCA_021828805.1 Nitrospirota bacterium | reverse complement strand
CCCCTGCCCCGCGTCGACCACCACCCCGTAGGGGTGTCCTGAAATCTTCGGGACATTCGAAACCGCAAAATCAGCCCCTCCCACGTCCACTCTCACATAGGGCACAAGAATGCGGTGGAGTGCGAGGGAGTCCGGAACCATTCCAAAGATGTCATAGGCGACTCCGGCCCTCACGACAAATCCTGTCACAGAGGCGGAGCCGGGAACCGGCGGGATGGAGGTCGATGAGGAAGAGCCGAAGAAGTTTCCCGTGGAGGGCGGCGCAAGATTTTGCCCGGGCGTCATCTGAAAATAGGAGAAGTCTCCCAGAAGCCGAACGTGGGAGAGAAGACTTTCCGGTTGCTGTCCAGAGGGAAGGTCCGCCATACGGTAGGAAAGCTCACCCCCGATCCCCAGACCCTGGTCGAGAAAGCGTGAAAGCCCTCCTCCGGGCAACATATAGAAGGAGTAAGTCGGCGCAATGGACCAGCGCTGGGTGGCCTCCCCCCCTGCCGTTCCCGCGATCTTCGGAAGCCCTGGAGAGGCAGGAACGGGCATCGAAGACGTATCATCGGCCCAGGCACGGCAAATGGGCCCCAGAAGAAGCAGGAGAAAGAAGCCCACTCCCAAAAGCCCATAAAAAGCCCGGCCCCTCAAGGGAGCTCCTGGGGAAGTTGATGGCTCACGGGATCGAGATTCAGACCCTGATCATGGCGAAGCTGGGCGACGGCGATCGAGAGGTCTGCCCGGTCCCGGACAAGATTCGCCCGGGCGCTGGCCAGATCTCTTTCCGCCTGGGTCACAGCCACCGATGTGCCGGTTCCCACTCGAAACTGATTTTCCGCCAGATAGAGGTTCTTTTGTGCCTGGTCAACAATTTCCTTATCCGCCTTAACTTTTTCCCGATAGGTTTTGATATTCAGAATGTCCGAGCGCACTTCGACAATCGTCTGCTGACGAAGATCCTCCCGTTGAAAGAGTATCTGATGCATCTGGGCCCGGGCCTGCTGGGTCTGATGAACAAACTGGAATCCGTTGAAAATGGGAATCGTCAGCGTGGTGCCTACAGACCAATTGTAAACGAGGGGAAAGAACTCGCTGTCAAGGCTGTAGGCTCCCACCGTTTGAATTGTCGGAAAAAATTGGGCCTGATTAAACTTCACAACCTGCTTCTGTGCAAGCGCCTGCTCCGTCAGTGTTTTAAGATCAGGGCGTTTTGAAAGCGCGAGAGAAACAGCCCGTTCCGGGTTGAGCTCTGGAGAGGAGATATGAGAGGGGGACCGGACACGATAAGACGCATGGGACACAACCCCCATGGAACGATCAAGAGTCAGACGATCGATTCTCTCCTGATTTTTATCGGTGACACGGGCAAGACGGGCATTAGAGAGATTCACCCGGGCATTCAGAACATCATAGGAAGTAGAGACCCCATCCTTATAGCGAATCCGGGCCACCTCCTCCTGAAGTCGATAGTCCTCGATGGTGAGGTCGTCAACGCTGACGAGATTCTGGTCCTTTAAAACGAGAAAAAAGGCTTTCTCCACATTTAGAACCGTGTCTTGAAGCGTCCTCCGGTGCTGGCTTTTCGCCGCCTCGTAAAGGTGACGGTTCTGGCTGACCTGGGAACGGCGGCGCCCGAAGGAAAAAAGGGTTTCGGAAAGAGTCAGCTGGGCCTGGTAAAAATCAAAGGAGACGGGAGACTCGGGAATGGTGAAGGGAAATCCCGGCTGCGGGCCAAAATTTCCCGTCTCCCGGGTGTAGGTCGTTGATCCCATCAAGGTCGGGTAGTACTGACTTTGGGCCACCCCGATCCCGGCCTTTGAGGCCAGAATCCCCTGCTGGGCCGCTCCGATCCCCGGATAGGAGCGAAGGGCGATCTCCAGTGCCGAACGGAGAGTCAGCTCAAACGGGCGGGAGGGGGAAGGATCATTCTCGAGCAAAGGCAGGGAGGCAGCGATTGAAGAACCCATAAAGAAAGAGATATTTTTTGAATAAGACAGAAACAATAGTGTCAGTATAAAGAAAGGAAGAATCGGTCGCAGGCAGTAGTGCAACAGAATATCTCTCCTCTCTGATTTCAATGCATCCCTAATATAAAAACAAAAGGTTATTGAAGATTGTCCTGAAAGAAATGTATAATAAGAAAATTAAACGTTTTGGTTTTTTGACCTCAACAAACGACAGTCACCCGTTTTTTCGGGAGACGGGAATGCAAAAGGAAAAATAATGACCCTGTCCCAGATCCAGACCTTTCTTGTCGTCAGCGAATCCCTGAACTTTACCAAGGCGGCCCGCAGTCTTTCCGTGACCCAGCCAGCAGTCAGCACCCAAATTCAACTTCTGGAAAAAGAACTGGGAGTCAGCCTTTTTAACAGGATTGGCCGGAGAGTCTACCTGAGTCAGGCCGGATTTCTCTTTCGTGATCTCGCTCTGGAAATCATAGCACGGGTCAATCGTTCGGAGACACTCCTCCATTCCTTCACCCCGATGGCAAAAACAGATCCCCTTCGAATCGGAACGGGCTTTGGAGTACCGTCGAACAGGGAAAAGTTTCTTCAGCATTATCTTCACGGGACCTTCCAGAAGAGAATCCAGGTAAAGTCCTTTCAGACCCAAGAAGCCATACTGATCAACGAACTTGAAGGAGGTCTTGCGGATATTGTCATGTTTTATCGCATGAACTCAGCTCCCCCCCCATTCTCCGTTCCGGCAAAATTTCGAGAGGTCAGAGTCGACACTGCAAAGACACTTGTCCTGGGATCTCCAGGACTTCCAAAAGATCGGTGGACGAGAAATATCCGGGTTCTTGAAAACTTTCCGGTCCTCCTTCCGCCCAATGATAGTCTGATTCGCCGCCCCATTGAGGAACGCCTTTCCCAACTTGGACTCAAAACAAAACTCGGGATCGACACGGGGGATGTGGAACTTCTCCGGAAGGCCCTTCTTTCAGGCTTTGGTGTCGGTATCTTCCCCAACAGCATCTTCCGGAAAGAAATCGAAAGTGGCGAGCTCATCGGCCTTTCGATCGAGGAAGTCTCCTTCGATTGCACCCTGTCCGCCTACGCACTCGACGATACCGCGTCCACGCATCTGACGACAAAGCAGGTGGCTCTCCAGATTCTTGCCTCCCGCTGGTCGGAGACCCCGCTTAAAGAAAAAAGATAGACAAGCTCAGTCGTTTTTCGCTGGCACGACACTTTCCCACTCCTCAGGAGTGGGAAAGGCCGTGCCATTTTTTTTACGCCGGTCGCGCCAGTGATGGAGCGAGGCGTAAACAAGCGGAATCAAGATCAGCGTAAAAACCGTCGAAAAACTTAACCCTCCGATGACCGCCCGGGCCAGGGGCATGCTGTTCGAGCTTCCCACCTCCAAACCGATCGCCATCGGCAAGAGCCCCGTAATGGTGGCGATACTCGTCATCAACACCGGACGAAGCCGTGTCTTTCCCCCAAGAACAACCGCCTCTTCCAGGCTCTTCCCCTTCTCTCGCAGCAACCGGTTCGTGTAATCCACCAGAAGGACTCCGTTACTGACCGCGATACCCCCTGTCACGATCACCCCCATAAAAGCGATAGAGGAAAAGTTCGTCCCGGTAAGAAAGAACATCCAAATGACTCCTGTCAGCCCCAGGGGAACCGTAAACATGATAATAAAAGGGTCGAGAAAGGAGCGGAACTGAATCGAAAGAACCATATAGACAAGAAAGAGCGAGGAGAGAAGCGCCAGACCCAGCGAGAGGAAGGTCCCCTTCTGCTCGGCGATCTGTCCGGCCATGGTTACACTGAACCCCTCCGGTGTCGGCGTCCTGGAGACCATCGCCTGGAGATCCTTCGCAATGGCTCCCAGGGGACGGTTAACAGGGTTCGCCGTAATGGTGATGAGACGGGTCATGTACTTCCGGTCAACCTCGTTGGGAGAGGTCCCCTTTTCGATCGTGGCAATATTCCGGAGAAGGACGGGGCTTCCCGAGGGAGTTGTAAGAAAGACATTTTTGAGGTCTTCGAGGGAATGGCGAAAAGGACGGTCGAACTGCACGACAATGTTGTACTCATTTCCCGTTCGCGGATCGGTGTAGATCGACGGGTTATTTTCGTTGCCGACAAAGCTCCAGAGAACAGTTGAGGCAATATCGGAGACGGAAAGTCCCAGAAGGCGCGCCTTCACCCGGTCGATCTTCACCTTGTATGAGGGATAGTGGAAGTCATTGGGAAGGACCTGGATATCGCCAACCCCCGGGATCTTCCCCATCCCCCGTGCCAGCCGGTAGGCCAGGTCTTCGCCCGTCTTCAGATCGTACCCGTAGACCTCCAGATTGATGATCCCCTGATAACCGAAGTTGATGATGCGCTCGATCAGTCCCCCCGGCATGAAGTAAATTCCCACCCCGGGGAAGCGTCCGGCCACCACCTTGCGAACTCGCTCCATCGCCTGGTCAGAGTTTTCAGATCTCTTTTCCGGATCGACAAGGTTCACCTGGACAAATCCGGTATCGGGTCCCGTATTTGTGGTAAAGACGGAGGCCGCCCCGTTCGTTCCGCGTCCCGCGCTGCTTCGCAATCCAATATTCGAGGCAATCAGTCGGATCTCCCCGGGAGGAAGGGTTTTTCTTACAAGATCCTCTATCTCTTTTGCCGTCTGGGTCGTGATTTCGATGCGCGTCCCCGGGGGCTCCTGAATATTGATGGTGAACTGACTTTCATCCGGCGCGGGAAAGAACTCCGTCCCGATTCCCTTGAGCAGGGGAAGTGTCAGGAAGAAGAGAAGGGCCAGAGCCATATAGACTTTTTTTCTATGCCGGAGGGAGCTCACCAGAAGGTTTTCGTAGGAGTTTTCCACCGACGCGAAAAAGCGTCGTATTCCTCCCCCCATCTCCAGGCCATGAGAAGAGCTTCCTCCTTTGAGGAAGCGATAACACAGCAGGGGCGTCACCGTCCGGGAGACAAAAAAGGAGGCAAAGAGTGCAAAGGTGATGGTCAGAGCCATGGGTGTAAAGAGAAGACGGGCAATGCCCTGCATAAAGACAATGGGGAAAAAGACAATGACGGTCGTGATAGTTGAAGCCAGAATCGGCATGGCCACTTCCCTTGCCGCCGTCAGAAGCGCCACCGGTCGAGTCTCCTCCCGGATCGAGAAATGACGGTAGATATTCTCAAGTTCCACGATGGAGTCATCAACCAGCCGGCCGACTCCGAGCGCCAGCCCGCCAAAGGTAAAGATATTGAGGGTTTCGTGGGTGAAGTAGAGAAAAATGAGAGCCACCAGGGCGGAGAGAGGGATCGCTACCCCGATAATGAAGGTTGCCCGGAGGCTCCCGAGAAAGAGAAGGATGACAATGACCGCGAGAATCGCTCCCTGGACCGATTCGTGGTAGAGCCCCTTGATCGACTGGCGGATGTAGGTTGACTGATCGAAAAAGGTATCCAGATGAACGCCCGGAGGAATGCCCCGGAGGGTGGGGATGGCCTTCCGGACAGCGTCGACAACCGCCACCGTATTGGACCCTGGTTGCTTGTTGACGGCGAGGTAGACGGCATTTTCCCCGTTCACCCGGACCACATTCGTTTGCGTCTCGGCCGAGTCTTCCACCCGGGCAAAGTCCTTGACGAAAATCGGCACAGTCCGGCCATCGGGAGAGGCCTGCGTCGCCACAGGAACATTTCTCAAAACATCCACCAGGTTGTGGCTGATCTGGGTGTTTGTAAAGAGGTTGTAGTCCTTGCTCCCGACCTTGATATCCCCTGACGGGAGGATCAGGTTGGCAAGGTTGACGGCATTCACCACTTGAATCATCGACAGATTGCGGGCCAGGAGCTCACGAGGGTCAACATTAATGTTGATCTGGCGGACCTTTCCTCCGTTGACCGTTGCCTGAGAGACCTTCGGAAGCTGTTCGAGCTGGGGTTCGATCGTGTTGTACGCCAGATCGTAGAGCTGGATCTGGTTCATCTTCGGATCGGAGACGGTCAGGGAGACGACGGGGATATTCGCGATATCGAACTTCAGAATGAAGGGCTGCTGGATACCCGGGGGAAGCTGGTTCTGGATCTGGGAGACCTTCTGAACCGCCTGCACAAGGCCGCCATTGAGATCCTTGCCCCAGTTGAACCAGACCTGGATCGACGAAACCCCCATCCGGGACTGCGACTGAATATGGCTGACATCGTCAATGGTGGCCAGCGTCTTTTCAAGGGGGTAGGTGACACTGCGCTCAACATCGACGGGAGAGGCACCAGGGTAAAGGGTCCCCACGATAAGAACCGGAACGGCAAGGTTGGGAAAAAGATCGATGGGAAGCTTGCTGACGGACTGGGACCCCACCAGCACAAGAAGAAGGGAGGCCATAAAAACAGCGATGGGGTTCTTGAGGGCGATTCGGGTCAGCCACATGTCCGGAAAAAGCCTTCCGTTCGAAGGTTAGGGGGCAAACTGGCCGGCATCGAGGACCTTCGCCTGGACGTGGTCCCCATCCTCAAGGTGTTCTTGGCCCGCCACGACGATGGTCTCGCCGGAAGCCAGACCGGAGACAACCTCGGCGTTTTTCTTCCCGAGGATTCCTGTGGTGATTTCATGTTTTTTGACGACAGAACCCGGTTCCAGCGTATAGACCCAGGACTTCCCCTGACGGGAGAGAATGGCGACCTTGGGAACCAGAACAACGTCCTTGTGCGTCACAAGATTCAGGATCGCCTTGGCGAACATCCCCGGCTTGAGACGGCCATCGGGGTTTTCCATATCGACTTCAACGGCCAGCGTCCGGGTCGAAGGATCGAGGGCCGGATTCATGCGGGTAATCTTTCCTGGAAAGACTTCATGGGGATAGGCGTCAGCATGGACCGAAACAGGAAGGCCCAGATGCAGGTACCGAATATCCTTCTCTGGAACGTTCACCACGATCTTGACGATATGGGTGTCGACCACCGTGAACAGCGGCGTGGACCCGGAGGAAAGCGCCGCGGTCGTGGCAGGAATGGTTGCCCCGGGATCAACCATGCGGTTATAGATGGTTCCATCGAAAGGCGCCACGATGTTGGAGTAAGAAAGCATCTTCCGGGAGTAGTCGACCGTGGCCTGGGACTGTCGGCACTGGGAGTTCGCCAGATCGTTGGCATCTTTTGAAACAAGATTCTTGGCAAGAAGCTCCTTGTAGCGCGCTGCGTTGAGACAGACATAGTCCCGGTTTGCCTGGGCCTGGTGGTACTGGGCCTTCAGCGTCGTATCGTTAATGTGGGCCAGGAGTTGCCCTTTTTTGACATGGTATCCACGGCGAACCGTGATTTTGTCGAGATAGCCGCTTACCTGGGCATAGATAGCCGCCTGATTGATCGCCTGGACATCGGCCGTCAGGGTGATCACCAGAGAAATGTCATGGGTTTGCACCGGAAGAACACCCACCACCTCCGGAGCGGCAACCTTTCCCCGGGCCCGGGGAGAGCTCGAGGGCTTATGGATAAATCGCGCCACGGCAACGGCCAGGATGACGGCGACGACCAGAAAGACAGTCAGACGGACCCCTCGACGATTCACTTTACTCTCTCCTCATTCATACTCTTGCGACTCCGGGCCTGGGACAGCGGATCCAGACCGACATCCTTGATCAGGGCCGCCCGGGCAATCTTGTAGCCATACACAGCCTGGACCACCTGGGCCCGTGCTGCCGCCAGGTCGGCTTCGGCCTGGGTCAATGCCACCGCGCTTCCCACCCCTACCTGGTATTGCCCGGCAGCCAGCCGGAGACTTTCTGTGGCCTGGGCGAGAAGATCCTGCGTCGTCTTAATCCGTTGCATGGCAGTTTTCAGGTTGGCCACATCCTGACGAATCGCCGAGACGATCCCCACCCGAACATTTTCTTCGGCATCGCGGGCCGCCAGGGTCGTCTTCTGTGCCTGCCGCTCCTGATGGACCGTCAGAAATCCGGAAAAGATCGGGACCGAGATGGTCGCCCCGATGGACCAGTTGTAGGTCAGGGGAAAGAACATGCTGGCGTAAGTGTAGCCTCCGGTCATTCCGATGGAGGGCATGAAGGTGCTCTCATAGTATCGTTCGTTCTGAAGGTCGGCAAGCTTCTGGTTCACCGCCGAGGAAAGGTCCGGACGATTTTCGAGGGCCATGCGGATTAATTTGGTACCGTCAGCATCGAATGGAACGAAAGACAGCCCGGTATCCACGTCATAAACAACATTCGTCTCTATGCCCATGGCATTGTTCAGGGCCACCCTGGAGGTCGTTACATTGTTTTGGCCGGTGATCAGATTAAGCCTGGCGTTGGAGAGGTTGACACGGGCGTTTAAAACGTCAAACTTTGCAGCCATTCCTATCTGGAACTCTGCCTCGGCGACCTGAAGCTGGGCCTTATAGTCGTCCACGGTTTTTTTGGCGGCATCGACAAGAAGAAGGTTCTGGGCCAGGGTATCGTAGGCCGACTCCACCCCGTAGAGGAGGTTGTAGAGGGTCCACTGGGCCTGGTCGATGGAGGACTTGTAGGCATATTTGGCCTGACGGAGCTGGGTGACTCTCTGGCCAAAGGTAAAGACTGTTTCGGTCAGGTTGAAGGAGGCCTGGTAAAAGTCATAGGCCTGGTTGCTGTTCGGGACAAGAAAAGTGAGGAAGGAGGCCGGAATCCCCGGAGAAATGACAAAGTTTCCTGTTTCATAGTTGTATCCGGCCCCGGCGGAAAGATGGGGAAGGTAGTTTGAAAAAGCCTCCCCGATGATCTCCTTGTTGGCCTGGGCCGTATGAATGGCCTGCTTGTATTGAGGGTGACGTTCAACCGTGATCTCCATGGCCTGAAGAAGGGAGAGATGGCTGGGAATCGTCAGGGAGCGCTCTTTGGCGGGGGCCATGAAGGGAGTGACGGGAGCCGTATCCGCAGCCTGAGCTGTAAGGGAGGGGGCAAAAGCCGTCGTCAGCGCCAGAAGGCAGAAGACAGACAAAGGGGTCCTCAAGAGGCGACAGCATTGAAAGGTCTGTTTTTTACGGATCTTCATCTGCACTGTCCCTGCCATCCGTCAAAAATAGAAGGTGGTCCCGGCAATGACCGGAACGACGGTCACGATTTGTGGCCCAAGAAAGAGCCACTGGGATCGGATTTCCCCAAAGAATGCCATGGAGACAGCCCGGGGGCGGCCTTCAATTCCAAAGCCCACATCTTCCATGAGGCCGTTTGTATGAAGACTTGATGGCCCGTCATGGCTCACACTCGTAAAGACCCCCCCGGTATCCCCTCTGATGTAGGGGAACCATGGCTGGTAACGGATCAGCCCCGGGAACCACCGGGTGAGTTCTAGCTGGACTCCCAGATAGAGCGGAACATAGTCGATTGAGGGGCCCGAAGCATTGTGGTCTTTTAAAGGAGGAGACACATAAGGCGATCCGAACCCGAAGCCTCCCCCTCCCAGCACACGAATTCCCGAACTGATCCCGTAGGAAAGCTCTCCCAGGGCCCCGATGCTGTTCTGGTAAAGAGTGACCGGCGCGGGCGTCTGAAGAATGTCGTAGGAAAACATGACCGACAGGCCAAATTTTCCTGTCTGGGAAGCATAGGGCTCGGACGGTCCGTCCTCTTGTGCCGTCACGGAGGAAGCGCTGGACGCCGCCCCTGCCGCAAGAGGAGAAAGGGCGAAAGAAAAAGCAAGAAACAGGGCAAGGAAAACGGAAAAGAACGGACGCCGTAAGAAAAGGAAGCCCATTTCTTGCGAACAAGAAGAGGCAGGGGGGGCGATAATAAATTCAGACGAAAAGGCAAGGGAGGGTATGCCGCGGGATCTCATCACGAATCGGATCGTTTCTCCAGGAAAAAGCTCAATAGGAACCTCGTGGACACTCTTCCGGGGACATTAAGCCGCTCAGTGTTGGCAGCAAGCGCTCTTCACATGCTATCGTTTCAGGAGCGCATTAATTAACTGATCAGTCAATCAATACTCAGATTCACTGAATCTATCACCCTGCCGTCTTTCTCGTCAATCAGCTTCGGGAGACCCCCTTCAATCCTTGAATCAACGCGGCCCCTCTCTCAGGCGACTCTCCCAGCGAATTACCCTCTTGTCACACCTCACTCCTTGCCGGCAGTCTCACCGGGGAGACCTCCCTTCGCGTCTCATGATTGCGTTTGCAGGCGCTCCATTGTAATATCAAGAAGATCCTTCGATCAGTATCCGATTTCTGCGAGACACAACAAGTCCAAATCTGCTAAGCACCCGAGACGATTCACTTTGGCCTCTCGTCATTCCTGAATGCAACGATTCCCTGAACCAGCCTTCAGTGACAAACGCGCCATATTAACGCAAGGACTCCCGATGCCAGGCAGCTATCACGTCGGAATCATCCGATTTCCGGGGACCAATTGCGATCTTGATACGTGGGAAGCCGTCTCTCTGGTCCCGGACCTTGTGCCCCGATGGGTGGGGCACCGGGACCGCTCCCTCGAAGGTCTGGACGCGGTCATTCTTCCCGGTGGATTTTCTTACGGGGACTATCTTCGCACCGGCATCATCGCCGCCCGTTCCCCGGTTATGGATGCCGTCGGAGTCTTTGCGGAAAAAGGCCTTCCCGTCCTCGGAATCTGCAACGGATTCCAGATTCTCGCCGAAACGGGGCTCTTGCCCGGCACTCTCCTTCAAAATTCGGGGCAAACATTTCTCTGTCGCGACGACGGGCTTTCCGTGGAGCAGACACGATCCCCCTTTACCATGCTCTTCTCCCCCGGGGCCCGCATCCGTCTGCCCATTGCCCATCAGGAAGGGCGCTTCTATGCCGACACTGACACACTCCTTCAGCTTGAGACCAACGGACAGATTCTCTGTCGCTACCAGGACAACCCGAATGGTTCTCTGAGAGATATTGCCGGCATCACCAATGCCGCTGGCAACGTGGCGGGCCTCATGCCCCACCCTGAAAGGCGCATGTATGGAGAAGGCGCCTCGGCCCATGGCCGCCTCTTTTTCCAGTCCCTTGCGCTCTGGCTTTCCGGGGAACGGGAGACATCTCCCCTTTCCCTTTCCTCTTCATCCCTGGACCGGTCCTGATGGCTGATAAACCTCCTGCATCCCGATTCCGAATCCCCCCTCACGAGATGGAGCGGATCGTCTCCCTTCTCGATCGACTTCCCAACATCACGGAAGAAGCTGTTTTCTCAGCACTCTGGAGCGAGCACTGCAGCTACAAGTCCAGCCGGATTCACCTTCGCCAGTTCTCATCGAAGGGCCCCCGCGTCTTGATGGGGCCTGGAGAAAATGCCGGAGTTGTCCGGGTCACCAGCCGTCTGGGAATTGCCTTCAAGATGGAAAGCCACAACCACCCGAGCTACATCGAACCCTTTCAGGGAGCGGCCACGGGAGTCGGCGGCATTCTCCGGGATATCTTTGCCATGGGAGCGCGGCCCGTCGCCCTGGCCAACAGTCTGGTCATGGGTTCCCTGAGACAGCCCCGGCAAATGACCCTCTTTCGAAGAGTTGTCGCCGGGATCGGCGCCTATGGCAACGCTATCGGCGTTCCAACCGTTGGCGGGGAGATCTGGTTCGACGAGCGCTACGCCAAGAACATTCTGGTCAATGCCTTTGCCGTGGGGGTTGTTCCCGATGACGCCATCATGAGTGCCATTCCTCCGGACAAACCTCTTCTGGCCGTCTACCTTGGAAACAAGACGGGCCGGGACGGAGTCTCCGGGGCCGCCATGGCCTCCCGA
>JAJZCZ010000050.1 GCA_021828805.1 Nitrospirota bacterium | reverse complement strand
GCCCCGTCACCGGGCCGGTGGCCACGGGATCCGTTGGCCCGAAAAGGGCGATTCCCGGCCGGCCGGCGGCCACTCCCAGGTGCATCATCCCGGAGTCGTTGGTCAGAAGAAGGGTACACAGAGAGAGGAGGGCCCCGCTTTCAGACAGGGAGAGAGTGCCGGCCATGGAAACAAGGCGTGGAGAGGAGATTGCCTCTTCAAGGACCTGGGCCATCGGCCTGTCGGCTTTGCCGGAGAAGAGGACGACGGTCAGATCCGGCCGAGTCTCAAGAAGCTCCTCCAGAAGGCGGGCAAAGTGGGCGGAAGGCCAGGTCTTGGCCCGTCCATAGAAGGCTCCGGGATTGACGGCAAGAACGGGTCCTCCCTCCGGCGCAATTGCCGCAAGGCGTGTGCGGGCTTTTTCTTCCTGTTCCGGAGAGAAGACAAGCCGGGGAGAGGAGAAGCGCGCAACGGGATCGACCCTCTGGATAAGGGTCTCGTAATAGCTCGATTGGTGGAGCTTTTTTTCCTTCCAGCTTTTGTAGGAAGGACTCTCCGTGAGAAAAAGGCTCCGGCCTTCTGAGGCGAATCCTATTCTTCGGGGGGCCAGGACAAAGGATTCCAGAGCGCTGGAGAAGGAGCGGGGAAGGACAATCGCCAGATCAAACCTCTCCCGAACACCTCTTCTCAGTGGAGAGGTTGACCTCGCTTGTGGTTTCAGAGCAAGAACCTGATCCACTGCCGGAGAGAGCCGGTAGACATCAGCCGTAGATTCCGGGGCCCCAACAGAAATCGATAGATCGGGGCGGGTGGTCTTGAGACCCTGGAGCGCGCCCAGGGAGAGGACGGCGTCCCCGATCCAGTTGAGTCCCCGGACATAGACCCGGCTTTCCTTCGGCAAGGCGGTCATTGACGGCGGTCTCCGGAAGTCACGCGGCCTTCGAGGAGATGGACCGCCTGGTGGTAGGCCGCTCCTGGCGTCAGGCTTACCTGGCAGGTCATATGGGCACAAAACTGTCGAAAATCCCCGCATGGGGAACAGGGAAGCGGTTCCCTCATCACAATGTTTCTTTCATCGTCCCCGAACGGCCCCGTTCTTCGGGGATCTGAGGAGCCAAAGAAAGAGATCGTAGGGGTTCCGGCAAGGGCGGCCATATGAAGAGGGCCAGAATCGTTGCCAATAAAAAGGATGGCACGGGAGAGAAGCAGCGGGAGGAGATCGAGGGAGAGGCGCCCGGGCAGCTGGGGAACGACAATGCCTGTCCGGGTGGCAACCTCCTCAAGGAGGGGGGCCTCTCCCCTGTCTCCCACCAGAAGGGGGCGGGGATAACCTCCCCGGGCAAGGGATTGGATCAGTTCTGAGAAGTACTGAGAGGGCCAGCGTTTACTTTCACGTCGCGCGCCTGGATGAAGGACGATGAAGGGTTCACCCGGGAGAAGTCCGGCCTCCAGGAGTAATTCATTGATTTTGACCTGGTCCTCTTCCCCGTAGCGCAGAGAGGATGAGAGACCCGGAGAGGGGAATTGTGCCGGGCATCCCAGTGCTTCGAGAAAGAGCAGGTTTCTCCGGACGGCATGGAGGGGAGAGTCAGGGGACTCGGGAATGGAGAGGCGTTGGGAATAGAAAATCGGCGCCCCTTCCCGGGCACTGGCAAATCCCAAAAGTGGGGCGGATCTTCCGGAGCGTCGGGCCATTCGGGCGAGAAGTGCCGAACGGAGGAGTCCCTGGGCGTCGATAACAGCATCATAGGGGGTCTCCCGAAGGTCGGAGAGAAGGGGCGCCATCTTTCGGAAGAAGGATCCCCGCCCGAAGTCCCGGCGGGGAAAGGGCAGAACCCGGTCGATAGCGGGATGGCGCAAGACCAGGGGAACAAATTCGGCATTGGCCACCCAGTCGATTTGCGCCTGGGGAAAGAAGTTCTTCAGGGCGGAGGCCAGAGGAAAGGCATGAAGGATATCTCCCAGGGAGGAGGGCTTGACGATAAGAATGCGCCGCATGGGTCCAGGGAAGGGCCGTGTGGAAAGAGGAGTCACGGAGATCCCTCCCCGGCCAGCTCCCGTGCAAGTCCCGCCTTCTCCTGATCTCTCATCAGTCTGTCTGTGGCCTCCACGATGACAGATGGATAAAGCTCGCTCTGGCAAGGTGTTCCAATGGGGCAATGGCGCAGCATGCAGGGCTGGCAGGGAAGACCGGCAGCGACGATTTGACCGCTGCGCCCGTAGTCTTCACGCTCTCCAGTGCGCTTCCGGGGACCGAAGGGCCCCAGCCTGACCGGGTCGGTGGGACCAAAAAGGGCCACGACTCTTGCCCCCGCAGAGGCGGCGATATGCATGGGTCCGGAGTCCACCGCCAGAACCGCTTCGGAAAGAGCCATGGCCGCCGCCAGCTCGCGCAGAGAGAGGGCTCCCAGCAGCGAGTGCCCCCGCTCCCCGCTGTCTTTTATGATCTGTCGGGCCACTTCCTCCTGATGGCTCCCCCCGGCTCCTGCCACAACGACGTGGAAACCTCTTTCGATCATTGATTTTGCCGTTTCTCTCCAAAACCCGGGGGACCAGTTCCGGGTCTCCCAGCTGGCAAAGGGATGGATCAGGACGAAGGGATCGCGGCCGACCTTCTCCCGTGCCGACCGGATTTCGGCTGCGGGAATCGCCAGTCCGGAGGAGACCGGTTTGACCGGTTCACCCAAAAGTTCGCTGGCCACGAGAAGGTGTCTCTCGACAAGATGGAGGCCGGAATGAGGCAGGCTTACCATGCGTGAGAAAAATGCGGAGCCCTCCCTCATCTTGCCATAGGTTGAGGGAGATCCGAGCTTCAGTGTCCCCCTGGCAAGGCCGGTGGTGATTCCGGACTTGAGCAGTCCCTGGAAGTCCAGCACGGCATCGTAACGGCGGGAACGGACCGTCCGGACAAGTCGCCCCATTTCCCCGAGAGCCCGGAGGGGGTGACCTTCTTTTCTAAGGGAGGTCACGCGGGCCCGCTCAAAAAGAATCACCCGGCGCAGGAGTGGATGGCCGGTCAGGAGATCGGAACAGCGGTCCTCCACGATCCAGTCGATGGAGAGGTCGGGACGCGCCCGGGCCAGCGCCGCCACGGCGGGTAGTGTGAAGATCACGTCTCCGATCCGGCCGAAAAGGACCACGAGAACTTCGCCATTTTTCGGAAGTTGCGCATCCCTGCCCTTCCCATTGATGGGGAGACTGGAAGAAAAGGGTGCATGTTCGGAGGAAGCGGGGAGCTTCTGAGAGGGAAGAGTCGTCCCCTGGACGGCGCGAGCGGGGGAGAAATCGTTTTTCAGGAGGTGGTCAGGGTCGGTCGTGGGCATCTTTTTATTATATCACGACAGCGGGGAGGGACCGATGGGAGCGTCGCCCGGCAGCTTTGTTTTCCATCGCCGATGCATCCAGATCCACTGCTCGGGGGCGTTACGGACAAGGGTATCGAGGGCCTGGCCATACAGATCTGTCATGCGAATAACCGCTTCTTCGGGAGCCAGGGAGAGCTCTGGCGGAATCGGGGGAAGGATGCGGCCGCGGAAGTGGCCTCCGGGTTCTCGCTGGCACACAGCAGGAAGGACAGGAAGTCCGGTCATGAGGGAGAGTCGGGCGAGGCTTGTGTAGGTGGCGGCGGGCCTTCCCAGAAAGGGAACAAAGGTCCCCTCGCCTTCCCCGGCATTCTGGTCGAGGAGGAAAATCAGGACCTCTCCTGCCCGCAGGGAGCGGATTAAAGGCTTGGGGCCCCTGTCGGCGAGGATGGAGTCCCCCTTTCCGCACGTGCGGCGATGGTGGTCGATAAAATCATGCACAGCCTGATTCTTGATACGGCGGATAACAGGGTGGACTTTCCCGGGAGCCTCCACGGTGATTCTTCTCAGGGCCATCTCCCAGTTCCCCATATGGCCGGTCAGAAGGATGACCCCCTGACCCTTCCGGTATGCCTCGTGAAAATAGTCCGCTCCTTCCAGCGGGACAAGCGCGCAGACGTCTTCGTCTGAAAGGGTGCCCAGACGAAGAAACTCCGCTCCCAGACGGCCGAAGTGGCGGAAGACCTGTCGCTCAAAGCGCCCGGCTTTCTCCAGAGATGATGGCGCTATGTCCGAGCGGGAAAGGTTGTCTCTCAGGATCCGGACCTTTTTCGGCAGAGCAAGGCGCAGAAGATCGCCAATTCTCTCCCCTAAAAAGAATGCCGCAGGCTCAGGGAGAAGACAGAAAAATCGACGGGAAAGTCCCAGCACAACCATCGTTATCCGGTAGGAGAAGGAATGGTCAGGGGTGTCCTTCATCATGCAATCCCTTGGCCTGCCGGCGTCAGAAGTCGGTCCCAATCCTCCCTGTCGAGAAGCCGGGTCTCCCCTTCAAGGACCAAAACGGGAAGCGGGCTGTCCGGACAATGGCTCCATTTGATCCGGTCTTTTTCTGTAGTGAGCAGGATCTCGCTTCCCCGGGCCGCGCTTTCCCGGGCGAACCGCGTGATTTTCTCCTGCGTATCAGGGGTGAAGGGGGCATGGTCCGGAAGGGCAAGAAGGCCGGCTACGCGCACGCCAAGAGACTGCAGGGTATCTTTTATGCGTTCCGGGTTCGCAATGCCCGCCACCACCGCGACGGTTCTCCCCGACAGGGAATCGACGGGCCCGGCGGCCTTTCCATCAAACTCCCGGAGTCCCTCCAGCTGGAAGGCCACAGAGAGAATAGGCCTCATCCCTTCCGGCCCCAGTATTGCCAAAAGGTGTTTCCGGAGACGCGCCTCCCTTTCCCGGGATTCTCCGGGCGGGCCTTCTTGCCGGCGAATGATCCAGTGGGTGGCGCGGGACAAGGTGCCGGGAAGCTCCCTCAATGGACCGGCCGGAAGAAGGTCCCGGATTCCCATCGTATTTTGGAAGAGAGCCTCCGGGAGAAAGACGAGAGAGAGGCTCGGAAGAATCTCAAGTGACTGGAATCCATCGTCGAGGATCACGAGGTCGCACAGGCCTTCGAGAAGACGTATTCCCTCCCGGCGGTCGGCGGCGACCGCCAGACGGACCTCCGGAACCTTGCGAATCAGAAGCGCCGGTTCGTCTCCGGCGCGCTCCACCGGAACGAGAAGGCCCTCTCCCCGGGAGATGAGGCGGGTTTCCCGGGGATGGCTCCTGCCATATCCCCGGGAAACAACGCCCGGCCTGAGGCCGGCCCGGGAGAGTTTCTGGCAAAGAGCTGCCACAAGAGGAGACTTCCCGCTTCCACCTGCTTCGATATTGCCCACGCTGATAACCGGAAAGGGAAATCTCTCCCTCTTCCAGAGCCCTGATTCATAGCTTCGGCGAAAGAGGGTCACCCCTGCGCCATAAAGAAGAGAGAGCGGCCACGCCGCGCGGCCGAGGGGCTTCACCGGGACTCCGGGAAAAGCGACAGAATCGGTCCGAGTCCTTCCATGGTCCGGTCGAGAGGCCCCCCAAGACGCTCAAAAACCTGTCGAGCGGCCGCACCCAGCTTCTGCCGGCTTTCCGGTGAGGTGGCCAGGGAGATCAGTGCAGCTTCGAGTTCTGACGCATCAGCGATCTCCCTCGTGGCCCCCTCCTTTCGAAGAGGTTCGACCAGGGCTGCGATATGGTCCTGATGGGGGCCGAGTAGAAGGGGCTTTCCGTGGCAGGCGGCCTCCACCGGGGAATGTCCCCCTACCGGATCGAGGGTTCCCCCCACAAAGACGACGTCAGCCTCCCCTAAAAGCCATCCCAGCTCCCCGTAGGTATCGAGCAGGTAGACGGGAAGAGAGAGATTATCAGAGGAGGCCCCGCTCCCCGCCGTCCGCAGATGCGGAGAGGTCTCCGGAGGAAGGGTGCCAAGAAACTCCGGAAGGGCTTCAAGATGGCGAAGGGCCAGAACCGGATGGATCCTGTATCCCTTCTTCCGGGCTGAAAGACAGGCGGAAACGATCGCCAGCGCCTCTTTTGGATGAACCGAGCTTCCCACAAGAAGAGTGACAGGATCCCCGGAGTCCCCCTTGTCTTTTTCGAGCCACGCAAGAAGGCTTGCCTGGCTTTTTTGATCCTTGGGTCCAGGTAGAGCCAGATCCCACTTGAGATTGCCCGTTACTCTCAATGATTCGTCTTTCACCCCCAGCCCCAGGAATCGTTCCCGATCCCGTTCCTCTGAAACCAGAACAGGCGAAAGAGAAGAAAAGAGGGAGCGGACCAGAAATCCGAGTTTTCTGTATCGGCCATAGCTGCGGGTGGAAAGCCGTCCGTTGACAATGCCTGCGGGGATGCGAAGCGAGCGGGCGGAGAGGAGCATGGCCGGCCAGACCTCTGTTTCAAAGAGGAGAATGGCCCGGACCCTGCGGCTTGAGAGAAAGGGGATCCAAAGGCCCGGGAGATCGAGCGGGGCCAGGGAAACAGGAATGTCCGGATAGGCAGAGGCCAGTGCCTCCCGACCTGTGGCAGTCATGGTGGTAAGGATCAACGGCACCCGGCTGGCCAGCCTCTGGATCAGGGGCCGGGCCGCCCGGGCCTCTCCCAGGGAGGCCACATGAAGAAGAAGACAGGGCTCCCGGCCGGGACGTCCTCCGGCTAACCCAAGACGCTCACGAAAATGGGGGCGGGCGCGCGGGAAAAAAAGCCAGGCGGACCCAATCAGAGGGAGGAGAAAGGGCCAAAGAAACCAGTGAATCAGGCGGAAGGCTTTCATCACGGAGTCTTCGGGAATCCCGGAGTGGAGGGGGAAGGGCATAAAGCGCTCTTTTCGACGATCGCCCGGGCGATCCGGCGGGAGGCACCGGGTCCCCCCAGAATTTGCCGGAGGCTTTGGAGATCAGAGAGGATTCTCGTTCTTTCGGCTTCGTTGGAAAGAATAGTCCAGAGCTGGTCGGCCATGGCCTGGGGGGTGGCCGCCCCCTGAATCAGTTCGGGGGCAACCATCCGGCCGGCCACAAGGTTGACCATCCCAATGGCTGGCACGTCCACAAGCCACTTGGCGAGACGGTAGCTTCCCTCGTTCATAACATAAACGACAACAAGAGGAGTGCCGACGAGTCCGGTTTCAAGCGTGGCGGTTCCGGAGGTAACAAGGGCGGCATCGGCGGAAGCCATGACCTCCCGAAAGCGGCCGGAGACGCGGATAACGGGAGGATGGGGCACGGTTTTTTCAATGGAGCGGTAGACCTCATCAGAGACCGAAGGGGGAACCGGAACGATGGCCTTGACTCCCGGAAGCCTTTGTTCAAGAAGAGCGAGGGCGAAGAGCATGCGGGGATAGAGGCGGTGGATTTCTCCGGGTCGGCTTCCTGGTGCCAGGGCTACCACCGGACCGGAGCGTTGGGAGCCGAGGAACTCTTCCTGGAGGGCAATTTTTTGGGAGGTGTCAGGGAAAGGATCGTCGAGAAGGGGGTGGCCGGCATAGGTGACGGGAACGTTGTGTTCGCGGTAAAAGGCCTCTTCGAATGGAAAAATGACGAACATATGGTCGACGAGACGACGGATGGTTTTAACTCGTCCCTTTCTCCAGGCCCAGAGCTGGGGGCTCACATAATAGTGAATCCGGACGCCCCGGGATTTGAGGGCCCGGGCCAGGATAAGGTTGAAATCAGGGAAGTCGATGAGGACCGCTGTCTGGATCTTTTCCCGGTCAACGGTGGCAAGAAGAGAGCGATAAGAGGCGATGACTTCCGGGAGGCGGGAGGCCACCTCGAAAAAGCCCATGACATTGAGTTTTTTCATGGGAACAACGATCTTTGCACCGGCTTTGGCAAGCGCCGGGCCGCCGGCGGCATGGCAGACAAGGTCAGGGCAGATCTTTCTCATCTCAGAGAGGAGAAGGGCTCCGTGATGGTCCCCCGACGCCTCTCCTGCGACGAGAAGAAGAGAGGGTGTCACGGGGAAGGATCGCTCTCGTCCGCGTCGCGGAACCGTGCGAGGCTTTCATGGGCCAGCCGGTTGACCTCAAGGGCCACTTCGAGCGCCTGATAGGCCTCCTCACCGGAAACACGCGGAGGAAGACCCTGACGAAGAGAATCGATAAAGGTCGAAAGTTCTTTTTTGAGCGGTTCCTCACTGGGGAAGCTCTTTTTTGACCGGGAGATCTCTGGGAGAGAGCCAGTCTCGAGCTTCACAGTCGCCATGGACAGCTCCCGGGTATCATAGTTCAAGGAGTAATAGAGTCCCCGACGGTCAAACACCCGAATTTTTCGGAGTTTATCAAGAGAGACACGGCTGGCGGTGACCTGGGCCAGACACCCGTTTTCAAACTCAAGCCAGGCGTTGGCAAGGTCGATGTGGTGGGTGATGGCGGGTGTTCCAACAACCCGCATTGTCTGAATGGGGGCGCGGACCAGGGCCAGAATGATGTCAATGTCGTGAATCATAAGGTCGACGATCACGGGAACGTCGGTGGCCCGCAGACCAAAAGGGGAAAGCCTCTGGGCTTCGATATAGGCGGGTCGGACCCCTGACTCAAGCATGGCGACTACGCCCGGGTTGAACCGTTCGATATGTCCCACCTGAAACAGTACATCCGCCTGACGGACGGCCTCAAGGATCTTTTGAGCCTCCACAATGGTGTCCGCGATGGGTTTTTCGAGAAAAAGGGCGACTTTTTTTCTGGCCAGAATCCGAAGGGTGACGTCGGCGTGGGTTGTCGTGGGAGTCACAACAGAAAGGGCGTCAACCTGGTCAACGAGCTCGTCAAGAGCGTCGAAAACGGGAACCTTGAGCCGTGCGCCGATCTCATGGGCCCGACGGGTATCGCTGTCGTGGATGCCGACGAGCCTGACGTGGGGTAGTTCAGAAAAGACCCGGGCATGATGCTGCCCCAGATATCCGACCCCGACGACTCCGACCGAAACCGTTTCCCTGAGGCTCATTCGATCCCCACTACAGAAATATCGGCCGAGTCAGCAAGAGAGAGGGTTTCCTCACGATCGAAGAGGAGTGTCTTTCCCGCCTCGACAGCCAGGACACGGGCCTTGGCCTCAACCATCGTCCGGATCGTTTCGGGGCCAACCGACGGAAGGTCAAAGCGGAGATCCTGCCCGGGCTTTGCCATCTTTAGCACCACGCCCCCCTCCCCTCCGAAGCGTCCTGCCCGGCGGATTGTCTCGTCTGTGCCTTCAATCGCCTCCACTGCAACGATCACCTTCTCCCGGACAACAAGACACTGACCAATATCCGCTGGTCCAATAATGCGGGCGACCTCGATTCCAACCCGAATGTCGGCCTCCTCCTCCGGAGTCGGCTTCCTGCGCGTCAGTGGCCCAACGGGGGCCGCAAGATTTGGAAGAAGAAGGGTCGAGGGAACGATTTCGATGCCCTCCTTTTCGAATTCGCCGGCCAGCGCCCGCAAGGCCTCGTCATCGTGATAGCGAGAGAGACGGCCCAGGATCATCATCCCCTTCCAGTCCGGGCGGAGATCAAAGAGGCGGGGTTTTCGGACGCCTCCCACAAAGGCGGCCCGGGAAATGCCATTTTTGTGGAATGTATCGAAGATCGCCCCGACCTGTCCCAGGCGTATCCAGCGTATTGGAAATCCCAGCCCGTCGATGGAAGGGTCGGTCTCTCCTTCGTGGGCCACAACGACGACATGGATGCCGGCCTTCTTGGCCGCATCAAGAAAAACCAGCGGGAACGATCCGTTTCCGGCGATCATACCAACGGGATCGATCATCTCGGAGGTCAAGAGTCTCCTTCCCCGCCTCCCCGGGGCGAGGTAAGAACGCCGCGCTCAGAGGATTCGATGAAATCAAGAAGATGGGTGATCTCCGGGGTGACCGTCATGGTGGTCCGAACGCGATCGATTGCCTGGGCCATGGGAAGGTTGGAGCGAAAGAGGATCTGGTAGGCCTTTTTGAGAAGGGCTACCGATTCGGAAGAAATATGATTGCGCCGGAGTCCCTCATGGTTCAGCCCGTAAAGATAGGCACGGTTTCCGGAAGCCCAGACGAAGGGGGGAACATCCTTGGGAACTCCACTCATCCCTCCCACCATCGCAAAGCGCCCCACCTTTACAAACTGGTGGATGCCGGAGAGTCCTCCAATGATCGCGCCGTCGTCGATCGTGATGTGTCCGGCAAGGTTTGCCGAGTTGGCCATGACGATCCGGGAGCCGATACGGCAGTCATGGGCCACATGGCAGTAAGCCATCAGGAGGTTGTTATCTCCCAGGACGGTCTCCATCCCTCCCCCCTCAGTCCCCCGGTGGATGGTGACTGACTCGCGGATCGTGTTTCCGGAGCCGATCATGGTCCGGGAGGGCTCCCCCCGATATTTGAGGTCCTGAGGAGCCATTCCGATGGTTGTAAAGGGGTAAATGACATTGTTTTGTCCCAGAACAGTATGGCCATCAATGACAACATGGGAAAGAAGCCGGGTTCCCACCCCGATCCTGACATTTTCCCCGATGGTGCAGAAGGGCCCAATCTCAACGCCTGGCTCGAGGACAGCCCCAGGGTGAACGGAGGAGGATGGATGGACAATAACCTTTCCCTCAGAGTAGCGGCGAGAGTCGTCTTCGGGATCTTTTTTTCGGGTCATGCGCCTTCTCCTTTCTTGCGGATCATGGCAAGAAGGGTCGCCTCGCAAACAAGCTGGTCTGCGACGTGGACCGTTCCAGCCATTCGCCAGGAGCTTCCCCGGACCTTGAGTGTGGTCATGGTGATCCGAAGCTGATCACCGGGAAGGACGGGGCGTCTGAATCGGGCATCATCAATTCCCAGGAAAAAGGGAATGTGATCTTCTTTTTCCTGACCCGAGCAGATGGCGAGAATGCCTCCCACCTGTGCCATGGCTTCAACAAGAAGAACTCCCGGCATCAGGGGAGTTCCAGGAAAGTGGCCCTGAAAAAAAGGTTCATTGATCGTGACATTCTTGATGGCGACGATCCGGTGATTCGGTTCCACCTCAAGGACCCTGTCCACGAGCAGAAAGGGATACCTGTGGGGTAAAATAGAGAGAATCTCTCCTATCTCAATGGGTCCCATTGTCCTCTCCGGTTGTGGTGTTTGTCTGTCCGGGAGACCCGTCCCGGGAAAAAATGGCTTTTTCAAGTTGGGAGACCCGGCGGGCTAAGAGGGGAAGCCCTTTGAGCGCCCCCTGAATCCGAAGCCAGAGGGTGTGGGGCAGTGCGGGGCTGCCGGATACCCTGGAGTTCGGTTCGAGAGAGTGCGCAACTCCCGATTGAGCTCCGACCATTGAACCTGTGCCGACTTCAATATGTCCAACCACCCCTACCTGGCCGGCCAGAACGACCCGGTCTCCCAGCTTTGTTGATCCGGAAACTCCTGCCTGGGCGACAATGACGCAGTCGCTCCCGGTCCGGACATTGTGGGCGATTTGGACAAGATTATCGATTTTTGTTCCCCGGCCGATGAGGGTCTCTCCAAATGTTGCCCGGTCAATGGTCACGTTGGCGCCAATTTCTACATCATCTTCAAGGACAACGGTACCTGTTTGGGGGATCTTGATCCGTCGGCCTTCCGGTCCTTCAGCGAAGCCGAATCCATCAGAGCCAATGACGGCACCACTCTGGATGATAACCCGATCTCCGGTCCGGACCCGGTCGAGAAGGGAAACGCGAGGATAGAGAATGCAGTTCTTGCCTATTTTGGCATCTGCCCCGACCACACAGCCTGGAAAAAGAAGGGTTCCGTCGCCAATCTCAGCCCGGGCTTCCACGACGCAGCCCGCCCGAACTTCGACTCCGGCTCCGATATGTGCGCTGGGATCGATAACGGCATGCGGAGAAATGCCATGTTTTGGGGAGGGCAAGGGAAAGAAATGTTGGAGGAGGATGGCCATGGCAAGATAGGGAGAGACAACCACAATTTGAGGAAGAGATGCCTCAGGGAGTGGTTCAGGAACGAGGATTGCAGA
>JAJZCZ010000049.1 GCA_021828805.1 Nitrospirota bacterium | reverse complement strand
TCTACCCATGAAAGGCTTGGCGAATGTGTGTCCTCTTGCGAAGGATGGTTCGCCAGCTCAACCCGGATTGAAACCCCTCCAGACTCAGCTTTTCAAACATTGTGATATCGGAGTCAACCGGATACCCCCACTCCGCGTCGTGGTATTCGAGCATTTCCCGGGACTCACACCCCCAACGGCACCGCATGAGGCCATCCGGACCTACACTTACAGCGCTCATCCTTCTTCCTTTTCAGTATCAATGAATCTCTTGGCCGCATTGCGGTCAACACGTTTTTCTGAGGAGCCAAAGAAGAAGGGAGCGAGAGAGAAAAACACAAAAATGAGGTTGAAGGATGAGAAAAGCGCCAAAGCCTTCAAGCGGCAAAAAAGCTTTCTCCATTCTGGAGATCTCTCTCGGCTCCAGTCCGATATCTCTTGCAATCTCCTTCCATCGTGATACGCCTTCGCAAATACGCTCCAACTCCTTCCTGGCCTCTGTCTCGCTTGCGTAACGTAAATACGGGACAAGAGACAAGCATAAATTCAGACTTGGCGTAGAGCTAACCCCGTCGCCATTGCATAAGCCCCCATATTGACCTTCGGATCCCCTTTCTCAATCCGGCTTAATGTGACACGTGTCCCCCCCATCCGCTCTGCCATCAGGGATGTAGAGATACGTCGTCTCTTTCTGGCATCTCTTATATCCTGACCAAGTTTTCTCAATGCGGTTTCAATGCGAAATGATTGAATCATAATGAACCCCACAGTATTCAGTATTTTTATTTATAGCATACTGAGAGATTCACTCAATCAAATCGTCATTAAGTTTAGCGAAAAACAATGGGAGGATGGTGATAGAGAAGATTTCAAATCCTTCCGTAAATAGATAAACCCGGTCTGGACAAAAGCGTGAGGCAAGAAAACCAAAGGGCAGAATCGAAGGGGAGGAGAAAAGAGAGAAAGAAAGGGAAAGTAAAGAGGGAAGAGTTAAAAAAAGGGGGAGCACAAGGCTCCCCCCACTATATTGACACTCAGCTGAGTTAGAACTTCAGCTGACGAATCGTCTCTGCCGGAATGTCGGCAATGAAGAGCATTCCGTTGGAGTAGGCGATAGCACCGGTGTACTGGAAAAGAGCCACCGAAACATCACCATCAGTTTTTCCGCTGACCGGCAGGCCGAGAGTCTTGACGCCACCGGCAATGGTTGTGACATTGTTGCTGGAAAGATCGATCGCCCGGATGGAGGCGTTGGAAGAGTCACCCACATACAGGGTGTTCCCGTTCACCGCAAGCGCCACCGGCTGGTTGAAGAATGCCGAGCTTCCCGCTCCGTCTTCGATCCCGGGGAATCCAGGGTGACCCGCCAGGGTGGAGACAGCATTGGTGGCAAGAACGACCTTCCGGATGAGGTTGTTACGGGTATCGGCCACGTAGAGAACCGAACCGTCACTGCTCAGGGCAAGACCACGAGGATCGCGGAAGCTGGCTGCTCCGCCGACGCCATCGTCCATTCCGGGGGCAAGAGCTCCCTTTCCGGCGACGGTGGTCACGGTTCCAGTTGCGATGTCAAGCTTGCGAATCATGTTGTTTCCAGAGTCGGAGACGTACAGGGTCTTGCCGTCCTGGGTCAGTGCAAGCGCCCGGGGACCATAAAAACCAGCTGATCCACCCGTCCCATCGTTCGATCCGGGGAAGGGGCGGCCGGCGAGAGATGTGACTGCTCCGCTCGCCAGATCCATCTTGCGGATCCGGTTGTTGCGGGAGTCTGCGATGAAGAGTGTCTTGCCGTCAGCGGAGATAGCGAGACCTTCGGGGTTGTTGAAGCGGGCGGCAGTTCCGTTTCCGTCACGGAATCGGCCATGATGGTTAACCCCGGCGATCGTCGTAACAGTGGCAGTGCCACCGCTGACGGTCACTTTCCGGATCATGTCGTTGCCGGTGTCGGCCACGTAGAGGGTTCCATCTGGAGCCGCCACAATTCCCTGAACATACTCAAAACGAGCCTGGTTGCCGGTTCCATCAACGGCACCCCGCTCGTGGAATTCACCAGCAATGGTGGTGACACTCGCCGCATGGGCCTGGGCTGCAACGCCGACCATGAGGCCTGCCGCGATCCCCAAGGCAACCACTGCTTTTGTCGAAGCCTTTTTCCCTGCCATCTTCTTGCCCTGCTGTCCTTTGTGCAACAAAGTGTCCTCCTTCGGAAGGTCTGCTACCGGAGTCCCGGCCGGAGTCCCGGATGGCTCCCGGAACAGTTCGAAACCCAAATCCACCCTAAACTTGGCCCAACTGGCAAGGTGCGGAGCCCCAATACGCTTTTCGCATGAAAGGAGATAATAATGGCACATGGCTCCCGCATCCATTGTCATGATCGCTCAATGTATACACCCATTAGGATGAAAATGCAAGAAGGAATCCCTTTGTTTTTTCCGGGTCTTGGAATGAAGGATCAGGGCCTGGGAAAAAATCGCCCTTCATAGCGGCTACTCATCTCCGGAGCCCATGAAAAAGAGAGGGCGGTGGACTTTGCGAGTCCGTGAAGCTCGTCTGAATGCTCAAGGGTAGGGTCAATCCAGGAGGCGAGGGTGAGCAGCGTCGGTTCATGGCCGACGAGAATCAGGGAGGAGATGTTGGTTTCCGCAAGCCAGCCGAAGAAGGCCGCCCTGGAAAACTTTGCCGAAATAAAATCCCCCGCCAGCTCCGGCAGACATTCAACCTGTCGAACAGGGTGGTGCTTCGGGAGCTTCGCCAGGAGAATTTCTGCCGTCTGGACAGCGCGGGTCAAGGGACTTGAGACAATGGCGTCGATCCGGATCCCCGACTTGTCGATCGAGCGGGCGAGGCGCTTCACGGACTTTCGTCCTTCGGGGGTCAGAGGACGGAGAACCTCGGGGAAGCCCCCATCCGCCGCAGCGCCGTGACGGACGAGAAGAACGTTCATCCGTACCCTTCGGTCGAGATGTCGTCATACCCCATGGCAAGATTTTCAAAGCGGGTGCAAAATCCCTGATAGGCGAGCATGGCGGATCCTATGGGACCATTCCGCTGCTTGCCCACAACAATCTCGGCCTTTCCCCGGGAATCGATATTGTCGGGATGGTAGACCTCGTCACGATAGATAAAGAGGACGATGTCCGCATCCTGCTCGATGGCTCCCGACTCCCGCAGATCCGAAAGGGTGGGTTTCTTTGTTCCCGGGCGATTTTCCACCGCCCGGGAGAGCTGGGCCAGGGCAATAACGGGAATCTGAAGCTCTTTGGCCAATGCCTTCAGGGATCGGGAAATTTCCGAGATCTCCTGTTCCCGGTTATCAGTTCTCTGCGAGCCTCTCACAAGCTGGAGGTAGTCGACGGCAATCAGCGCCAGGTCTTTTCTCTGCTTCTTAAGGCGCCGGGCCCGGGTCCGGAGCTCAAAGATGGTGAGATCGCCCGAATCATCGATGTAGATCGGAACATCACTCGCCTCTCCAAAGGCTTGCATCACGCTTTCCCAGTCCTCCGATGAGAGATGACCCGTCCGAAGGTTCTTCTGGTTCACACGGGCCTGGGAGCTGATGAGTCGGAGAAAAAGCTGTTCCTTGGGCATCTCGAGGCTAAAGATGCCCACCGGCTTCTTCAGGTCAAAGGCGATGTGCTGGGCAATGGAAAGGACAAAGGCGGTCTTCCCCATGGCGGGACGACCGGCCACGATGATGAGTTCGGAGGGGTGGAATCCCGTCGTCATATGATCGAGGTCGATGAAGCCCGAGGGAAGACCTGTCACAAGCTCTTTGATCTCCCGGTTCTTCAGCTCTTCAAGATGCTTGAACTGGGAATCAAGATAGGAAAGGTCACCAATCTGGACAAACTCCGATCGAGAGCGGCGAGTCCCCACCTCCATGATTTTTCTTTCGGCAAAATCGAGGACTTCGTCCGTGTCCAGCGTTCCGTCATAGCCTTTCTGGGCAATCTCTTCCGAGGCCAGGATCAGCTTGCGGAAAATCCCCTTCTCCACGATCAGCCGGGCATAGTGGACAGCGTTGGCGGCGGTCGGGACAATGTCGGCCAGCTCGTAAATATTGTCGGGGGCCCCGGTGATCTGGGCCCAGTCCTTCTTCGTCAGGTAGTCGGAAAGGGTCAGGCTGTCGATGGGAATATGGCGCTCCGACATCTCCTTCATCGCCATGAAGATCCTCCGGTTTGACTCCAGGAGAAAATCATCATCGGCGACCATGTCCCCGACAGTGATCAGGACTTCGTTGTTCAAAAGGATCGAGCCGAGAAGGGATTTCTCCGCCTCGATGGTCTGGGGCAGATTCTTTCTCGACTCGCGCACCCGGGACTTCATCGGGGAGACTCGGAAGAGAATGCGGAGAGCGAGCTCAGGAGCTCGGAGAGAGAAGCGGAGGTGCGGAGAGGGCGATCCCGGAGAAGGAGGGAGAAGATTCCGTTTTCGGAGGACTTCCAGAGCACGGCCCGAATTTCCTCGTGCTCCCGGAGAGCCTCTTCGGGGGAAAAGGAGAGACCTCTCTCCGGAATACGGTGAGAGAGCACTGGAATTTTTCCGGAGCGAAGCCGTGATATGGCGGGCTCCAGCTCGGAGAAGGTGCTCTCGGAGTGCACCACAAGAACGAGGGAGGAGTCCTGCGTCTCCCCTTCCCGTCGCCTGAGAAGCTCCTCGATATGGCTGATCTGGTAGGCAAAGCCCACGGCGGGCAAGTCGTGGCCAAAGGCGAGTCCCAGACGGTCGTAGCGGCCGCCACTGGCCATATGGGTAAAGGATTCTCTGGCATACATGCGGAAGAACATTCCCGTGTAATAGGGTCCAGGAGGAGAGAGGGCCATATCAACACGTATTTCCGAGGGATTTCTTGATCCGGAGAGGGCCTTCAGAAGTCCGGCAAACGAATCAAGAGACGAGGCGGAAAAGGTACCCGGGCACTTTTTTTCCAGAGTCGAGACGAGGTCGAGGGCCTCCTCGGGAGAGAGGACCCGCCCGGCAAAGGCGGAGGTAATCCTGGCCCTTTCGGGAAGGCCGTTTCTGGTGAAGATCGCGTCGAGCGCCTCAACCTCCCGGGAATAAAAGGCCTTCCGGAGAGCGGCGGTCTCCTCTTTTCCTGAGTCCGGCAGCCTGAGATAGTCCTCCTGGAGCGTGGCATGAGAGAGAACCAGCAGCGGGTTTTCAAGAGGGAAGATCTTGGAGCCGAGAAGGCAGAGGTCAAGAACCTCCAGGTCTGCATGGAAAGAAGGATCTCCGAGAAGTTCGAGGCCGGTCTGATGGAGCTCCCGGAGCAGGGAGGCCGTGCGATTTTCGTCCCGAAAGACCGAGGTACTGTAGGAAAACCTCAGCGGCAGCATCCGGTCGCGAAAGGACTGGGTCGACAGACGGGCAATCTGGGCCGTGGCATCCGGACGAAGAACGAGAACATGGCCTGACCCCCTGTCCTGCATGAGGTAGAGGCGGGGAAGGATGGCCGGATCGAGACCCGGAGAGATTGCGTCGAGATACTCAAAGGAGGGAAGGATAATTTCGCGATAGCCATAAAGGGCAAAAAGAGCCAGGAGACGATCGGCCGTCTCCCTGCGAAAGCGGGCCGTCCGGGAGAAAACGGGGGAAACGCCGGTGGGTGTGTTTTTGGAGGGGGCCCCGGGACTTTCCCCGGGGCCTTCCCTGGATCTCTTCACAACCGGCTATCTGCCCAGCGAGGGCAAACGAAGGAGCTTGAGTGCGATGATCTTCGGATTTTTCCGGATCTCTTCAAGCACGGCGGCAGGGGGCTCGGAGTCCACACCAATCATGGAGACCGCCTTCCCGCCAGGAAAATCCCGACCAAACTGCATGCGGGAAATATTGATTCCGTGAGATCCGAGAAGCGACCCCACAAGCCCGACTACGCCCGGCTGATCCTGGTTGGTGAGATAGAGCATGATAGGATCGGGAACTACTTCGACAGGAAGATTGTCGAGAGAGACAATGCGAAAGTCTTTCTTCTGGAAGATTGAACCTGCAACCTGATGGGACCCCTTCGACGTCGTGGCCCGAAGGGTAATGAGGCCGACGTAATCTCCCTGCTGGCTCGAACGGGACTCCACAACCTCAAGGCCTCGCTCCTTCGCAAGAAGGGGAGCATTCACTTCATTGACCCGAACATCGAGCATGGGAGCGAGAACGCCCTTGAGGGCGGAAATAGTAACGATTTGGGTGGGGAGGGTTGCCGCCTCACCGCTAAACTCCACAGAAATCTTTGAAAAGGCGTCGGTGGCAATCTGAGCGAGGATCCCGCCCATCACCTCGGCAAGCTGCTGGTAAGGGGTGACCCGGGCCGCATCCTCTGGCGGGATCGAGGGAAGGTTGGCCGCATAACGGATCACGCCCTTGGCCAGATAGTCGACCATCTGGTCGGCCACGGCCAGGGCCACATTTTCCTGGGCCTCTTTTGTCGCCGCCCCGATATGAGGGGTCGAGATGAAGTTATCCTGCTTAAGGAGCGGGTTATCCGGAGAGGGGGGCTCCTCGGAGAAGACATCAAAGGCGGCTCCCGCCACATGGCCACTTTCAAGGGCCTTGGCCAGATCAGCCTCGTTGACGATTCCTCCCCGGGCGCAATTGATGATGCAGACACCCTTCTTCATTTTCGCGATGGAGGCTGCGGAGATAAGGTTTGTCGTTTCAGGAGTGAGCGGCGTATGAACCGTGATGATGTCGGCCTTGGCAAAGATCTCCTCAACGGAAACAGGCGTCACTCCCTGACGGGCAGCAGACTCGGGTGTCAGGAAGGGATCGTAGGCGATGACGTTCATCAAAAGCCCCTGCGCCACATGGGCAACATGGGATCCGATCTTCCCCATTCCAAGGATTCCCAGAGTCTTGTGGGCGAGCTCGATTCCCATGAACTTGCTCTTTTCCCACTTTCCGCTCCGATTGGAGGCATTGGCCTGAGGGATCTTTCGGGCCATGGACATCATCATGGAGACGGTGTGCTCGGCCGTCGTGATCGTATTACCACCCGGGGTGTTCATGACAACAATTCCCCGGTTGGTGGCGGCGGGAAGGTCGACATTGTCGAGTCCGGCCCCGGCCCGGCCAATCACCTTGAGACGGGTTGCGCCTTCGAGAATCTGTGCTGTTACCTTGGTTCCACTGCGAATGACAAGTCCATCATAATGCGCGATCTCCGCCTTGAGCTCATCGGGAGAGAGCTTCGTTTTGACAGTGACTTCAAAGCCCGCATTCCTGAAGATATTCAGACCCTCTTCCGAGATGGGGTCGCTGACAAGGATTTTTATTTTTTGGGGCGCGCTCACGCTCTGATCTCCTGGTAGTGGGTATTCGCTCCGGACAGGTTACTGCCCGATCATGACGGCCTGTGCCCGGGCCACTCCGGAACCCAGGGGGGCTCCCTTGTATCCCATACGGGCCAGAACCATCTCGACACCGCTGATGGCAGTGATAATATCGAAAACATCGGCATAGCCCATGTGGGAAATCCGGAAGACCTTTCCTTTGAGCTGGTCCTGTCCGCCGGCGGCGGTGATGCCATACTGATTCCGGAGATTTTTATAGATCAGCTCCCCGTCAAAACCTTCCGGAGCAATAACAGCCGTCAGAGCATCAGAGGGAGTCTGGCGGGCAAAGATCGAAAGACCAAAACCCTTGATGCCTTCCCGTGTCGCCTGGGCCAGCATCCTGTGGCGGGCGAAGATGTTTTCGAGACCTTCCTTCTGCATCATCTCGAGCGCCTTTCCAAGACCGATCCAGAGGGAGACGGCCGGCGTCCAGGCATTTGAGTCTTTCAGGATGTTGTCCTTTTCGCGCTTCAGATCAAGATAGAAGCGGGGGCATTTGGCGGACTGGTTCAGGGTCCAGGCCTTTTCAGAGACCGCAATGAACGCCAGGCCGGGGGGAAGCATGAGGGCCTTCTGTGATCCCGTAATGAGGACGTCAATCCCCCAGGCATCCATGGGAATATTCACGACACCCAGGGCCGTGATGGCGTCCACCACGAGGATTGTCCCGGAGAGCCGCGAGGTGATCTGGGCCAGGCTCTTGATGTCATGCCAGACTCCGGTCGATGTTTCGCTGGCCTGGACATAGACGCCCTTGATGGAAGGATCCTTTTTCAGAAGATCCTCAATCTTGGCAACATCAACCGAATCTCCCCATGTTACCGGGACCTCGATGGCATTCACCCCATAGGCCTTGGCAATCTTCAGCCACCGCTCACCAAACTTGCCCCCGTTAACAGCAATGATCTTGTCTCCGGGGCTCATGAAGTTCGTAATGGAGGACTCCATGCCCGCAGTTCCTGATCCGGCCACCGTCAAAACCTCCTGGCTCGTCTGAAAGAGCCACTTGAGCCCCGTCCGGACATTCTGAATCACCGGAATGAAGTCAGGCGAGCGATGGTGAATCATCGGTGCCGACATCGCGAGCAGAACCTCCGGGGGAACGGGAGTGGGACCGGGAGCCAAGAGATATTGTTTCTTCATGGACGTACATCTCCTTGAGATCAGGGTGATCCCCTCGCGTCAGGGCCAGGGCATGGCACCGGAACGGAACGGGAAAGAGTAGGGTTGCCTCGGACACGCCACAAAGAAGGCGTACGCCAAAAATGCGGGACGGGACGTGTTAAATCCCTGTTCCGGCGTGGACAAACGTGTCTTCTTGGTACGTGGCGGAGAGATCGTGAAGACTTTTAAAAACCCTCTAAATCTACAACAGATGGAGCTCGGAAGACAAGACGGAGGAGAAATGACGGAGAGCGGCGTGTCCCCCGCCCTCATTGTTCTCCGACCACACCAAGAGTCCGGTCCACAAGAAAAATTGAGAACATTCAATGATCAATGCTAGGATAGGACCCATTGGGCCTTCTGCCCCCAATCCCTCTGTATTCCTGCATTCTCATTTTGCCAAGAGGACACTGTCTTGACCGATGACTTGCCCATCCCTCCCCTCCTCTCTCTTTGCCTGATTACTTACAATGAGGAGCGCAATCTCGACGAGTGCCTCGCGTCCTTTACCTCCCTTGCGGGAGAGATCATTGTCGTTGACTCGGGAAGCAGCGACAGGACACGGGAGATCGCCGAAAAACACGGGGCCCGCTTCCACGTTTCACCCTTTGATGGATTCGGACGACAAAAACAAAAAGCCATTGACCTCGCGACAGGCTCCTGGATCTTTGTCGTCGACGCCGATGAACGGGCGACTCCCTCCCTTGCCGAAGAAGTCCGTGCAGTCTTGAAAATGGAACCGGCCATGAACGGCTACGAAGTGAACAGGGTCAACTTTTTCCTGGGCAAACCCATTCTCCACAGTGGATGGGCCCCCGATCATGTTCTGCGGCTCTTCCGGAAAGGGGCAGGACGGACTTCAGACAACCTTGTTCACGAAGAGATCCGCGTCTCCGGCAAGGTCGGCCGCCTCAGCTCCCCCCTTCACCACTACACCTATCGGACACTCGACGACTACCTGAAGAAATCCGCCCGGTATGCGGCTCTCTCTTCCAAAGAAAAGCTGAAGAATGGCGCACGCCCGGGACTTTTCAAGATCCTTCTCGATCCTCCCTTTGTCTTCTTCAAGATGTATGTCATGAAGCAAGGGTTCCGGGACGGACGGGAGGGACTTTTCCTGGCAATTCTGTATGGATTCTACACGGCAATCAAATACATCTGGATGTATTACCCGGAGAAAGAGGCCGGCGGGACCCCGTCACCTCCCCCGCAAAGCACTGACCCTCAGAACACGCCCTTGAACAAACACAAGGGAGACGTCCCAAAGCACATCGCCTCGACGTTCTGACAGTGGACAATGCGGACACTTTTACGTCGAGATTTTGGGCTCGATCCGTCCACGGCAGGCCCCACAAACAAGGTAACCGGGATTTTTCTCCAGTCGCCCATGGCGCACAGGACCGAGTCGATACTCCTTCGCGCAGCTCTGACAACCGTAGAGATAGCTTTTGAGTGTGCGCGCCGGAGTCACCGGATAGTTGTGACACCTCTGGGGAGGATGGTCAAAGAGCTCCATCAGGGATCTCCAGAGAGCTCCATGTGAGGAAAAAGCGCCTCCCTTCGATCGTGGCCGGACGTCGGAGAGGACATGAACAACAGCATGCGCATATTCATGGGCAATGGTCGGACGAAATGCCTCCTCACCCACCTTGCAAATGATGGAAGGGTTAAGGCGAAGCATTCTCTTCCAGCTCCGACCCTCGCGTCTTGCCACAAAAAGTCCCGCCCGAAGTCCGGAAACATCAAAGCGGACATCTCCAAGCGATCCATCGGAAAAGGTCAGAGAGGTCCCGATTTTAGCGGTGATAAGGGACTCGATGCGGCGCAGCTCCCGGAAGAGCACCGGAAACGACAACAGATCCTTGCCGTCGCCTCCTTGGTCCTTCCTGTCAGGAAGGACTTTTGATTCATCCTTCATTCCGTCTTCACTTCCTGGGGGGAGCTTCCTTAAGGTAGTCGGCGAGAGAGTGGATCTTTCCAATGTCCTTCTCTTCAATTCCGCCGATCGCCAGAAGACGTGGAACCACAGATTCCCTAGCCAGTTCCGGGTCGCATCCGGCAAGAAAAAGGGTCCGCGAAGAGGCCCCCGACCCTTCGGAGAAAATCATATCGGCGGGACGAAGCGCTTTTTCGATCTTTGAGATCAGGGCCCGGGAGGCCAGTCTTACCGTCATGACCGCATTCCCCAGGGCCTTTTCACCGGCAAAGGAAGGGAGGTCCTTCAGAAGGGAGAGGTCGAAGCTATTCGACTCAGGATTCCAGCGTAAAAGGAAGGAAAGGGGTCCCGGGAGGATCAGATGGCGATAGAGCGAGCGCAGGGCAACACGCCGGGACTCCCTGAGGCGGGAAAGAAGCTCCCGTGTGTCGACACTGCGAAGGAGGTCGGCCGGAAGGTGGATTGTCCCCAAGGGGTGAAGGCCCCACAGGTCGACCGGGACATCGAGCGACGTCCCTTTATCCCCCACTTCCGAGCGGTCTCGCCGTCGAGGAGCCCCCTCCGGAGGAATAAGCTTAACGGAGCGTTTCCAGCCCTGGCCTGGGGTGTTGAGATATTCCCCACAGAAGACCCGGGGAGAGGCTGACTCTGACATGGGAACCGTCCGGACCCACTCCGGAGAAAGACGTCCGGGAACCGGCTGAAAATCGGCGCCGGCATTTGACAGGATCCGGGACCAGAAGACCTCGCAGGTCGCGTCCAGAAGCCACCGGGAAAGCATTGGTTTGAGAGATTCTTCAACCTTGTCGGCGCGAAGGGAAAAATCTTGCTGGAGGGTCGTGGCATCTTTTTTAGAGGAAGCCCTCAAAACCAGGGCTTGCCCTCCATCAAAAGGCAGACTCCAGAAGAAGAGTCCGTCCCACTCTTCGATCCGGTCAGGCAGGAGAGGATAAGATCCAAAGAAAGAATTCCCGGACTTTAAGAGGGATTCCACGTCTATGCGGTGTGCCGGTGGAACAGCATCCCGGATCGACTTGGCAACTTCACTCCATCCCGTTCCAAAGGAGACCTTTGGCAAGACCCTTCGGGATGTTTTGCTGTGCAGAACAACTCCGAGCTCCCGATGAAAGACCATCACCGCCGTAACGTGAGACTCCGCTTCTCCCGGGGCAGGAAAGAGAGTCTCAAAGGCTTTTTCGACAACTGGCAAAAGCATTGATGGAAAAAGCGCATCATCGAGATTTCGCCCGAACCACTCCAAATAATCCCCTCCCGTTCAGGTTATCAAATAGCAGGCGGATGGGAGAACACCGGCCCTATATCGCACTGTCATCTATATCATACTGTCAACAGAACCTAATATAGAAGAACCCTTCCCTTCTCCAAAAAGAAAGAACGGACCGGTCACCGGATCCGCTATCCTTGCCTCGGCATCTTCCGGGCAATCTCCTCGACCCAGGCCAGGTCGACCTCAAGAACGGAGGCGATTTCCCCGGGAGAGAGGATCCCCTTCGAGAGGAGCTTCTCGATGCTTTTCTGGAGGCCTTCCTCG
>JAJZCZ010000048.1 GCA_021828805.1 Nitrospirota bacterium | reverse complement strand
GGCTCCCCGGCCAAGAATGACGGTTCGGACCGTTCCTATTCTACGGGTGAGGGGGGCCGAGGCCAGGGAGAAGAGGCCCGCCAGAAGGTACCCTCCCCCCATGGCCAGCCCGATGCCTCCCGGTCCCTTCCCGAACCGGAGGGAGAACCAGTAGGCCATGAGAGGGGCATAGAGCCCCAGGGAAAACCCGTTGAGGGCATTGACCCCGATCAGTGTTCTGAGAAGAGACCACTCTTTTTTGAGGGTCTCCTCCAGATGGGGTGTATCGGTTACCTCGTGAGGATCTGGAACAAAGAGGAGAAGAATAAGAGAAAGGAGGGCCCCTGCCATGACCGTCAGGAAAACTGCTCGGGCAAGATCCTCTGGTTTACCCAGGAAGGGAAGAAAGGTCGGGTAGAGGCCGCTTAGAGTTCCGAGTGCCATGCCGAAGAAGCCTGTGGCGGTATTCAGGCTAAAATAATGTCCCCTCAGAGCATCGGGGAGCAGTCGCGACAGCCAGGATTGCTCAACGGGAGAAAAGGCGCCAGCCCCGCCCCCGGTGGCCTGTCCGAATCCTCCCGCTATGGCGATGAACGACAGCACAAGGGAGGAAGGAGTTCCTGTTTCCGTCAGAAATCCGGCGAGAGCGCAGAAGAATTGAAGAAGTTCGTAGCCGACAAGGAAAGTTTTTCGTCCATATTTGTCGCTGGCTGGACCGAAGACCAGAGTGGCGGCAATTGAAAAAAGAATGCCACCGGAGAGGACGGCCCCGATGGCGGGAGCACTCCAGTGGAGTCGCTTGAGCTCAAGGATGAAGTTTGCGGCAAGGGCTCCCTGTCCGACGCTCCTGGCGACCCGTGCTCCGATCAGCAGAAAGACAGGCTTGGGGTTGGCAAGCTTCCGGGATGATGGCTCCGTGTTGCGAAAGGTCACTGTCGGGGCTGGGTATAGGCGATGGCGGCGTAACCGATCACCTGACCGGTCTCTCCAGTCGCGGCTCCCGAATGGGAGAGTGTCAGCAGGGAGGGAAGTGTTCCAAACTGATGCGCAAGGTGATTTAATGCATTGATGCCAATAGCTCCACAGGATTCTATCCGGTCAACCTCTCCACCGGAGAGAACTCTGTCGACGGTGGCCCGGTCGAGTTTGGTGGCCTTTTCTGACGAGAAGTAGTGAGACAGGTCGGCCGAGCATACGGTCAGCGTCTCCGGGTCGTTCATCAGGGGCTCGAGAACACGGAAGAGAACATGGGCAGGGATATCCGAGTAGCCGACAGGAACAATGGGAAGTGCACCCCAGAGGCTCATGAGAAAGGGAAGCTGGGTTTCCAGGGAGTGCTCGAATTCGTGTGACTCATCGGAGAAAAGTGTCTCCGCAAAGGCCGCAAGCTGGCGAATGGCGGCCCGGTCCACCGGAAAGGACCCCGTGGGAATTCGAAAAGAAGGATGGGTGGGAAGGACGATACCATAGGCCGATCCCGTATGGAGGGGCCCGAGGAGCAGGATCCTCCCGGGGGGCTTTCTCCGTGTTTTGAGAATGCGGTAAGCCGTGGCCTGAACCTCCCCGGCGCGAAGCATGTCTCCGTGAGGAACAACAATGGCCCGGATCCGGTCAGGATCGATTCGTGAAGGGTTCCCTGAACCGGTCGATTCCAACAGGGCCGCCACGCGTCGTTCAAGCTCAAGAGGATCGTCGGGATAAAAGTTTCCGGCCAGTGCCGGAGGACGTTCGGGGGTCATTCTCGAGGGAACCTCCTCCCGTCTGGGCGTAGCGCACAAGCGCCGCTTGGTGGGAGATGCCGGATTTGTCGGTCCGTGGGAGTCTGCATGACAAACCGACGTCACGCTTTCAGGGGTGCCGTGGTTATGGTAGCATGAAGACGTTTTGTATTTGAAGGGTCAGGAAAATGAATCATGGATGGTGTGAGGGGAGAATCCGGAGTTGATTGTATCGGGGTTTACGTTTTGTCGCAATGTGGAAAAGCTCGACTATCCTTTCGAAGAGTCAATCCGGTCACTTTTACCCTTGGTGGACGAACTCATCGTCAATGTTGGAGACTCTGAAGACAGGACCCTCGAACGGATCAGGAGGATCGGAGATCCTAAAATCCGGATTGTAGAATCTGTCTGGGACAAGGCGCGGGCCCGTGACGGCCTCGTCTATGCCGATCAAACGAATATCGCCATGGAGCAATGCCGTAAGGATACAGACTGGGCGATTTATCTCCAGTCCGATGAGATTTTCCACGAGAAGGACTACGACGGGATCCGCCGGTCCCTGGAGCGGTACAAGAGTGATCCGTCTATTCTCGGTCTCATGTTCCGCTACCGTCATTTCGTGGGGGATTACTACCGCCTCGACCCATGGGCCTACCGGAGAGCGCTGCGGGTTGTCCGTCCGGCCAGGGTGACCTCTGTCGGCGATGCCCTGGGCTTTGCCAGAGTTTCTGACGGTCTGTTTATCGGAAAAAAAGAGAAAGATCTCTGGCGGTATGCTGAAGGGCACATTTATCACTATGGATGGGTGAAATCCCGGGCGCTTCTTCGCCAGAAAATCCAGGTCCAGGTCGACTACTACTGGGAAGGCAAGCCCGAGCCGAAGGATGTCCCGATTCTTGACGCCAAGGACTACATGCCCGAGCACTACGACTTCCTCAAACCGTTTCAGGGAACCCATCCAGCCGTCATGGCCGACCGGATTGCTTCCTTTGTCTCCCCTCCTATGAAACGTTCCCGCTGGCTTCAGCCGGCCTTCTACCGTTATATATTTACCCACGGATTTAAGGGATAGGCGATACCCGGTATTCTCTGATGGGGAGCGGGGATTTCCCTTCTTTTTCCAGCTTCTTGATGACCCGTTCCACCCGTCCCCGGCAAATTTCATAGATGCTTCGAAATTCCTGATGAGGAATCGGATCATCCGACTGGATGAGATAAAAAGGGCGCGAGCCCCCGTCCGCGGCGTTGAGCTCCAGAACCGCCTGGCCGGTGGAGCCCGATCCGGCAAAAAAGTCCATGACCGGGTCGCAGGATCCCGGAGGTGTGGCCCAGGCAATGAGGTCACGGACAAGGCGGGAAGGCTTGGGAAAATCGAGAACGACCTCCCCGAAGAGCTCTTTCATTTCTGCCGTTCCGTCACTGGTTGTCACCCTGTCGTAGTAGGACTCCGGAGTTCTCCCCCGCTCCTCTCCCGTGGGGGAGCGGAGATACTGCTTGGTATAGACCGTCCATCGCCCTTTTCTGTTTTTCTCAATTAAAATCTCGTCTTTTCGGTTTTCCACGGTCTCCCGGCTCCATCGCCACTGATGGGTGGGGCAGGGGATTTCGCTTCCATCAGGAGCCGTCAGGGGGTAATAAAGGTTCGGACGCGGAGACTGACGTGTTCCGGACTTGGCCAGGGGGATCTTTTTGTAAGGACCGCGTTCGTCATGGTGGAGGTACTCCGCTTTCATCTTGTGAGTGAGATTCTCTCGGAACGGAGCGAGGGCGTTGATATTGCGAGCATAGGCCAGAATATATTCTGTTTGGGGGAGAATGTGGCGGTTTCCTCGTCCCCGGACGACTTTCTTTCTCCAGACGACCATCGGGATAAAGTTCTCCTCGCCGAAAAACTCATCGCACAGCATCCGGAGGCGGGGCAGTTCTCTGTCGTCGATGCTGGCAAAAAAGATACCGTCGTCCCGGAGAAACCGCGAAGCCAGAAGAAGCCTGGGAGCTATCATCGAAAGCCAGGATGCATGGCGGTCCCCGTCGCGCCCCCGGGAGCCGAAACGGTCGTTGTACAAGAGACCGTTCCCCGTATTGTAGGGAGGATCGATATAGATGACCCGGATTTTTCTCTCCAATGAGGGAACCAGAAGCTTCAGAGCCTCGAGATTGTCTCCGCGGATAAGGGTGTGCCTCGCGGGGTCTGGCTGAAATATGGGGTCACATGTTGACTGTGAGGCTCTTTCCACGTCAAGGAGGGCCGCATGTCGTCCAGGCCAGTCGATGCGAGTGCGGGGGGGCTCCATAGCGGGGGGTCTCCGGTGTGTTCATGGGGAAAGATGTATCAGTGAAAAAAGGTGACGGGGGGATCGCCAGAAAAGCGGTACCCGCTGCCACAAAAGAGTATCACAACTGAGGCCCGGCAAGGAGACCGTCCGGGTTAGATGCGGAAAATGAAAAAGACTATTGAGTTTTTCAGCCCGATCTGGTAAAAACATTGCGGGCCGATAGCTCAATTGGCAGAGCAGCTGACTCTTAATCAGCGGGTTGGGAGTTCGATCCTCCCTCGGCCCACCAATACCCAAGCCATTCTCAGAAGATAATCCTTCCTCGTAGACTCCTTTCGGTATGTGTCTGGTAGACGCCATGGAATTTTTTCGGCGAATGCTCTGTCTATGGGAGCATGGAAAAATTCTATTGAATCCCTTCAGCTTTCTCTGACATCCCGTTGGAGATTATATGACTTCGTCAAAACTCCCCCCGCGAATTGAATCCTTTTTTAATGCCTTTTGTTCTGGAACAAATAAAAGTCTCCCAAATCACAACGATCTTGACCGGTTTTGCTCGTTTATCATGCCTTGCCATCAAGGAAGATCGAAATTGATGAATGGCGATGTTGCGCATTTACTTCAAGATAAGGGGATTTGATGAGGATAGGGCAGGATATCTTGGGGATATTTATGAAGTTGGCAGGATGATGTGCAAAAAGGAAAAAGAGGAGGCTTATGTCAGGGTGGTAGGTTCATGAATCTTCTCGCATCCGAAAGAGAAACACTTCGTAATCATTAATTGAGGGGGCCGGACCTCTCCAGGCTGACATTCCCATAATGCCTGAAAATTGAGACCTACCTGAGGGCATTTGCTTTTAAACATTTAAGAAAGTCTCGCCGATTGGATTTAATGACTCATTTGGCTCTTTCTTCTCCATTTCACGGCCTGTAGATTGGTGTAATAGGGGGCACTGCTTTCACAATGAATTCCGTTATCTCTCCCGACTACCGGTAGACATCCCGCCGGTGGCCGACGAGAATGATTTCAATTTCGGGGAGACCCTGGTCCACACGATAAACAAGCCGATAGTCTCCGTGCCGCAAACGATAGACCGATTCCGTCCCAATCATTTTCTTCACTCCTTGAGGGAATGGGTCGTCTTCCAGCAGGGACACCAGGTCCCATATCTGTCGAATCGTCTCCTTCGGGAGTTTTCGTAGTTCCCTTTCCGCGCTTCGCTTCCAGACGATCCTATAGGAGGCCATCGGCCTTGAGTCTGGCTTCTACGTCTACATGGGGGGAAGTTTTCTCGTTCCTTCTTTCCGCAACAAGAGCCAAGTCCTCGATCTCCTCCAGCAAGGATTCATACTCCTCCACGGACAGAACGACGGACATCTTCCTTCCCTGTTCATCGGTGATATAGCGGGGATGCAAGATCATGTTCACGGATCTCCTCCTTCTTAAATAAATGGTTACTTCATGACTTTCAGAACCGGCCTTAACGGATCCTCATTCCCAAGAGTGGTAATCATTTTCTCCTGCACCACTTCAAGAGCCTCCCGCTGGGGATCGGTCAAAAGCCGTGCATAGATTGCCGTCGTGGATCCTTGAGAATGGTTCAGCACGCGCCCAATCAGGTTAAGGGAGAATCCCTGGATGGCCATCCAGGAACCAAGCGTCCTTCTCAGGTCATGAATGCGAACGTCTTTGATCCCGGCCTTCCCCCGGATCTGGTTCCATGGACGCTTGGGCTCCTCCCTGTGTCCCGTGCGCCCGAAGGACGGGAAGAGCCATGCGCTTTTTCCTTGGCTTGGGAGCTGAGACAGAATGTGTAGGACCGGAGCCGTCAAGGGGAGAACGTGGGGTCTTCCTGACTTCGTGGTCGGAATCCGCCACATCTGCTCTTCAAGGTCGAAGTCCGACCATTGGGCCGACAGTAACTCGCTCTTGCGAACCCCGGTGAAGACCAGCAGGAGAAAGAAGGCACGCCATACCGGATCGGCCTCTTCCCGTACTGCCTCGAAAAACCTCTCGATCTCGCGGGGGGACATGAATCGGTCCCGCTTTTCCTCCCGGTACGCCTTGATTCGTGTCGCCGGGTTGCCGTGGGACTCGGGGAGGGTTCCCCATTCGAGGGCCAGGTTGAACATCTTTCGGACAAGAGCAAGGCACCTGTTGGCGATATAGTGCCCGTGGTTTTCCCCGATGGAGAGGTGGAGAGTTGCTATATCCTGACGGGTGATCCGGGACAGTTTCTTTCCAGTGACCGAAGGGAAATAATTCCTGAGCATCCGTTCGTCCTGAATGGCGGATTGTTTGTGGGGACGGGCATGGCGTTCGAGGTAGGTTTGGGCAAACTCTGAAAAGGAGGGTTCTTCCTTGATCCGGTTCCTTGCCTCGAAGGGGTCGATGCCCGTGTCCACCTGTCGGGCAAGCTTCATTGCCTCATTCCGAGCCGCCTGGACCGTCCAGGTTCCCAGGGGACCAATCATCTTCCGGACGGGTTTTCCGTCTATGCGCCGCTCGAAGATGAATGTGACCCTTCCGCTTCGATGCTTCACCACTCCAAATCCGGGAACCTTTCCGTCCCTTAGAAAAAGGCGGTCTTTTTCCGGGGGAACGGTAGACGTTTCGATCAGAGCCCTGGTCAACTCTGGTTGTCGTTCCATGATTTTCCCTCCGGTCACGGTAGACGCTCGGTAGACGATTTTGGAGTAAAACAGTGATCATCCGGTAAGGCAGGGTGACTCCATTTTATCGAATTATTCTTATTTGTCAATGACTGATGATGCTTGATTGTGACACGGTAGGCATCAGGAAGGGGATACGTTAAGACTCTTAATCAGCGGGTTGGGAGTTCGATCCTCCCTCGGCCCACCACCTTCGCTCATCCCTTCTTATCTCCTATAACAGATTGGTGACACCCTCCTTGGTAAAGCTATGGGGCCATTGCGGCAATCCTTGTGAGAAAATCGTAAAAGACCACAAGATCCGGATCAGATCAGCTTGTTCAAGATTGCCCTGACCTCTCACGCATCCAATGAATCTTTGCCGCCCGGCCGTTTATCTCTGGGACACTATCTCATCACCGCTTTCAAGACATTGATGACTGGGTATGTCGTTACCGCCCCGCTTGTATTTGTAAAAACGGGAGTAAAGGGAAAGCTTATTTTTGTTCTGTACGTTGTTTTTAATAGATAACAAGTTGAGGGGAGCTCATTTCTCTCAAGCTTCTGATATCTCTCAAGGGGGAATTTCCAAATAAACGTCGATATTCTCGACTGAACTGCGAAGGGCTTTCGTATCCGACCTGAGTTCCGGCTGTGGTTGCATCGAGGCGCTCTGAAAGCATCAGGCGTCGTGCTTCATTTAAGCGCAGCTTTTTTTGGTACTGTAGGGGGCTCATTGCTGTGATTGTTCGAAAGTGGTGGTGAAAAGTAGACGGACTCATTCCGACTTGGGATGCCAGCTCCTCAATCTTGACGGAGTGTGAAAAGTTAATTTTTATCCACTCGATTGCCCGCGCTATCTGGCGATTCTGACTTTCGATGGCCGCCATCTGGCGTAATCGCAATCCCTGATCTCCGACAAGAAGGCGATAATAAATTTCTCGCCGGATCATGGGGGCAAGTACCGGAATATCGTCCGGCTCCAGGAGCAACGCCAAGAGCCTTTGAAAAGCAGTGATGAGGGACAATGTCACATCCCCGATGGCCATTCCTCTGCTTGATTGTTGCGGGCGGGGAGAGGGAAGTCTCTGATCAAGCATCAGCTGAGAAATTTCGGCCTGATCCAGCTTCAACATAAAGCCAAGGCATGGCTTCTCCCTGCTTGCATCGGTAACCTGCACAAAAGTGGGGAGGTCAACAGAGGTGATCAGATAATGCCGGGAATCATAGACAAAGGTATCTCCCCCAAGCTGGATACGTTTCGCCCCTTGAGCCATGACGCAAATGCTTGGCTCATACATCCCCACTGTCGGGAGAGTTATACTTTCTCTTCGAAAAAGAATAAGTTCTGGGATTTTCGTGACAACCCGTTCCGCGGTTTCCGTTAATCGGGCAATATCACCTCCCAACGCTTCAAGCGCCCGATCCATTTTAGTCTTTTCAATAACATTATCAGGCCTAACTTTTTCCATGTTTTCCTCCTGATAAAATTTTACCAGTCCCATCGAAAAATAAAAGCTGTCATTTAAAAAACGTAGGAATAGGCAAAAAATAAACAGGATCGTTCTACCGGTCCGGCCTGTTACGCGATAGAGTTATTCCATGAAGCGGGGCTCTCTTCGATGAGTCAGCTTACAATGCTTTTTTAATCAGGAGGACGTTAGATGAAAGTACGTTCATTGGGAATGAGTGGGTTGAATGTATCCTCCGTCGGACTGGGATGCATGGGATTGAGTTTTGGGTTGGGCCCTGCAGTAAATAAAGCCGATGCCATCAAGCTGATCCGGTTGGCGGTAGAGCGGGGCGTGACCTTTTTCGACACAGCTGAAGCGTATGGGCCCTTCATGAATGAAGAAGTTCTTGGAGAAGCTCTTGAGCCCTTCCGGGGCAGCGTCGTGATTGCCACTAAGTTCGGTTTTAGGGATGGCGACTCAAAGAAAGGAGTGGATAGTCGACCGGAACGCATTAAAGAGGTCGCGCATGCTTCATTAAAACGATTGCGGACCGATCGGATTGATTTGTTTTACCAGCATCGTGTCGACCCTAATGTCCCGATTGAAGAGGTGGCTGAAGTCGTAAAGGACTTGATTCGTGAGGGGAAGGTTACGCATTTTGGCCTCTCTGAAGCGGGTGTGGGGACAATACGGCGGGCTCATGCGGTCCAACCTCTCACGGCACTGCAGAGCGAATACTCTCTTTGGTGGCGGGAACCTGAAAAGGAGATTTTCCCTGTTTTGGAAGAGCTTGGAATCGGGTTCGTTGCCTTTAGCCCTTTGGGTAAAGGCTTTCTCACGGGAAAGATCGATGAAAACACGAAGTTTGACAGCGGGGACTTCCGAACGATCGTTCCACGGTTTTCAGAGGAAAATCGCAAGGCCAATCTGGTGGTTGTTGACCTCCTCAAGAGCCTTGCCCAGGAAAAAGACGTCACTCCTGCCCAAGTTGCTTTGGCCTGGTTGTTGGCTCAAAAGCCTTGGATCGTGCCCATTCCTGGTACGACAAAACTCAATCGCCTTGAGGAAAATATCGCCGCCACTGGCCTAGATCTCTCGAGCGATGAACTTACAAGGATTGATGCCGCTGTTTCCCGCATGAATCTTCAGGGTGCCCGCTATCCCGAACACCTGCAAAAACTTGTTGGACGTTGATGAAGTGCTCCGCATGGGTCCGGAAGGCGTTGTAATGCGGAAGTATTGTTGATGTTTAGTAGTATTATAAATCTCATTTAGACAAGGTCCGGGTAGTGTTTCTTGAGGGCGGCAATTTTGGGCAGATCATGGATGACGATGTAGGGGTGAGCCGGGTTCCTGGCCAGGAAGTCCTGATGGTAGGATTCGGCGGGATAAAAGGCTCGAAGGGGCTCGATCACTGTGGCCAGTGGGGATGAGAAGAGATTACTCTCGTTAAGTTTTTGAATGTAGGCCCGCACGACCTCCTCCTGACGGGGAGAGGTGACAAAGACCGCCGAACGGTATTGGGTGCCGATGTCCGGTCCCTGGCGATCCTTCTGGGTCGGATCGTGAACCACCGAGAAGAAGATCCGTAGCAGGGTTCCGAAGGAGACGACGGAGGAGTCGAAGGTCACCTCCACCGCTTCGGCATGCCCTGTTCTCCCGGAGCAGACCTGCTGGTAGGTTGCCGTGGAAGCTTCCCCTCCGGCGTATCCTGACACTGACTTCGATACTCCACGGACATGGCGGAAGACCGCCTCCACCCCCCAGAAACATCCTCCGGCAAGAACCGCTGTCTGGACTCCCGACGGGGATAAATCATCGTCGGGTGGGGGCAAGGGAGATGTGGCAGGAGCCTCTCCGAAACAGCCGAGAGAGGCCGCAAAGACCATGGCTGACGCAAAAATAGAGGGGGCGTGGGTCATTTGTTCTCCTTCCTGACCCCTTCTCCGGGGAGAGGGAGAAATTCGAGAGCTGACATGTTGATGCAGTAACGAAGTCCGGTGGGGGCAGGTCCGTCAGGGAAGAGATGGCCCATATGGGCATCGCAGCGGGCGCAAAGTACCTCGATCCGCCGCATTCCGTAGCTCAGGTCCTCGCGGGTGGCAACGTTTTCCCTGGCCATCGGTGAGGTAAAACTGGGCCATCCCGTTCCTGAGTCGAACTTGTCCCCGGAAGAAAAGAGAATGGTGCCGCAACAGATGCAGCGATAGATCCCTTGATCCTTGCTGTCATAGCCAGAAATGCCAAATGGCGGATCGGTGGCGTGGCGCCGTGTCACAGAGTATGCCTGAGGGGAGAGCCGGCTCTTCCATGAGGGATCGTCGGAGATGCGGGCCACCGTTCGCAGGCCGATCGGAGTGCCCGTTGGAGAGAACTCCATAATGGTAACCGATGTTTCTTTGGAAGCGGTTTTGTCAGCGGGGGCGTCCACGAAGCCTCCTTCATATGGGCTGGCTAGGGTATGGAGTGTGAATCGCGAAGTTGATGGAGAGATCCTCTTTCAAAGAGTAAGGCCGGATCCCTCGTCTGGTCAATGGAGAAAGGGTGAAGGAGAGTCATGCGGGATAAGGAAGGTGAGTTGTCTTCCATGAAGAGAAAGCGGCTTCATGGGTCTTGTCTGGAAAAAAGGAAAAGTTATGGAGGAGAGAGCATCGCCATGGTGCGGGCTATTCCCCGACGCCCTCTTTGATGCGTGGATCCATGAAGAGCGCCTTTCGGAAGTATGTTTCTCCATCGATCTTTTCGTCATTGAGTGCCATGGCAATGAGTTCTCCGCCGATCAGGTCGGGAGCCAGAATCATGTCAGGATTGACGGTCCTGATCCGGGTAAAGTTGGCCCGGCTCCGCACGGAGACAACCGTTTTGGCTTTTGATCCGGTGTCCCGGGCGGCGAGAACCACGAAGGCATTTTCCGCATCCTCGTCGAGAAGGGAGATAATCGCCTGGGCATCGATCACTCCGGCGCGCCGGAGAACCTCTCCGTCGGCCGGGTCCCCGATGACCTGGTCACAGCCGGCAAAGGGAGGGTCGGAGATCTCGTGTGGGGTGATGATCGTGACCGGGTAGTTGCGGGCGGTGAGCTCCTGGTAGGTGCTGCGTGCCAGGGGGCCCGTTCCAACCAAAATAGTGTGGTTCTTTCGTGTCGGCATTTTTTTCTCCGGGAGAAGCGCTCTTTTGATGCGGTCGTTCATCATCGGGATGATCACAGATGACAGGGAAGCGCTAAAGACAGTGATGCCCAGGATCACGAGGCTCACGACAAAGAGTCGGGCATCGTCGGTCCTGGGGACGATATCTCCATACCCCACGGTGGCCATGGTGATGATGGCAAAATAGAAGGCCGTGGTCAGACTCTGGATAGGAGGGACAAATCCCTTTCCGAGAATGAAGGAGCCAAAGATCCCGTATCCCATGAGAAGGAGGATGGAGAGAACCGAGAGAAATGTTCCGATGGCGAGAGAGGACTGGTCGAAGGTTTTGCGAAAGAGGATCAGTGCTCCCAGAAGAAGGACCGCAAAGACCAGTGAAAAGTGGGGGAGAGGTCGCTGAAAGAGGTCGATCGTCACTGTGAGCATGGTCATCAAAAGAACGATGGTCCAAATCATTCGTGAGCGCAGGAGCAGGCCGACAGACATCAGGATCTGTACCAGTCCGATAATGGTCTTGGAGACTCCCCCGGGAATGTGAAAGATGCCTGGGAGATGGGCAAAGTCTTCCGCCGGTCCGAATGTCGCGAGCGAGTATTGGATGATGTGGATCTGTTCGAAGAGCGGCAGGACGTTTCGTAGCCCCAGAAGCCCTACCAGAATGGCAAGAAGTCCGTGGGGAAAGATCCAGGACTCGCCGGGGGTGCGCCGGATGCGTTTCTTCAGCCAGTGGACAAAATGGCTCCATTTGTTAGGGAGCGGATCCGGACGACCTTTCAGGGGCATGCCATCCTTTCGGGAAAAAAAGGGCCCAGTGGCGTTTCCATAATGTCATGGAGAG
>JAJZCZ010000001.1 GCA_021828805.1 Nitrospirota bacterium | reverse complement strand
CAAACGGCGCTCCTGTTTCTCGTCATTCTGGCCGCCGTTCTGGTCGCGGCAGCCGTCCTCTTTCTCGTACGGCTGACCAGGACTCTTGCCCGGATTGAAGAGGCCGTGGAAAAGATCGAGAACTCGACCATTCCTCTTGTCGAAAACCTCAAGAAGATCTCCGACGAGGTCGAGCCGGTCGTCCGGCGGACCGCCGAACGGTACCGAAGCCTTGAGGACAGGATGGACTCGCTCTCCCGCTCCCCGCTTCTCTCCTTCCTCTCGCCCCTCTTCCGGGGAGGGAACCCCCTCTCGACCGGCAAGGGACTCCTTCGGGTCGCCCGGGGTCTTGCCGCAGCGATCTCCCGGGCCCGGGAGGTTCTCTCCCGCCGGGAAACCCATCCTCTCACACCGGATCAAACCCATCCCCATACCGCACAGGAGACTGACCATGGCCAGCGACAGAAATGATACAGGACTCGCTCTCTTTTTGACAGGACTCGCCGTAGGAGCGGCACTCGGCGTTCTTCTCGCCCCGGCCTCCGGCTCTGAAACCCGGCGAAAACTCGGAGAAAAGGTCCGCACGCTGAGAGACGACGCTGAAGAGGAGTTCTCCGAAGGCCTCGACAAGATCCGCACCGAGTTTCCGGAGCGCAAGGATCGTTACGCCGAGGCGGTGAAAGAAGGCTGGAAGGCTTTTCGCCAGGCGGTGGCCACAGAGAAAACCACCCCCCAGGCCTAGCCAGAACAACTCCCTTGAAGAGGTCGGGCCCGGCGCCCGGCCTCTTTTCGTCTTTCCCTGTCAGAAAACAACCCCTGATACAAGCCGCTTCCCTCCCCTGACATTCCGGCCCTGGCAAAACGCATAAAAAAAAGAGGCTCCCGAAGGAGCCTCCTGCATTCAAAAACCTGGAGGGCAGAAAGGAAGAGCCGCTTAGATCGCTCCCGCTCCCGCCATCTTTGTCACCGGATGGCCATGGTCGAAGGTAACGGCCGTCACCTGCGGTCCGGCGAAGGTCTGACCGCTCCTGGCCCACCGCGACCGATAGAGGGTCACCTGCGTCTTTCCGCCAGGGCCCTTGGCAATGCCGATCGCCGAAACCTTCTTGGCAACCGCATCATAATGCCAGGCCATCAGGACCTTCTGACCCGCCTTGTCATTTTTGGAAAGCCAGCCATCCGGCGTCTTGGTGGGATCGACGCCGGGACCTACCGTCCGGTCGGAGGCGACAGAAGGCTTGTTGGTGACCGGATTGACGTGTGTCCAGAACTCGATGGGGTTGAAGATGATCACATCTCCGAGTCCGGCAAATTCATAGACAGGCAAAATAACCAGAAGAGCGGTGAGTCCCGAGCGGGCCCACTTGTTCTCCACATTGCCATTGGCCTTGTAGAGGGTGTGGACCAGGGCAAACTGCCCGTAGCATCCTGACATGACCGTGGTGAGCCCGGCAAAGGCCAAGGCCAGACCAAAGCGCTTAAGTGTTTTTTGTCCCATGACAGCCTCCGTTGATAATCACACCCTTATATGGATCCTGTCCATCACACGGAGGTAACCCCTACCCTCCTCCGCTCGGGCTAGAGTAGAAGATCCCCCCGGAAATCGCAAGCGAGTTTCCCGGGGCAAGACATGAAAGGGCTGTGAGGCACGTCACACCGGTAAAATTGAGCGAGCTTGCAGCGGCAGGCAGAATCTGGGCCACGGCCACCTCCCCGGAGACGGCTCCGGAGGAGAGGGCGGTCACCTCATAGAGGGCTCCGTTCTGTCCGTAGGCCCAGACGGTATTTCCCGGCCCCACGTAAACCCCTGTCAGGAGAGGGGAGTTCCCCGCCGTTCCCCCCAAAAAGAAGGTTGGCGACCAGGTGGCGCCTCCGTCGACGGTCTCGAGCAGAGCCCCGGTCCCGGCCACAAAACAGGTCGTCGGACCGGTGCAGCCCACCCCGCTCACCCCCATAGGCGCCAGCACCTGGGAGACGATGACGAGGCTCCAGGTACTTCCCCCGTTCTGGGAAAGAAGGAGGGCGTTCATCCCCGTTCCCGAGGTCGTGGAGGCGGAGATCCAGATCGTCGCCCCCTCGAGAACCACCTGATTGAAGTTCGCCGGCCCGAGAGCGGCCTGAAGAACACTGAGGTCAGGGGTCCAGGGGGCTCCCGACTGACTCTGGAGGAGGAGGGTGTTGCTGTCCCCCACGATGGCGCAGGAGGGGCTCCCCGAACTCTGGCAAACGACCTCGTTGAAGGTCAGATTGCCGTTGGTCGTGACATTCTGGATGGAGAAGCTCTGTCCGCCGTTGGTACTGCCCAGGATAAGCCCCTGATTGCCGACGATAGTGCACTGGCTTGTCGGAAGACAGGCCGCCGAGGTGAGATTGTAGTTCGCCAGCGCTGCTCCCAGCCCCGAACTGGCCGGAAACCACGTCTGCCCTCCGTTCTGGGAGGTCAGGAAGAGCCCTCCCTGCCCGACCGCGAAGCAGCTGGATGGGGAAGGACAGACGACGGCTGCGGGCTCGGAGCCTAAGGGAAGATAGGAGGCCAGCCAGAGGAGAGCCGCCGGGGCCTGACACCCGCCCAGAAGCCCCAGAAGAAGTCCCAGGGAAAGAACGGGAAGAAGGCGCCGTCCCGGATTCCCCCCCGGGCCCGTGATGGCAGGGAAAAAGCGATTCATCTTTCCTCCTTCCCGGCGCCGCCCCATCCCTCCTGTGCCAGCTTCTTCAGGATCTTCTTCGCCACGCCCGTAAGCGGGACCGGACCGTCCAGGGACCGGGAGAGCGGGAGAACAATCCCCCCCCCGGGCAGGGACTCGCCGGCCCCCTCCCCCGGAGCCCTCTCCAGCGCCACCACCCGGACCACCTCGCGAAAATGGGAATAGGTGTGGGTCACCGTGAAGAGCTCTCTTCCCGCGCAGCATCCGGCATAGGGGCCCTCCTGAAGGGCGGTTCCGGGCAGGATTCCCGGGGAGGCAACACCGTAGAGATCGTACAGTCCCTCTAAAAGACGCCCCTCTCCCCGGGGAACAAAAAGCAGGGAGCCATCCGGCGGGAGCAGAACGACCCTTTCGCGCCGGGGAGGAGCGGGCTTCTTCTTTTTCTGCCCCCCGGGCCGGGTAAAAAGAAGCATCGCCTCCCCTTCACGGGCCTGGCAGGAGGCGGCCAGCGGGCAGAGAGAACATCGGGGAGCGGCCGGCAGGCACACGGTCGCCCCGAGCTCCATGAGCGCCTGGTTCGTGTCTCCCGGCCGGGGGCTCTCCCTCCCGAAGGCATCCGAGACCTCCCAGAGGCGGGCCTCTCTTTTCTTTTCCTCCGGGGCCACACCGTAGAGGCGCTCCATCACGCGCCGGACATTGGCGTCGAGAAGAGGCGCCCACATGTTCCGGGAGATGGAAAAGATGGCCCCGGCCGTACTGCGGCCGACTCCGGGGAGCTCCATCCACGCATCGGGAGTCTCCGGAAAGGCTCCGCGTTCCGCAATAACAATGGCCGCCCGGTGGAGATTTCTCGCGCGCTGGTAGTAGCCAAGCCCCGACCAGAAGCGGAGAACCTCCGTCAGATCGGTCCTGGCCAGCTCCCCCACATCGGGAAAGCGTGCCAGGAATCGGTCATAGTAACCGAGAACCGTGGCCACAGTCGTCTGCTGGAGCATGATTTCCGAAACCCAGATCCGGTAGGGATCGCGTCCCTGGCGCCAGGGAAGGTCCCTGTGGCCGGCATCATACCAGTCCAGAAGGGCGGCGGCGAGGGAGCCGCCCGGAGAGGTCGGGGGGTCAGTAGGAAACATACCACGAAAATCCCTGATAACCGCCCCACCCCGACGACACTGAGGAACGGAGAAGTCCTCCGTCGAGGGTGAGGTAGGAATGAAGGGCCGGAAGGGACAGGCCGGCCACCACGCCTCCCTGCTCGGCATTATAGCTGTTGTTCCCCTGGCCGATCAGTTCAGGTCCGAGAAAGAACACCAGTGTTTTCAAGCTCCGGACAGGCGCAAGCCACCGCCCCTGAACATACACGTAGTCAATATACCCGAGGTAGTTGGAAAAGAGATCGAGAGCCCCGATCCCCAGGGACCGGTAGTACTCCCCCTGGAGGTAGACGCCTCCTACCGTCTCCACCGGTTGTCCCGTGCCATAGGCATTGGCCAGGGCCACTCCCGCATCCCCCTCCACAAAGCCGTCCGACAGGGGATAGCGCAGGCCGATGGCGGGCGTTAAACCGTTATAAGCATTCACCGCCAGACCTCCGATGCCCGGTGTTTCATAGGCGAAGTAGGAGGCCACGACAAAGACGTGAAGGGAGGGAGATTGCAGGGGGGCCGTCCCCACGTCGATGGGTGTCTGTGAGGAGTTTCCCCGGGACGGAAAGGGAAGGAAGTCCCCCAGCATGGCAAAAAAATACTGGCTGTTCTGGGAAAAGATCGTCTCCCCTCCGTCGAATTCGAAGGTCTGCCCCATCGGACCGATCTGCGCCGGGGCCTCGGAAACGCCGCCCAAAAGAAGGACGAGAGAGAAAAATCCCACGAGGAGGGAGCGGGCGGGACACGAGACACGCCTGTCCCGACGGGAAGACCGGAAAGGGGAGGTCATGGGCCCCTTTCTCCTCACCTCAAGGAACTCCGGAAGGCGCCCGGGCGAGACTGTTTTTCAGGATGTTTTTCCGTGCGGACGGCAGGGGAGCGGCCCATGCTCCGGCCGGTCCTCGTCTGACGCCGCGCCGTCCGGAGCATCTCCAGAAGCTCCGGACGAAAGGGAAGTCTTGGGTGGGGAAGGAGGAGATCCTTCATTGGAAAGAATGGACCGGAATACTCGAGAAAGTCGAGATCAAGCGTCCGCGGGTAGAGCTTTCCCTTGCCCCGGCGGCGGCATTTCCGCTCAAGGTGCAGGAGCAGGGAAAAAAGACCGGGAGCGCCGATCCGGGAATACCCGACCACCACCATGTTGAGAAAGTCTGGGGAGACAACACCCCAGGGACGCGTGCGTCTGACGGGAGAGGCTCCGAGGAGACAAAGGCCGGGGTGGTGCGACAGACCGAGGAGCGCCCGGTTGAAGGCTCCCCTCACATCCCCGATATTACCTCCGAGGGAGATGGCAAAGAAGCCTCCCACGCCCTCCCTCCTCTGTCAGGCCCCGAAGAGCCGCTGCGTCCGGATACGTTCGACCGCTTCCTTGAGCCGGTCGGGGCCCACCGTCAGGGCAAACCGGACATAGCCCTCCCCTGAAGGTCCGAAGCCATTGCCGGGGGTGGCGACGATACCTGTCTTCTCCAGAAGGGCCAGAGAGGCTTGCTCGGAGGTGATCCCCTTGGGAAGAGCCGCCCAGAGGTAGAAGGAGGCCCCGGGGGAGAAGGCCCGAAGCCCGACGCTGTTGAGTCCCGGAACAAGAACGTCCCGGCGAAGCTGATAGAGGGAGCGCAAGGTGGTGAGCTCGGAATCCGGCATTTCAAGGGCGGTGATCGAGGCCTCCTGCAGCGCCTGGAATATCCCCGAGTCGAGGTTGCTCTTCACCTTGAGAAGACCCGACAGGACGGAGGGATTCCCAACGGCGAAGCCCACACGCCACCCGGTCATGTTGTAGGTCTTGGAGAGGCTGTGGAACTCGATCCCCACCTCCTTCGCTCCGGGATAGGAGAGGAAGGATTTGGGAGGTTTGCCATCGTAGTAGATCTCGGAATAGGCCGCATCGTGGGCGAGAATAAAGCCGTAGCGGGCGGCAAGATCGATGGCCTTCGCGAAGAAGGCATCGGTGGCCAGGGCTCCGGTGGGGTTATTGGGATAGTTTAAGAACATGATCTTCGTACGGCGGTAAACCGATTCGGGGATCCGGTCAAGGTCGGGCATGAAGCCGTTCTGCTCAAGAATCGGCATAAAATAGCTCTCCCCTCCGGCAAAGAGCGTCCCGGCGTGATAGACGGGATAGCCCGGCTCGGGGATGAGAACCACGTCTCCCGGATCGACAAAGGCCAGGGGAAGATGGCCGATCCCCTCCTTGGAGCCGATCAGACCGACCACCTCGGTGGCGGGGTCAAGGGAGACGCCAAAACGCCTCCGGTACCAGTCGGCGATCGACTTCCGGAAGGAGAGCATCCCTTCGTAGGAGGGGTACTGATGGTGTTCGGGCCGCGTCACGGCAATCCTGGCTCTTTCGACGATGGGGGCAAGCGTTGGCGTATCAGGATCTCCGATCCCCAGATTGATGAGGTCCACCCCCCGGGAGAGGGCTTCCCTCTTTTTTTCGTCAATCCGGGCGAAAAGATAGGGGGGAAGGGAGGTGATCCTTTTTGCGAACCGGGTCTTTGCATCCATCGTCGAGCGTCTCCTTAAAGGTCATGTCAATCTTATTGAGGTGTTTTACCGTGCGATCTCTGAACCGTACCGTGTCTTGACTGCGTGTCTTGCCTGACAAATAAACCTGTCAATTATAGACAGAATCCCGCCGGATCTCCATGGGAGCCAGGGGAGATCACTTCCCGGGCCAACGGCCCGCAAGTCCGGGGCGGGGATCGGCGACAAAGGTGTTCGAAAGGGGGATCATCCCGAGCCCCGACACCTCCACCGTCACCCGGTCCCCGGCCGTCACCGCGCCCACTCCCCGATAGGTTCCTGTCAGGACGAGATCTCCGGGCTCAAGGGGCATCATGTGGCTGATGTAGCTCACCAGGTCCTCCCATCCGAAGATCTGGGAGGAGACGCGGCCCTCCTGGCGAATTTCTCCATTGACCCTCGTCACCAGGGTCCGCCCGTCCGGCGTTCCCCCGACCTCCACGGCCGGCCCCACCGGACAGAATCCCGGAAAGGACTTGGCCCGGGTGTACTGGACATCGGACGCCTGAAGATCCCGGGCAGTGATGTCGTTGGCGGCGCAGATCCCGAAAATGTGGGACCGGGCCTCCCGGGGCAGGATGTGGTCGGCGAACCGGCCGACCACCAGGGCGATCTCCCCTTCGTAGTCGACCCGGGACGAAGCCTTCGGGGTGACAACAGGATCTTCGTGGGCGGCGAGGGCGGTGACCGCCTTGAGGAAGAGAAGGGGCTCCCGGGGCAGGGGTTTGCCCATTTCGAGGGCATGCTCCCGGTCATTCAGTCCGACAGCGATGATCTTGCGGGGGGACACCGGAGGCAGCCAGACCACCTCCTCCACCCGGTCCACCGATCCGTCGAAGCCCGCAATTGTCGTGGCGGACTTTAACCGGCCATACAGGATCCGGCGCTCCCCCCGCCGGCGGTAGCGCACGAAAAAATCACCTTTTCGCGCCTCACGGGCCGCCCGGGGGAGAGGGCTCATTCTTCGGGGCTCTCCCCGCCGAGGAGCACGTCCGCCATCGTGGCGAAGCCGGGAGGCCGCCCAAGAAGGAAGGCCGCCGCCGTCACCGCCCCGCGGGCGAAGACCGCCCGGCTTCCCGCCCGGTGGGTGAGCTCAAGACGCTCCCCGGGTCCCAGGAAAAAGACGGTATGGTCTCCCGGCACATCCCCTCCGCGCAGCGCCATGACCCCGATGGCGTCCTCCTCTCTCTCACCGGTGAGTCCGTGTCTGACAAAGACCCCGGTCTGGGAGAGAAGCTGATCGCGGGCCTGGGCCACGGCCTCTCCGAGGAAGAGCGCGGTTCCGCTGGGCGCGTCCTTCTTGTGGCGGTGGTGGATCTCGAGGATTTCGCAATCAAAGCCGGCGAGGCTTCTGGCGGCCTGGCCGGCGAGGATCGCCAGGAGGTTCACCCCCAGACTCATGTTGGGAGACCAGAGAATCGGGATCTCCCCGCCCGCCTTCCGGACATAATCCCGGTCGTCGGGCGAGAGGCCGGTCGTTCCCACCACCAGGGGAAGGCGTGTCTCACGAAAAATATCGACGGTGGCCCGCAGCCCTTCCGGCTGAGAAAAATCAATTCCCACTGAGCACTTCTTGAGAGCCGACCCGGAGAGGGGTTCGTAGACGATCTCCGGGAACCCCGACACCGTTCGGCCCAGGAGAGGGGAATGGGGGGACTCGAAGGCCGCCCCAAGCGTCAGACGGGGATCCTCGGAGAGAACGGCAGCGATTTCACGGCCCATACGCCCCCCGGCGCCGATCAGGGCAACCTTGACTCGACTCTCCCTCACCGGCGGCCTCCGGAGGCCATCCCCAGATCCCCGAGAACCTTTTCAAGTTTTGCCCTGTTTCCGAGATCCATGGGAACGAGGGGAAGGCGCATGGAGCTTCCGATCATCCCGGCGATTTCCATGGCCGTCTTGATGGGAATGGGATTGGTCTCAAGGCCCAGGGCCCGGTGCAGCGGCACCAGCTCCCGGTGGATGCGAAGCGAGCCGGCCAGATCGCCGGAGAGCGCCAGATCGCAAAGATCGGCCATCTTCCGGGGCACGAGATTGGCTGACACGGAGATCGTCCCGTGGCCGCCGAGGGCCAGGAGGGGATAGGTGAGGATATCGTCCCCGGAGTAGATCGCCATGCGGCCCTCGAGGCGGTCCATGAGATCGATGGCCTGGGAGATGCTCCCTGACGCCTCCTTCACCCCCACATATGCCTGGATTCCTGCCAGACGGGCCACCGTCTCGGGAAGCATGTTCACTCCGGTCCGGGCGGGAACATTGTAGATCACCATGGGAAAGGACACCCGGGAGGCCAGGGTCTCATAGTGGCGGACAAGCCCCTCCTGGGTCGGCCGGTTGTAATAGGGCGTGATGACAAGAGCGCCGTCGGCACCAATCCGCTGGGCCGCCCGGGTGAGAGCAACCGCCTCTTCCGTGCTGTTGGAGCCCGTTCCGGCCAGGACCTTGACCCTCCTGGCCGCCTGTTCGACCACGATGCCGATCACCTTCTCGTGCTCTTCGTGGGTCAGGGTCGCGGACTCGCCCGTTGTTCCGACGGGAACGATCGTACGGGTCCCTTCCTTCACATGAAGATCCACCAGATGGCGGAGAGCCTTCTCATCGATGCGGCCCCCGTGGCCTCCCGGGTCTTTTTCAAACGGCGTGACCAGCGCCACCATGGAGCCTGCAAACACCCTTTGGTTCCTCCTGAAGGTTGTCGGAGAGAAGATCCCTCCGGTCAGGGCGACGGCGGAAGAGCCCGTTAGCGGGCCGGTCCGCCCCCGTCAACATGATATTGTTGCATGACCTCCCGGGCGTGTCTATCAACCTCCCGGAGAACTTCGGGACGCACCGGCCCCGGATAGCTCATCATGTTCTTGAGTTCAGAGGAGAGATTCACCACATCCCGTCCGGGAATGGTCCCCCGGTTCCCCGCATCGTAAAAACGATCGAAGTCCTGAAGGTCCCGGGTAAACTCCGGCAGGGGAATCTCCGGAGGCCGCCGTACGCCCCGCCCCCGGTCGACGGCAAAGTAGCGCATGTAGACATACGTCAGGTAGTTCCCCCCGAGGAATGTCAGAAGAAAAAAGACAACAGGAATGGCCGACAGAACAATCAGGACGAGAAAACACCCCTTTCCCTCCTTGCGGGGAGGGGCCATGGGAATGTCGTCATCGTCATCACCATCGTCGTCGTGAGAGTGAGTATCCGGGCTCACACCCGTTCACCCCGGATGAGGTCCTCAAAGCTTTCCCGGTCCCGGACCACGCGATAGGAGGAGCCGTCGACGAGAATTTCGGCCGGCCGGGGACGGGCGTTGTAGTTCGAGGACATGGAGAAGCCATAGGCTCCGGCGCTCATCACGGCAATGAGATCTCCCGCGACAAAGTCCGGCATCTCCCGGTCGGTGGCAAGAAAATCCCCTGTTTCGCAGATGGGACCCACCAGATCTCCCTTGATCCCTTCCCCCTTCTTCTCCCGGACCGGGAGAAGATCGTGATGAGCCCCGTAAAGAGAGGGGCGAAGGAGGTCGTTCATTCCGGCATCTCCGATGACGAAGCTCTTCACAGCCGTGTTCTTGCGATAGAGAACGCGGGTGACCAGAATCCCGGAGTTGCCCACAATGGAACGTCCCGGCTCAAGCACCAGGGTCACTCCCAGATCCCGGACCCGGGGAAGAACCAGCGCCGCGAGATCGGCCGGAGAGGGGGGCTCCTCGCTCCGGTAGCGAATACCAAGTCCGCCCCCCAGATCGAGATGGGTCACCTTGATCCCCGCCCGGGCCAGCTCCCCGTGAAAGGCCAGCAGGCGGTCAAAGGCATCCCGGAAGGGAGAGATTTCCGTGAGCTGGGAGCCGATGTGCTGGTGGATCCCGACGATCTTGATACCCGGAAGGGTTGAGGCCCGCTGATACTCCGCTACCGCCCGCTCCACGGGGATGCCGAACTTCGACTTCTTCATGCCCGTGGAGATGTAGGGGTGGGTCTTGGGGTCGACATCGGGGTTCACGCGGAGGGCAACCGGGGCCTGTGTTCCCAGGGAGACCGCCACTTCACTGATATGGTCGAGCTCATCCTGGCTCTCCACGTTGAACATGAGGATCTTTTCCTGGAGCGCATAGGTGATCTCTTCACGGCTCTTTCCCACGCCGGCAAAGACAATCTTGTTGGCGGGAACTCCCGCTTTGCGGGCCCGGAAGAGTTCTCCTCCCGACACCACATCGATCCCGGCTCCCTCCTTGGCCAGCAGCGAGAGAATGGCCAGATTGCCATTGGCCTTCATGGCGTAGGCCACAAGGGTCGGGTGGGCCGCAAAGGCCTCCCGGTAGGCCCGGATTCTCTCGACCAGGGCGCTCTTGCTGTATATGTAAAGAGGAGACCCTTCCTTCCCGACAATCTCCTCGACCGGCATGCTCTCAACGAAAAGACGACCGTTTCTGTATTCGAATGAACTCACGTTCTGTGCTCCCTTATGGTGGTGTTATATCGAGGGGCGGGACATCCGCCCCCTTTTCTCCTCATCATCGACAATCCGGCGCGTCGCCCGGTTCTTTCCAGAGGGCTCCGACCGTTGCGCCCGGAGCGTCCGGACTCCCCGTCACTGATCGGGGAATCCCCCTTCGGGCTCCTCCTGATTCAGGTCTCCTCCATCCTTCTGTCCTCCGGAGGGAGCGCTCCCCGGCGGCGCTTTCTTGGCCGGCGCCTCGGGGGGTGTCTCGGGAGGAACATTTTCCGGAGGAATCGGACTCCCCTGGATTCCGCACCCCCCCAGAAAGGCAACAAGGACCAGCCCGGCCAGAAAGCGGGGGCGAAAGACAGCCCCCCGGCCATTCCCCGGAGAGTTAGCGGCCACGTCCACTCTCCCCGGGAGAGGAGGGGGGCGGCGACCACGGGGGGGATGTCCGGAAAATCTCCTGCCAGATCTCGTGAAATCGCTGGAGCACGGTCTCAGGGGCCGGCCCCCCGGTATGGGAGCGCCGGGCGACCGACCCCCCCGGCGAGAGGGTCGATGCGTATCCCCGGGGAAAGCGGTCAAAGAAAAGGGCCAGATCGGAGTCGGGAAGCTCTTCGAGGCGACAGCTGTTCTTAGCCGCATGGGCCACGATACGTCCGACGATGGCGTGGGCCTCCCGAAACGGCACCCCCAGCCGGACCAGATCCTCGGCAATGTCTGTGGCGAGAAGCTCCGTCTTGCCCAGAATTTCTTCGATCCTGGCCGTTTCAAAGGACATCCCGTCGACCGCCAGCCGCATCATCAGAAGCGAGCCCGCCACCGTATCGACGGCATCGAAAAGGGCCTCCTTGTCCTCCTGGAGATCCCGGTTGTAGGAGAGGGGAAGGCCCTTGAGAAGAACCAGAAGGCCGGTATAGCCGCCGAAGACCCGTCCCGCCTTCCCGCGAACAAGCTCCAGGATGTCGGGATTCTTTTTCTGGGGCATCATGGACGAACCGGTCAGAAGACGGTCCGGAAGCCGCACCATCCCGAACTCTCTCGTCGACCAGAGGATCCATTCCTCCGCCCACCCGGAGAGGTGGACCATGAGAAGGGAGAGGGCATGGAGGAAGTCCGCCACGAAGTCCCGGTCACCCACCGTATCGAGGCCGTTGCGGGTCACCCCTGAAAAACCGAGCTCTGCGGCAACAAACTCGCGGTCGATCGGAAGCGTCGTCCCGGCCAGGGCTCCCGAACCCAGGGGACAAAGACCGGCAGAATCAAGGACCCCCTGAAGACGCTTCCTGTCCCGCAGAAGGCGTTCGGCGTAGGCGCCGAAGTAATACCCCCCCGAAACGGGCTGGGCCTGCTGGGTATGGGTATAGGCCGGCAGGATCAACGCACGGTAGTCGTACCCCTTTCGAAGTGTCGCCTCAAGAAGCCGGTCGAGCTCTCCGGTCAGACGGTCGGCCGCCGCCCTGACAAAGAGGCGCAGGTCGAGAGCCACCTGGTCGTTGCGGCTCCGGGCGGTGTGGATCTTGAGACCGGCCGGCCCGGCATGGTGGACGAGGCGCTTTTCCACATGCATGTGGACATCTTCCCAGTCGGGACGGAGCTCCACCTGTCCGGCGGCAAACTCCTCCTCCACCCGGTCGAGACCCTGAAGAATCTGGTCCCGCTCCTCCGGGGTCAGAAGGCCCACCCGGGCGAGCATGCGGACATGAGCCCGGGAGCCCCGGATATCTTCCCGGAAGAGACGGCGGTCGAAAGAGATCGATTCGGTAAATCCTTCGACATCCTTATCCGTAGATTCGGCAAACCGTCCTCCCCAGGGTTTGGAAGAGGCGGTCTCCTTCGGATTCCCGCTCAAGGAGCCGCCCCCTCCTGATCGGAAAAGAGCTTGAGCCGCAGAGCCTGGATCCGGATGAAGCCGTCGGCATCCGACTGACGGTAAACCGAGTCGGTCTCGAAGGTCGCCAGGTCCTTGCGATACAGGGAGTAGGGAGAACGGCGGCCCGCCACCCGGATCCCGCCCTTGTAGAGCAGGAGCCGCACATCTCCGGTGACCCGGTGCTGGGTATGAAGCACAAGGTCGTACAGGGCCAGCCTCTCCGGGGAGAACCAGAAGCCGTTATAGATAAGACGGGCATACTGGGGCATGATCTGGGCCTTGAGGGAGAGGACCTCCCGGTCGAGGGTCAGGGTCTCGAGTGCCCGGTGGGCGGCGTGGAGCAGGGTTCCTCCGGGGGTTTCATAGACACCCCGGGACTTCATCCCTACAAACCGGCTCTCCACCAGGTCAATCCGGCCGATTCCATGGATGGCTCCAAGAGTGTTGGCCTTTTCCATGATCTCAAGGGGAGAGAGAAGGGCGCCATTGATGGCAATGGGAACCCCCTTCTCAAAAGAGACCGTGACCTCTTCGGGCGTGTCGGGTCCGGTCCGGGGATCCCGGGTCATCTGGAAGATCTCCTCAGGAGGCGCCGCCCAGGGATCTTCGAGGATCCCGCCCTCGTAGCTTGTATGGAAGAGGTTCCGGTCCACGCTGTAGGGCTTTTCCAGGGTGGCCGTCACCGGGATGCCATTTTCTTTTGAGTAGTTGATGAGCTCGGAGCGGCTGGTGAAGGTCCAGAGGCGCCAGGGAGCGATGATCCGGATCTTGGGGTCAAAGTAATAGTAGCCCAGTTCAAAGCGGACCTGGTCATTTCCCTTTCCCGTCGCCCCATGGGAGACGGCATCGGCCCCCCGTTCCCGGGCAATCTCCATCTGGGCACGGGCGATGAGGGGACGGGCAATTGAGGTTCCCAGAAGATAGCCGTCCTCGTAAACGGCTCCGGAGGCGATCATCGGGAAGATGAACTCCCGGACAAAGGTCTCCCGAAGGTCGACGACCACGACATCGGAGGCGCCCGACGCCCGGGCCTTCTTGGCCACGGCATCCAGATCCTCCCCCTGGCCCAGGTCGGCGCAGTAACAGATCACCTCACATCCGTAGGTCTTCTTGAGCCATACGATGGCCACCGAGGTATCCAGTCCCCCCGAGTACGCCAGGACAACCCGCTTCGGATTTTCCCCTCCCGAATCTGCCTTCTTCTGGGTCATTGCCCTTTCCTTTCCATACAGTCAATCATGATGGCTTTCTGAAGCGGGAGACGCGCCGCCGCCTGTTCGAACACCCGCGAACGAGGACCGTCGATCACCTCCGCCGTAATTTCCTTTCCCCGGTAAGCCGGAAGACAGTGCATGACAATGGCCGAGGGCTCAGCCTCCGCAAGAAGACTCCCGTCAATGACATATCCTTTGAAGGCCTGCTCTCTCTGGCGGGACTCCGCCTCCTGCCCCATGCTCGTCCAGACGTCGGTATAAAGGACATGCGCCTTCCGGGCCGCCTCCCGGGGGTCCGCGACCACCCGGACAGATCCTCCGTTCTTCCGGGCCACCCCGTCGAGGTGAAGAACCTCCTCCGGAGGCAACCGGTACCCTTCGGGAGCGGCCAGGATAAAGTGCACCCCCAGAAGGGCGGCCCCCTCGGCTAACGAGCGGGCCATGTTGTTCCCGTCTCCCACAAAGGCCATGGAGAGCCCGGACAGGCGGCCGAAGACCTTTTCCATATAGTAAAAATCCGACAGGGCCTGGCAGGGATGGTGGCCGTCGGTCAGACCATTGATGACCGGAACGGAGGAGGCACGATCGAAGGCCTCAATCCTGTCATGGCCAAAGGTCCGGATAATCACCATGTCGAGGTAGGCGCTCATGACCCGGGCGGTATCCTCGATCGACTCTCCTCTCGCCAGCTGGATGTCGGCCCCCAGGAAAAGGCTCCCTCCTCCCAGCTGCCGGATTCCCGACTCGAAGGAGAGGCGGGTTCGGGTTGAGCTCTTCTCAAAAAGCAGTCCGACCGTCTTCCAGGCAAGGGGCTCCCGGAAGGCCCCCGGATCCCCTTCGACCCGGACCGCCAGGTCGAGAATGGAGCGCAGTGCCGCAGGCGTATGGTCCCGGAGGGTCAGAAAGGATTGTCCCGTTTTTTTCGTCACTTTCCCCCTCCGGAGGGGCGACCCATCATGGAAAAAACCCGATCGGCGCGGTCAATAAAGATATCGATCTCCTCGATGGAAAGATTGACGGGAGGAAGGATCCGGATCACCTCGGAAGACGCCGCATTCACGAGAACCTTTTCGGCAAGAAAGCGCTGCTTGACCTCCGGGGCCTGACCGGGAAGGACAAGTCCCACCATCATCCCTTTTCCCCGGATTTCAAGAATCCATTCAGGGTGGCGCCCGGCAAGCTGTTGGAGCTCCTCCCAGAGGACCGCAGCCATCCGGGCGGCACCGGAGGGAAGGTATCCCTCCTCATAAAGCACCTCGAGAACAGCGAGCCCTGCCGCACAGGCCAGCGGGTTGCCCCCGAATGTCGATCCGTGGGAGCCGGGAGGAAGAAAGGCGGAAAACTCTTCCGTCGTCAGGAGCGCCCCCAGGGGAAGGCCTCCCCCCAGCGCCTTGGCCGACAAAAGAATATCGGGGACGACATCGAGGTCCTGATAGGCAAAAAGAGTGCCCGTCCGGGCGATCCCTGTCTGGATTTCGTCAAAGACGAGAAGAATCCCTTGATCCCGGGTGAAGGCCCGCAGCTTCTTTAAAAAATCGGGGGCGGCGGGAATGACCCCTCCCTCCCCCTGAACGGGCTCCACAAAAATCGCAGACGTCCGGGGAGTCACCTTCCGGACCACCCCTTCGAAGTCGTTGAAGGGCGCCCAGTCGAAGCCTTCCGGAATGGGACCGATCCCCTCACGGATCTTCTTCTGACCGGTGATTGAAAGGGCGCCCAGTGTCCGGCCATGGAAGCTTCCCTCCATGCCCAGAAGGTCAAAGCGGCCGGTGGCAGCACCAAATCGCCGGCAGAGCTTGATCGCCGCCTCGACGACCTCCGTCCCCGAATTGGCAAAAAAGACACGGTCGGCAAAGGTTTCCCGCACAAGAAATTCCGCCAGGAGCACCTGGGGTTCATGGTAGTAGAGGTTGGAGGTGTGAAGAAGACGCTGGGCCTGTTTCTGGACGGCAACCGTCACCTTGGGGTGGCAATGGCCCAGAACATGGATCGCAATGCCCCCCAGAAAATCGAGGTAGCCGTCTCCCTCGATCGTATAGAGCCAGGATCCCCGCCCCTTCCGGAAGGCGAGCTCCTCCCGGGAGACGTTGTTCATCAGGACCCGGCTTCCCCGGGAGACCCACTCCTTCATGGACAGGGACTTCGCCGGTGGCTCCCCTCCCTCACCCTTCCTCACCCATTGTCTCCTTCCTGGTCAACCGGTCCCCGCATCACGATACTCGTCCCTCATGGTCCATCAGCTCCCGGATCCGTTTGATCTCTTCGCGCGAACCGATGAGAACGATCTGGTCGTTGGCTCGAAGGACACTCTGGGCGGTAGGAAGGATAAAGTTTTTCCCGCCCGCGGGACGAATGGCGATAATGTGGGACCGAAATCCGTGGTTCTTCGCAATCTCGGCGATCGAGTGGTCACAAAACAGAGAGGCCTCCGGGATCACGAGCTCCTCAAAGGATAGCCCCATCCCGTCACGGCCGCTGACGACATCCATGACGTCGAGAAGCGTGGGCTGGGTCAAGGCCATGACCATACGGTGGCTGCCCAGAATGAAGGGAGAGACCACCTTGCTTGCCCCCGCCCTCAGCAGCTTGGCTTCCGTCCGGGAATCGTTGGCCACGGCAATAATCGTGAGGCTCGGGTAGTCAATCCTCGTACTCATCACAATATACGCCGCGTCCGCCACACGGGTGGAAAGTGTCACGAGAAGGGCGGAAGCACGTTCCACACCGGCCTTCATCAGCGTTCCTTCTTCCGTGGCATTTCCGATGATGACGGGATACTTGCGCTCGAGGATCTCCTTCACAAGATCCGGGTTCTCTTCGACAACCACAAAGGGAATTCCCTGGGCATGCAGGGCGGGAACGGTCAGAGAACCGATCCGACCAAAGCCGCAGACGATCACATGCCTCTCCATCTTTTCGATCGCCCGCTCCATCTTGCGGCCTCCCAAGAAGTTCTGCAGATGTCCTTCGAGAATCGTCTCGGAAAGGGTCGCAATGGCATATCCGACCGTTCCCACTCCAACCACGATCAGCGCCATCGTAAAGAAAATGCCAGCCCTGTCAAGCTGGTGGACAGTCTGGTACCCGACCGTCGAAACGGTGATGACCGTCATGAACAGAGAGTCGAGCCACCCCCACCCCTCGATCTCCATATAACCAAGCGTCCCGCCTCCCACGAGAAGGAGGAAGAGAAGCAGTGAGAGGCGAAACCTCTGGATGGGAGTCACAATGGCTCCTTTGGGGACTTAGGCTTCGAGAAGTCCGGAAAGCTTCCTTTCGAGGTCTTCCGGAGTCGTCCGGTCCCGAAGGTATTTCACCCACAAGATCCGGTCGGCCTCACGGTAGCGGCAATCGATCACACCCGACATCTCTCCCATCTGCCGGACAAGCGGCTGGGGATCATGGAGCCCTTCACCAACCGGCCGCTCGAAGGTTTCCAGAAGATTCGGGTCGGTCAGTCCGAGAGCGATTAAAAGCCACACCGCCGAGATCACAAGCAGCGTCGAGAAAAGCGCGGTGTTTGACACGGACGCCAGTCCCCCCCCCAGAACTCCGCCGAGGAAGGCTCCCATGAACTGGCTCATGTTAAAGACCCCTGATGAGGTTCCCCGGGTCCGGGTCCTGACAAAGCGGGTCATGATGGACGGCATGAGGGGCTCAAGGAGGTTGAATCCGATAAAGAAGACCGTAAGCCCGGCAATCAGGCCTGTCTCACTCTTGTAGCCCCCGAGGAAAATGACAAAACTCAGCACGACAAGGGCTACCGCGATCAGAAAGGCCTTCTTCAGCTTCTTTTTCTTTTCAGCGAAGATCATCGCCGGAACCATGAGAAACATACCCCCTAAAATGACGGGAAGGTAGACCTTCCACATCGCAGAAGGCGCGATGTACTGCTTGAGCAGGACGGGGAAGCTCACAAAAACCGCCGTCAGAAACAGGTGAAGAGAAAACACAGAGATGTCGATCCGGAGCAGGGCGGGATTTTTCAGGACATATCCCAGCTGGGAAAACGAAAGCTCCATCTCATTTTTGTGGACAGCTCCCTGGGGAGAAGGAACCACAAAGAGGATGATCCCGATTCCTAACAGCGCCAGGGTCGCGGTGAGCCAGAATAGAGAAGAGACCCCATACGCGGCCCCTACGATCGGTCCCACCACCATTCCAACCGCAAAAGAGAGACCGATGGAAACCCCGATACCGGCCATCGCCCGGGTCCGGTACTCTTCACGGGTCAGGTCGGCCATAAGGGCGATGACCACGGAAGCAACCGCCCCGGTCCCCTGGATGAGCCGGCCGACAAAGAGTCCGAAGACACTATGCGCTGTCGCCGCCATCACCGATCCCCCGGCAAAGATGAGGAGTCCGGTTACAATCACAGGTTTTCGTCCGAAGCGGTCAGAGAGCATCCCGAAGGGCACCTGGAAGATGGCCTGTGAGAGGCCGTATCCACCCAGAGCCAACCCCAGCCAGAGAGGATCGGCACCAGGAAGTGTTCTGGCGTAAAGGCTGATCACGGGAAGAACGATGAAAAGACCGAACATCCGTATTGCGAATATAAGGCTGAGACCCGCCAGCGTTCTCTTTTCAAGCGCGGTCATGCCGTCTTTCTCTGCCATGAATTGATCCTTTCAAAGTTCCTGACGTTGACTCCGACGATCCCCTTCCTGCAAATCCTGCGAAAGGAAAAAGGGATACATCCCTTCAGATTACCCGGAAAACCCCTGACACTTCAAGCGTACCGCCAAATTTCACCAATCGGACTATCAGTTCAGAGAAAGTCTGAAATGATCAGGAAAAACTCCAGGAACAGCAGGCCTCCGGGACTCTGTCTCCATACATGCAGGGAACCGCTCCTCTCCCTCCGGCACGGAACATCTATACCCTTTTCAAAAGATAATTTTTAGAATGAAAATTAATAAAATACAATAAATTAATTATTTAAAAGATAAAATACAGATTAATTTAATTTAAATATAAATATAAAACTATTAATTTTAATGAAAATTTGACAATGAATCGATTAAAAATTAGTCTTCTAATTAAAATAAATAAAAGTAAATCCGCATAAAAGCATGATGGAATCAAAAAGGAAAGAAATTTCATGGGTGAAAACATTCTTTCCCAGGACGAGGTCAACGCCCTTCTCAGGGGAATCGCCAACGGAGAGGTCGACCCAAAGCCCCCGGAGTTGATAGCGGAGAGGCCGGAAGGCAAAACCCGGGATTACAACCTTGCCAGCCAGGAGCGTGTAATCCGGGGTCGTATGCCAACCCTGGATATCATTAACGAACGCTTTGCCCGGTTTTTCCAGATCACTCTCTCCGCAACGCTTCGAAAAACCGCTGAGTTCTCTCCTCTCTCCACAGAAATGATCAAGTTCGGAGAGTTCATCAAGAAGATCGCCCTCCCCTCCAACATCAACATTCTCCGCCTTGAGCCGATGAAGCGAAATTTTCTCTTCATTATTGATGCCCGGCTGGTCTATCTTCTTGTCGACCATCTCTTCGGAGGTGTCGGCCGGGGACACGTCAAGGTCGAAGGACGGGATTTCTCTCCCATCGAGAACAGGATCACCCGCAACATTCTCAATCAGGCCATGGGAGACTTCGAAAAAGCCTGGGCCCCGGTTCACTATGTGGCCACCACCTATATCCGTTCCGAAATCAACCCGCAGTTCGCCGCTATCGTCTCTCCATCGGAGCAGGTGATCTCCCTGACCTACCGCCTCGATATTGATGGACAGGGCCGTCCGGTCTATGTTTGTATCCCCTACTCGACGGTCGAGCCGATCAAGGAGAAGCTCTACACGGGATTTCAAAGCGACCAGTACGAAATCGACCACAACTGGATCAACCGGTACCGGACCCAGTTCAACAACATTCCTCTCAGGGTTGTGGCCGAACTTGGACGGGGACAGGCCACTCTGTCGGAAGTCCTGGGATGGAAGGTCGGCGATGTGCTTCCCCTCGACCGGCACACCAGTGACCCGATCAATCTTCTCGTTGAAAAATCCGTCAAGTTTCGCGCCTGGCCTGGCACATCCCGCAACAATCGGGCCGTGCGCATCGAAGAACGTGTTTTCCCGGACCTTACCGGAGTCCGTCGAGACGACTCTGACGAATTGGAATAAGAAGCCCCGGTCCTGCCTCCCCCTCCTCTTCTCAGACTCTTCCAACCTCATTTCCTGACCCCTTTTCCCCTCTGTCTCACTTGGCCGCCATGCACGCCGACTCATCGCCGCAAGAAGGGCGGACAAGAGAGAGTTGTCGCATGCATAAGGGGTGTCCTCAGGAGAAACAGGAACCAGGAGGAGTATCGCCAGATCAGTGCCAGATCAGCGTTAGAGAAGGAGGAGGTTCGGGTCCGCTACTGTTGGGAAGAGGTCGATGAGGGCGCGGTATCGTGAGGGTAGTTGGAGAAAGAGTCGTTCCCCAGAAGACCCCAGATCATGGAGCCAAGAAGGAGCAAAAAAAGACCGATGACACCAACCAATATAAAAAATATCGGTCGGGCATCGGTCCACATCTTTTTAATCTCCGAGACAAGGCGCATCAGAGGATTGCCACCGAAGCGGATGTCACGGACTAAAAACTACTTGGCGTCGGGATTGGAGTAGATCGAAGAGACGACCATAAACCAGCCAGCGACAATGGCACAGGCGAGTGCGACGGGAATCACCCACTCGAGAGCTGTCCAGTTGCCAACGGTGAGGATAGTAGGAGCCATTCTGGAACCTCCAGTCAGGATAATTTAAGAGTTCGTGCGGCAGATAAAGGCATTGCCGTTTCGTACAGAATACTCCTCGAAAACCAAATTCGCAACCCCTTCCCCCTCCCTCCAGAGTGCGCACGGATGAAGAGGGGTAAATCCCTTTTCGAAAATACTTACAGGGCTTTTATCTGAGGACTAGCGACCATACCGGCCCACAAGACGTCCCTTGGCCAGGGTTGAGAAGTGAATGAAATATCCGATCAGGGCGGGAGAGGACCCGGGACCTACGGGAAGCTTCGCCGTCTTGAGGGCGTAAACGGTCACAATGTAATGGTGGGGACGGTCTCCCTTGGGCGGACAGGGACCGCCATATCCTGGAGCTCCGAAATCTGTCACCGCCTGTACAGATCCGGCAGGAAGACCTTTCCCGTCCTTCGTTCCCGCTCCCGCCTTGATTTTGTGGGTTCCGGGAGGAATATTGTACACCACCCAGTGCCACCACCCCGAGCCTGTCGGCGCATCGGGATCGTATACCGTCAGGGCGAGGGAACGGGTCCCCTTGGGAAGACGGCCCCATCGAATCTCAGGAGAGACATTTTTTCCGGAGCAGCCGAATCCGGAGAAGACATAGCGGTTGCCAATCTTCCCCCCGTTTTTGAAATCCGGGCTCGTCACCATGATTCCGGCCGCCTTGGCCATCGCTCCCGGGAGCAGTCCGAAGGAGAAAAGCGCGACCCCCGCGATTACCGTTGCCGTCATTCGACCCGCTGTTCTAAACATAAGTATCCTCCAAAGAGTTAAAGGTTCAGACAAGAATGGGAGTCGACATCCAGAAGCCGGCCAGAAGAAGACCCCCCAGGACCACATGCGAGCGAAAGAGAACCATCGGCTCTCCTTCGGCGAGCCCCTTTTTCAGTTTCAGGGACTGGAGCAAGACCACGACAAGAAAAAGAAGGATTGTCCAGAGGAGCCATCCCGAACGGGGAAGACTCTGCCCCGCTTCCCACAAAAGGATGGCCGTCAGAAGCGAAAATACCAGGAAGACGGCCCAAAGATGCTCCCCGAATGTAACCGCCCCCGAGCGCACCCCTGCCTTCCGGTCGTCAGGAAGGTCGGCCACGGCATAGATCAGATCGTAGGCTGTCGCCCAAAAAAGTCCCGCCGCGGCCACGAGCACTCCCTTTGGACCGATTCCCCCCGTCAACTGAACCCAGGCCATCAGCGGGGCCGTCGCCCCAAAAGGAATCCCCATGAAGAGCTGGGGGAGAGGGAAAAATCGCTTCATCAGGGGATAGACGACGGCGGTTCCGTATCCTGCCACAGCGACGAGAATGGCCTCTTTTGAGAAAAAAGGAAGCAGAGAGGCGGACAACCCTGTAAGAACAACAAAAACTCCGACAGCCCAGGTAACGGAAAGCCGGCCATCCGCGAGGGGACGCCGTCGTGTCCGGGAGACCTTCTTGTCAATGTCCCGGTCCAGGAGATCATTGATCACGCAACCAGCGGAGCGGGTGAGGAAGGAGCCAAGGAAGAAGAGGGCGATCCACCCCCAGGCGGTCTCTCCCGGGCGCGCAAGAAGGATGGACCATCCGGACGGAAGAAAGAGGAGCAAGGTCCCCACCGGACGATCAAAGCGGATCAGTTCAAGGGTATCAAGGAGACGGCGCTTCACCGGCTCGCCCCTCCGGCCAGGGCGAAAAGAGCCGGCAGAAAAAATTCTTCGATCAACAGGGCGGCGCCTGACGGGGCAATCATCCGGTAGGACCGTGTCCAGAGGAGTCCTTCCCTCTCCTCCGAATCCGGGTCAAAAGGGGCCCGGGAAGAATAAATAGCATAATCTTCCTTGCGGAGAGGTCCGAACTGGGCCTCCATCGATTGTCCGATGGCCAGATCCCCCTTCATGAGAGATTCCATCAGGAGATCCTCCGGCGGCGGAGGCAGGGAGAGAATCCGGGTCCGGGCAAAGACAAGCCGGCCGGACGTGGGGACACGAAGATAGACCTTTCGGACCTCCTTGAGGGTGTCAGGAAGGCGAACCGGTTCCACAGAAACCGCTTCCCCCGTCAGAAGGGACAGGGAGCGGGTCAGGGTTCCGTCCTGTCCCAGCAAGACCCTGAAGGGTCCGGGAAGCTCCCGGAAGCCGGGAGGCAGAGGTCCGGGAAGAATCCCGTCCATCAGGAAGCCCCGAGCGCCACGGAACCTTTCGGCGAAAACGGCGCCTCGCCCAGCGACTTCTTGATCTCCCGCATAACGACCCGTCCCATGGCCATCGGTTCAATATCCCACGCCAGAAGGCAGGCGCGGGCAATGAGCTCTCCCAGAGGCCCCGGATTGTAGAGCAGTTTCCGGATTGTCCAGGGGTTAAGAGAGATGGGGTCGTAGTCCGGAGCCAGCCATCCCTCCCGCATCAGGCGCTTTTCAAAGCTCGTATGGGGCTGGACTGCGAGGAAGAAGACCATGGGGTAGACATTTTCCGGACCAAAGATCCGACAGATCTCCTCGTAGCTTTCAACCGCCTGAGCCAGGGTCTCCGGAGTCTCTCCAGGAGCATTAAGGGAATAATTGAGAATGATCTTGCCCCGGTAACCGGCGGCCTTGAGGTTCTGGCATCCCTCCATGAGCCCTTCGAGACGGAAGCCCATCCTGAGAGAGTCGAGAATCTCCTGGGAGCCTGATGTAATGGCCACTTCAAGATCTCCCATCCCCGATTCGACCATGAGGCTCGCCATCTCCGGAGAGATGAGGCTCGTCCGGATATACCCGCTCCAGGTAATTCCCAGATCGGCCTCCTTCATCGCCCGCAGAAGGGCCAGACACTCGGGAACCGCCTTGACGCCGGGAATGAACTGGGCGTCCGCAAACCAGAAATTGCGGATTCCCCAGCGGTCTCGGTACTGGATGATCTCGTCAATGACATCTTCGGGGTCCCGGTAATAAACCCTCTTTCCCTCGATATACGTATAGAGACAGAAGGAGCATCCATAGGGACACCCGCGCTTTGTCTGAATGCCCACGGTCTTCCCGTGGTAGAGGGAGTGGCCGGGAAAAACAGATTCAAGATAGTTCAGATCAAAGGGGGCCCGGCGAATCTCGACGGCTCCGGATTTCTTTCCCAGAATGATTTCCCGTCCCCGCCGCATGATTGTGCGCTCATCCTCGAGAGAGCGCCCCTCGATGATCTTGACCATGGCCTCTTCGCCTTCGCCCACCACTCCGATGACCCCTTCGGGAAGAAGAAGGATGATCTGCTCGGCAAAGACCGAAAAGGCTCCCCCGCCGACCATCACCTGGGCCTTGGGAGCCCGGCGCATTCCCTCCCGGATGAATCGAAGCTTCTTGTGAAACTCCGTCCGGTACTTCCAGACCATGCGAACGCCATCCCATGCGGCGTAAGCCCGGGTCAGAAGGTTGGGGGAGTAGTAGAACTCAAAGGCCCGGCGAAGGGAGTTGTCTCCCTCGTGCGGGGCGAAGATCTGGACATCTCGCCAGGAGTAGGCCAGAAGATCCGGAGAAAACCGGTCGATCGCCTTGACGAGCTCCGAAAGCTGCTCCCCTTCCGGAAATTGTGTGAGATCAAGAACCTCGAGGCTGATTTCGGGGTGGACCCGATGAATCCAGTTGACAAGATATCCAATGCCTACGGGAAAGATCTGTCGTACCGGCAACCAGATAAAAAGAATTCTCTGAAAACGGCTCTTGGCTTTTTCTTCATGACCGGCTTCTTCAATAACCGGAAGAAGAATCTGTTCCATATCTATTTTTCTCCTGTATGGATCGCAACGATCCCCCCAGAGAAATTACGATAAGCTACACGGGAAAATCCGGCCTTCTCGATTGTTTTCTTGAAGCTCTCCTGGTTGGGGAACTTCGCGATCGAGGCAGGAAGATATTCATAAATCCCGGTACTATCCCTGGATATCCATTGACCGATTTTGGGCAGAATAAAAAAGGAATAAAAGCGATAAAGCCCGTCCCAGATAACGTTGACGGGGTGAGAAAACTCGAGACAGGCAAACTTTCCCCCGGGCTTTAAAATCCGGTAGATCTCGGAAAGCGCCGTATCGAGGTTGGTGACGTTCCGCAGGCCAAAGCCCACGGTCAGTCGGTCGACCGACCCGTCGGGAAGGGGGATCCGTTCGGCGTTTGCCTGGATCATGACCGGACGAGCCCGGCTCTCCTTCTCTTTGAGTCCGTCGATCAGACGGGTCCGGGCCTTGGAAAGACCGACCCGCAGCATGGCCAGATTCAGATCAACCGTCATGACAAGACCCGTTCCGGTCGCCTTTTCTGCTGCCAGAAGCGAAAGATCGGCCGTTCCGCCACAGAGATCGACCACCACGTGCCCCGGCAAAACATTCAGAAGATGGATCGTCCGTCTTTTCCAGCGATGGTGCTGTCCCAGGGAAAGAACGGAATTGTTCAGATCGTAGGCCTGGGCCGCCGAGGTGAACATGGACTGAACAACCTCCTGCTTCTGTTCTTTCGCCGGGAGGGTGAATTCGGACATAGGTGGCCTTTCGGTCATTTGCGTGGAAGTCACGTCCCTGACGGACGGCGAACCAAGGGTCCGCAATTTCTTTTTTTTCATTATACCTGAAGAGCGTTCGGGATCAATCGATCTTTATCGGGTCGACACTCTTCCCATGCCCTTGGAAGGCTCTTTCTCCTGTGTCACAATCAAGCCATGAGCCTAGAGAAAATCGCCCTCATCGATATCGGGTCCAACTCCATGAGACTCGAGATCATCGCCGTTCGCGGAGACGACTTCTGGACCATCGCGCGATACAAGAGCTCGGCCCGTATCGCCGCTGGCATGTACCCCTCCCTCGACATTCTTCCGGAAGCTATTGAACGGGCAGAGCGGAGCCTCAGGGATTTTGCCGGACGGATCGCATTTCACCGGACGGATATCACCCGTTGCGTCGCAACATCGGCCATCCGGGATGCAAAAAATCGCGACTTGGTCTTGAGCCGCCTGACAAAGGCCCTCGGATCAAAAATTGAGATTCTGGAAGGGGAAAGGGAAGGCTGGTATAGCTTTCATGGAGTCAAGAACGGATTCGACCTGCATGATGGCCTCATCTTTGATATCGGAGGCGGATCGGCCGAACTCATCGATGTGATGGAGGATACTCCCCGCCGGATCCAGACGCTCCCTCTCGGAGCTGTCCGGCTTTCCGAGTCTTTTTTTGCAAACCGCGCGCGACCTACGGCCGCAGAATGGAAAAAGCTGGAGCGCTATGTCGGAGAGACGCTTGAAAATAGCGGAATGTTCGACAGACCCTATCCCACACTGACAGGGGTGGGAGGAACCGCCCGGGGACTGGCAAGAATTTCCCAGAAGCTCAGGAAGTTTCCCTTTTTTCCCGACATCCACCACTACGAGGTTCTCGCCCGGGAAATTCCCAATCTTTCAAAAAAGATAGGCAAACATCTCTCTTCCGAGCAGGCACGGGTTCTGGGGGTCGCCCCGGACCGGGCGGACATTCTTCCTGCGGGGATCGCCGTTATTTCCGCCATCGTACGTCTGTCGAGGGCTCCCACCCTGACTTTTTCCCATTACGGATTGAGACAGGGACTCTTCATGGAATACTTTCGCCAAAACCATGAGCCGACGGATGAGCCGATCTTCATCGAAACACTCCACCGCCTCTCCCGTCGCTATGGCCGCCCCCGGGATGTCCGGCCACTAAAAGAGACCTATGCCACCATCGCCTCCGGTCTCCTCCCCCCCTCTGCCGGACCCCAGCGAACGCGTATCCTGTCCCATACGATCGGCACGCTGGATCATCTTCCCATCCTTCACGCGGCCATTCCTAACCAGCGGGCTCTCTGGGACCTTCTTCTGCACGGAGAGCTTCCGGGAATTTCCCAGAAGAACAGGCTTCTCATCGGGCTCGTTTTAAACCTGGCCGATGAACGGGGCCGGAGCAAGAAAAAGCCTCACCCCTATCTTCGCCATCTCTCAAAAAGCGACCAAAAGATCCTGGCTATCCTCACGTCGGCGCTCCTCCTCGCGAGAAAGGCCGTTCTTCTTCACGCCGGAGAATCACCGACGCTTTCGATCCGGCCCTCCCTGATCAGGATTCTTCCGCCGGGCACTGACGAGAGCATGCCGGATCTCCGTCTGGAAAAGACCGAGAGTCTGGACATGTCGACGGGAACTCCCGTCTCTGTCCAATGGTTCACCTTGCCCACTGAATGAATCTGACAAAACCTCCCGGAGCTCCTGCAACTCCTATCGCAACAGTCTGTCGTAACTTCTGAGGGTCTCCCCCACAAGGGCGTCCATTTTCACGACGGCTCCCGACGAGAGCGTCATCTGGGAGCGGATTTCCTCGGAAAGCGTTGTAAGCCGGACAAGAGACGTTTCGATTGTGGAAAACGCCTGCTTCGTCTCTTCCGTCCGCGCCTTCGTTGAGAGCACAGCCGTCCCCAGCTCCCCGAGAAGGGTCGAATTTCTCCGGGTCTCCTCGACGGTGGACTCGATGATCGACCCGATGTCCCCCACCGACCGTGACGTCATGTCCGCCAGCTTTCTCACCTCGTCGGCCACCACCGCAAACCCCCGTCCCTGATCTCCGGCCCGGGCGGCCTCGATGGCAGCGTTTAAGGCCAGCAGGTTGATCTGCTCGGCAATCTGACTGATGGCTTCGGTGATCTGCTGGATCTCCGATGACTTTGTGTTCATGGACTCGGTCACCGACTGAAGCGTTGTCATCAGGCCCGTCTGGCTGTCGACGGTCTTGGAAAGATTCGCGACGATGTCCCCTCCCCTGTGAACTTCATCATTGATTCCGCCAAACTCCCGGGAAATGGTATCGAGACTCCGGGCAACCTCCGAGACGGATCCCGAGATCTGCGCCATCGACTGGGTGAGGTTGCGGCCGGAGCTCTCTGCATTCATGATGCCGGAATTCAAGTTTGACTCACGCGTTACGTCGGAAAAAACCGTAACATAGGCTTGGGGATGACCGTCTTCATCATTTAAGGCAAAGCTCTGGGAAGAAATGAACCGGCTGCCGATTGTCAGAACGGAGTTCATCCGGATCTCGTCGGGGCCGATCGCCGCAATGTCCCTTCGGATCCCGTCGGGATTCCGGTGGAAGGAGTGGATGGACATGCCACGTAGATCCGCTGGCAGAGGGTTTCCGATAAACGTCTCAAGCTCCGGACGAATCGTCTTGTAAAGTGCGTGCATGGTATCGTTCGCGTACAGTATCGTATTTTTCTCGCGCCCCTCGCCCATCTCGGCCTCGGCGATGGCCACCCCCAGTCCGGGGAGACGGTTGAGTGTCGTGAAAACCATCTTGAGGACCGAGCTGATTGTGGTGCTTACCCCCTGGATTTCAAGATAGGGACTTTCGATATGCCGGTCGGACAGACGGAAATGCATGGCCTCTTGTGCCTGCTCCGCAAGCTGGTGCAAGGGGTCAAGCAGACCGCGCTGGACATTGTGGGCCAGGCGGACCGTCATGAGAGTTGAGAGAATGGCCAGAACAAGAATAAAGAGGCTGTTCCCGATCACGATATTCCGTATTTTTGTTTCTTCTGCCTGATATTTGATCTCTTCCCGGTCCACCGCTTTTTTAGCGACATTCTGGTCGAGAATCTGTATCAGGTTCTGAACACTGGCAAACCCTTGCTTCTCAACAGACCGCGCAGAGGTATGAAAGAGAAGGGTCGACAAGGCTCTCATCTGGATGAGGTTGACCTTGACCTCCGCCTTTTCGGTGGCCGTGATCCCGTTCAGGGTATCGATCTGCTTCGCAAGACTCGAGTTCGTCCTGACGAAATCGGTATAAAGGGCGGGGTCGCTCTTGAGAAAGTAAGAACCCGCATCAGACTGAAGTCTGATCAACGCATTCCTGACTTGTCCCACGGAGGCAAGTTCCCGGGAGGCGACGGACAGACGGCCCAGGCTCTTGACTACGAGTACAAGTCCCGCAATGGTTGTAATAGCCACGAGAACCGAGATGACAACATTGGCCCGGGTCCGAAACCGCTTGCCTCCGACCTCGACATCCCGCTTTCTCTTGTCAGAAAATCTCCGGTCGGCCACATGGCTATCCACCTCGCGCCGGTCATTGATAAATTCATCTCCCATATTTTATCAGGACAGTTCCGGACTGGAATGTCCTCCTCCTTCATTTTGTAGCGTTTAAAAAATAAAATATCAAAAATAAAAAATACAAAATAATTTAATTTAATGGTAGTTAAATTATACTATTACAGACTCATATTTCATGTCAAATAAAAATAAAAAACACTTCACAATAATAAGAAATGATATAAAAATATAAAAAATTGAATATTTCTATTTTTACATCATTTATCATGGCTAAAAAAGAGACGGATTCTTGAACCGCCGGCGGGAAACTCCCCGTTTCCCGATATCCAAAACGGACAGTTCGGAGAGGCCTCCGGGTAAAATTCCGTTTCCCTTGCTTGACTTTACCCTTTATGGCTGATAGCGTTTTTCAAATAGATCTCACGTTATCGAGAACCCTTGCCACTTTTTTCTAAGGATGCTTTCCCTTGGAACGAACGAATCAGTATCCCGGACTTCTTGTTGCCATCGAAGGAACGGATGGATCAGGAAAAACAACCCAGGCTGAGCTTCTGAAGCACTACTATCTCTCTCGCGGGGTCGCTGTCGTCGTCTCGGCCTGCAACACTGTTGAGCTCATCAAAAAAGCCATCTCCGACCTCAAGCAGCAGAACTATCTCGACCCTGTCACATTCAGCTTTCTCTATGCCGCCGACTTTGTCGACCGCTTCGAGCACCAGATCATTCCCGCCCTGGAATCAGGCCAGCTTGTCATCGCCGAGCAGTATGTCTACACCGTCTTCAGCCGGGCCATCCTGCGGGGGATCGCCCCCGACTGGATCGCCAATATCTTTGATATTGCCCTCGTCCCGGCCAAGACCTTCTACCTCGACCTCCCTGTTGAAACACTCCTCGACCGGCTTCACTGGAAAACCCGCCAGGAAAGGTTTTTCGACTACTATGAATCCGGAATGGACATGAATCTCTCCGGACGCAAAAAAGACTCCTTCGTCATTTACCAAAGGCGGCTCATCGAGATGTATCGGGAACTTGCCAGAGCCCATCACATGGACACCATCGACGCCACGGCTCCGATCCATCGCCAGCAGGCAACCCTCAGGTCACGGATCGACGCGCTCCTTTCTGCCCACAGGAAGGAGAACCGGTGACCCATACCGCCCCCCACCCCTATCCCGGCCGTCTCATCGTCGTCGAAGGAATTGATGGCTCAGGGAAATCGACCCAGCTCGACCTCCTGTCCGACTATTTGCAGTCCAAGGGATTCGGGGTTTTGAAAAGCGCATGGAATTCGAGCCCGGACATCTCCCCTGTCATCCGGAAAGCCAAGAAAAAGCAGATCCTTACCCCCTACGCCTTCAGCCTCCTGCATGCCGCTGATTTCAGCTTCCGTTACACTTATGAAATTCTTCCGGCCATGGAGGCCGGAATGATCGTCCTCTCCGACCGGTATATCTATACCGCCATCGCGAGGGACTGTGCCCGCGGCCTTCCCCGCCCCTGGCTCCTGTCAAATTTCAACTTTGCCATCGTGCCGGACCTTACCTTCCTCTTTCGCGTCGCCCCGGAGATGTCCTATCAGAGAATTACCCGGACGCGCCCGATCAAGTTCTACGAAGCCGGTCTCGACATGGACCTCTCCTCAGATCCACGGGAGTCCTACATCCTTTTCCAGTCCCGTGTCCTGGCGGAATACGACAATCTCCGCGAGGCTCATGGCTTTCATGTGGTCGACGCCACGCTCTCCCTTGAAAAGACGCAGACCCGCATGAGGAGACTTCTCTCCCCCATCATCCGCTCGCTCGGATAGCCCGCAACGTCTTAAGATTTTTGTAAAGAAAGAATCAGGAAGGAATTCCCTTAGGGCGAGGTCAGGCAGCCCCGGGTATGGACCCGGACAAGAAGTCCCTTGCGGGAGACCCTTTTTCCGTTGGAGCTGTAAATGCGAAAGGCATATCCGGTACAGGGGAGAAGCCCCATGATCCGGGTATGGGTCTGGGGAACGTCCTTGATCAGCCGGTTACCGTCATAAACGAGGTAATCGGAGGCGTTTTCAACCTTTCTCCACTGAAGATAGATCCCGTCACCTTCGGAGAGGGGAACCACATGGGAAAAGGTCGGGGGGCTGAGGCTCGCCCCGAAAGAGGAATCCTTCGACGTGGTCGCCGGGGGACTCGAAGAGGAAAACGACTCCGTTGAGCTGGATCGGGAGGATCCGGAGCTTGTCCCGGTCGTTCCGGATCCGCTCTCCGACTTGGTGCCACCCGAAGAGAAGAGCCCGCCGAGAAGCCCGTGGGGGTTATTGAAGACGGACGAGTCACAGGCTGAGAGTCCCATCAAAAGAACGGTCAGGAGCGGAAGGGTTCCGGACAGCCGTTTTTTCAAGAATCCTCCCTCGATTAGGACTACTCTTTTATTCCTCCGGACCACACAGGTGCCGGCCCGCTCCCCAACACTCACGATGCTCCCGGCCTTCCGAAGCGTCTCGCATCCCGAAAGATTCAATGTTATAATTCTATGTGAGTCAGCGAGAATTGTCATCCGCACGACCTGCCGTCAATTATTCACAAAAAATCCACCCGGGGCCATTTATGACTCTCTATTTTGGCTCGGACCATGCTGGCCGCGAGCTCAAGGGGATTCTTCTCTCCCATGCGAAAGAGAAGGGGATCTCCGTCGTCGACCTCGGGACCGATGCCGACCTTTCCGTTGATTATCCCGACTACGCCCAAAAGGTGGGAGACGCCGTTGTAGGCGCTCCTGGATCCTACGGCGTTCTCGTCTGCGGAACCGGTATCGGAATGAGCATCGCCGCCAACAAGATCCACGGCATTCGGGCCGCCCTTCTCTACAACGAGGAGACCGCCCGCTTGGCCCATCAGCATAACAACGCCAACATTGTCGTCTTTGGAGGACGCGAAGTCCCGCCCAAAGAGGCCACGTCCTGGCTTGACGCCTTTCTCTCCTCCACATTCGAAGGAGGGCGCCACGGCCGGAGAATTGAAAAAATTGCCCGGATCGAACAGGAACATCGCTGAACGAACCCAAACACCGATGAAAAGATTTCTAATGAGAGGAACATCGCCCCATGCGCTGGCTTGAACAAAAAGACCCCGAAACCCACCTTGCGATCATGCAGGAAGTCGAACGGGAACAGGATCGTCTGATCCTCATCGCCTCGGAAAACTACGTGAGCCCTTCGATCCTGGAGGCGGTGGGCTCGGTCATGACCAACAAGTATGCCGAGGGATATCCCGGACGGCGCTACTACTCGGGCTGCGAGGCCGTGGACAAGGTCGAAGAACTCGCCATTGCCCGCGCCAAATCCCTGTTCGGCGCCGAGCATGTCAACGTTCAGCCTCATTCGGGATCCCAGGCGAACATGGCCGTATACCTTGCGGCAATCCGCCCCGGAGACACGATTCTCGGAATGAACCTCTCCCACGGTGGACATCTCACCCACGGTGCCGGGGTCTCCTTTTCCGGACACTACTACAAGGCCGTCTCCTATGGCGTCGACCCCAAGACCGGCCTCATCGATATGGACCAGGTCAGATCACTGGCCCGCGAACATCGTCCCCGGATCATCATTGCCGGCGCAAGCTCCTATCCCCGGATCATCGATTTCGCCCCCTTCCGGGCAATCAGCGATGAAGTTGGAGCCACCTTCCTCGTGGACATGGCGCACATCTCCGGACTCGTGGCCGCCGGACTCCATCCTTCTCCCTTTCCCGTCGCCGACTACGTGACGACATCCACCCACAAGACCCTCCGGGGGCCAAGAGGCGGGATGGCCTTCTCCCGGGAAGCTCATGCCAAAGCCCTCGACAAGGCCGTCTTCCCGATGATGCAGGGGGGACCCCTCATGCATGTCGTCGCCGGCAAGGCCGTCATGCTCCGCGAGGCGATGGACCCCTCCTTCCGGGACTACATGGCCCGCGTTGTCGAAAACTGCCGTGTTCTGGCAGAGACCCTGACGGAAGGCGGCTACCACCTTCTGACCGGGGGAACAGACAACCATCTTCTCCTGATCGACCTCCGCCCCCAGGGACTCACCGGCCGCGATGCCGAGCAGTTTCTCTCCCAGGCCGGCATCTTTGTCAACAAGAACGGCGTCCCCTTTGATGACAAGCCTCCGACAGTCACAAGCGGGATCCGCATCGGAACGCCGGCGGCCACCACGCGGGGGCTTGGCCGGGATGAGATGCGCCAGGTGGGCCTCTGGATCCGGGAAATCCTCGACAGCCGGGGCAAGGCAGAGGTCACCCGGAAGGTTGCCGACCAGATCCGGGACCTTCTCGCCCGCTTCCCCATCTACGGGGAAATCCGCAGGAGCGGCTCCGCGACACCCCGATGAACTGTCCCTTCTGCCGCATCCCGGACTCCAAGGTCGTCGACTCCCGTCTTACTGCCGACGGCCGCGGGATCCGTCGGCGAAGGGAATGTGCCTCCTGCCACACCCGATTTACCACCTACGAATGGGTTCAGGAGTCCACCCCCGTCGTCGTGAAGAAGGACGGCCGGCGGGAGCCTTATGACAGGAGCAAGCTGATGGAGGGCCTCAAACGGGCCTTCCAGAAGCGTCCTGTGTCGACCGAAGCCATTACCGCGATCGCCGAAGAAATCGAGCGGACTCTCTCCGAGCTCTCCACGCAGGAGATCCTGTCCCGGAGAATCGGGGAACTCGTCATGGAACACCTCTCCCGGATCGATCACGTCGCCTACGTCCGCTTCGCCTCCGTCTACAAGAGCTTCCGTGATCCGGAAGAGTTCGCCTTAGAAATCCTCCGGCTCAAGAGTGGATCTGACACCCGTCCCCTCTGAGACATCCTCTACGCCGGAGAAGGGCCATTTAACAGTCCTTCCCTTCGACGCCATCCCGGACATCCCCCTTCTCACCTACAAAAACCCCGACTCCGACACAGAGATCCCTCCGGGAACCCGGGTCGCCGTCCCCCTGGGACGACGAACAGTGGCGGGGCTCGTCTGGTCCATCTCCGCCCCTCCCTTCGAGGGCTCGGTTCGGGAGATTGCCGGGGTGCTCGATCCCTCTCCAGTCTTTCCTCCTTCGCTTCACTCGCTTGTCAGCTTCGGGGCCTGGTACTACAAGATCCCCCCGGGCCTTCTGGCCAAGTCGGCTCTTCCTCCCTCCATGGCCCTTCCGAAGCCCCTCCCTGCCTCCTTCTGGAAGGAGTACAGGGCCAGTCTGCCGGAGGAAGGTGCCCCCGTCTCCACACTTCCTCCCCTCTCAGACGCCCAGGCAGGAGCCTTTGCCGCATGGGAAGAGAAACGGCATCAGAAATTTGCCCCTTTTCTTCTGCGGGGGGTCACCGGATCGGGCAAGACCCGCCTCTACCAGGAGATGGCCAGGACCATTCTTGAGGAGGGATCCTCCGTTCTGGTCCTTACCCCTGAGATTGGTCTTGTGGCGCCCCTTCTTGAGGCGATGCGTGCCGTTTCCCCGCTCGCGGAAGGGATCCACAGCGCCCAGACAAAAGGAGAGCGCAGCAAGACCTTTGCCCGGATCCTCTCCGGGCGGGTTCCGGTGGTGGTGGGTCCCCGCTCCGCTCTGTTTTCCCCGCTCGCCCGCCTGGGGCTGATCATTGTCGACGAGGAACACGATCCCTCCTATCAGGCCTATGAGGGGCTCTCCTTCAACGCCAGGAACCTGGCCCTGCGCCGGGCTCAGGATGCGGGAATTCCGGTTGTGCTGGGCTCGGCGACCCCGCTGTCCGACTCCCTCTTTCACGTCTCCTCCGGGCGCTACCACTCCCTGAGCCTTCCTGGAAGAATCGGAGGGCGCCCCCTCCCCGCAATCTCCCTTCTTTCCGCCCCCTCCGGGGACACCCCCCTGCCCGACCCCATTGCCGAACGCATCGCAACAACCATCAACCGGGGGGAACAGGCGGTCATTCTTTTAAATCGCCGGGGGTATGTTCCCACCCTGCTGTGCCGATCCTGCCATGCGACCGTCTCCTGCCCCTCCTGCGCGGTGAAGCTGGTCTTCCACAAAGTCCCCGACCGCCGGATGATCTGCCACTCCTGTACCTCCTCTTTTGCCGTTCCCTCTCTCTGCCCGTCCTGTCTGAAACGGGATCTGGAGCTTCGGGGAACGGCCACACAAAAACTCGAAGAGGTCCTGGGAAAACTCTTTCCGGACGCCCGGGTGGTCCGTCTTGATGCGGATTCGGCCCGGGAGACCCAGGAGAGGCTGACGGCCTTTCGGGAGGGAGAGGGGGAAATCCTTGTGGGAACGCAGGTGGTGGCCAAGGGACACGATTTACCGAAGGTCACCTATGGAGTCGTGCTCGACGCAGACGGGATGCTGGCCTTTCCCGACTACCGGGCCTCGGAAAGGGCCTTCGGACTCATCTTGCAGCTGGCGGGAAGGGTGGGCCGCCACCGAAGCGGCGGACTTGTGGATATCGTCACGCGAGATCCTGACAACCCTGTTCTCGGGTGGGCCAGAACATACAACCAGGAGGCATTTTACGAACATGTTCTGGCGGAAAGGAAGCTTCTGGGATACCCTCCGTTCTCACGGCTGGCCTCGGTGATCCTCTCCTCAGCCTACGAAGAGCCGGTACAGGAGGTCCTTGCAGAAAAGTCTCCCTTCGGAAGCTTCCCCGCCGGAAACGGAATCTTCGGACCTGTACCGGGACTTCCCCCCAAGCTCAAGAACCGCTATCGGGCCCAGATCGTGATCAAGGGTCCCACCATCGGGCTTGTCCACACACGGCTCGAACAGGTCAGGAGTTACTACCAGTCCCGGGGAAAGATCCTCGTGGAATGGCAGATCGATCCCTTCGACTTAGGGTGAGGGGAAGGATCAGGATCCTTCCGGGGGGGAAGGGGGCGCGGGGCCCGGCCGGTCCTCTTTTGGATGGTCACTCTTCACGGTGGGACTTTGCTCGCCCCGGGGAAGGGCATACTCGGGAGCGATGGCCCCCCCGTCCCCGCCCTTTCGATGCACATACCCCTCAAGGTATCCATCGACCGTCGCCGCCTGGTAGAGAGGGGCCGCCCGAAGAAATCCCGCCACCCGACCTCCCCGAAGAACAGGAACTCCGTCCGGTGAGCGCCCCAGAACCTCAAGGACCTGACTTGATCCGTCAGCCCAGTCCACCGAGGGTCCGGGAGAGAGGTCGTCGAGGTCACGCACCCGGATACCCTCCCACTGAATAAAAGAACGGCGTCTCGACTGCTCCCATGTCAGCTCCCCCCGGTAGGAAAGCTTGTCCCCGGCCACAGGCAAGCTCTCTCCCCGCCCCTCCCCGAACCCCCGGAGAATGACCTCCTGCATCCACATCTCATCGCGGACGAGATAGGGAACAGGCTCGATCCATGACACCAGCCCCTCTTCATCGAGAATCCGGGCCACCCGATTTCTCCGTCGAAAATCCAGAAGAACGGTAAACAGGAGAAATCCCACAATCAGTCCGGCAAATCCCGAAACAAGAAACCCCCGTCCGATCAGCAGAAGTCCCACGAGAGAGACGGCAAAGGCCCCCGCCCACCCGAGGCGCTCCGGAAGGCTTCCCTCCCCGGGCCGCTCAAGGCCATGGGCCCGGCAAAAGATTTGCGCCACAGCGATCCCCATATCAAAGGGGAATCCGGGGAAGAGGTTCACCAGGGCCAGACCGGCATTAATCATCGCAAACAGGTGCAGGAGAAAGGCCACTTGTGGAAAGAAAACGCTCCAGGCACCCTGTCCCGCTCCCAAAATGGACAGGGAGCTCTGCCAGAGGAGAACATTCACGGCGGGACCTGCCAGAAAGACCGTGACCGACGCCGGTACAGGAGGACCGAAATCCACACGATACTCGGGAAAGGCCCCCCAGAAAGAGAGCCTTCGCCCATCGTAGTGAATACCGAGCAAGCGGGCGGCAAAACGATGGCCCATTTCATGGGAAAGAACGGCCAAAAGGCCCAGAAAGACGGAGGTTAACCCCAGCATGATGGAGGACATCCCCCCTCCCCCTCCTGCAAATCCTCCGGCCCAGAAAAGAAAAAGGCCAAAGTAAGCCCAGCTCCTGTCAAGGCGGACCTTTTCAGAAGAGGTTCCCTCGGGGCCTTTGCTTTTCCCCGCTTTCCAGAATGGACGGGAAGAGGGTTTCACAGGGCGGGGCCGGAGAGGGGTGTCCGGCCGGGTATGAGGAGGGAGAGAGCCCGGAGGATCATGGCCCGGGAAAAGGAGCGATAGTCATGCTTGCCCGTCAGGATGGAGGCATACAGGGCGAGAAGTCCGGGGTGGCGTCGGGTGATCCGGAAAAAGAGCCCGGGGAAGCGATAGAGGACCTGGGCCAGGCGGGCTCCCTGGGAAAAATCCGGCCAGAGCGCATGCTTTACGAACCGGGCATACGCGGTCGACGCCCGGGCCACAGCGGTCTCCGGTTCGACATCTTTCCGGGAAAGCTCCCGGATGAGCTCTTCAGCTCCCCGGGTTGCCGACAGGATCGCGTAATAAATGCCTTCCCCCAGAAAGGGGTCCAGGATCGCGCCGGCATCCCCGATGAGAAAAAGGCCGGGAATCCGGCCATGCCGGACCGAACGAAAGTTCGGAAGCGGCCAGGTCAACACCTCCGCGTCCCCAACCGTAGCCTTGCGGCTATTGAGATAGCGGGCGAACTCCCCCCTCGGATCCGAAAGCGGCCCGAGAAAGCCGGCGACGCCCAGTCCCCAGGAGGAATCTTTCTTGGGAAAAGACCAGGCGTATCCCCCGGTCACAAGCCCCAGGTCGATGGCAACATGACGATTGTCGATGGGGTGGCGAAGATGTCCAAAGGCCTCGGCGGAGGTAAACGGGCGCAGAGAAGGGTTCTCCCGGATATGGCGCGATGACCCGGGATCAAGGTCCCGGAGAATCCGGCTTGTAGCGCCGTCGGCAGCAAAGATCGAACGGGCATGAATCACCATGTCGCCGGCAGTCAGGACAAATCCTCGCCCCTCCTGACGGGCGCTGATCGCTTCCACACCGGTGACAACCTGGCCACCGGCGCTCCTGGCGGCATCGATCATGAAGGTATCGAACTGATCCCGACGAACCTGATAGGCAATCGGCCGGCCGAAGTCCTGGTTCTGCGAGCCCTCTCCCCGAAAGGTGAGAGAAATTCCCGAGGTGATCTGGTGCGGAATATTTTCAAGAATACCCGGCGGCAAAAGAGGAAGGGTCCGGGCGGAAATTCCACCCCCGCAGGCCTTGTTCCGGGGGAAGGTAGAGCGGTCAAGTCCGATACAGGAAATTCCCGCATCAGCGAGAAGGCGCAAAGCCGTGCTCCCCGCGGGTCCGAGGCCCACAACAGCCGCATCAACGCGGACGACCTGATTCGCGCTACCAGGTTTCTCCGGAGCGGGCCTCACAGATCAGGTGTCCAGCCAATGTGATGCTGGGTCAGAAACGCGGAGATGATCGTAAAGGCATTGGAGAAGATCAGGATCCCCATCACGACAAGAAAGCCCCCGGAAAGCCGGGTCAGAAGCGGCATAAAGCGGTTGATGGAGCGCATGCTCCCGAGAAACAGGTTGAAGAGAACGGACGCAAGGATGAAGGGAATGGCCAGACCAAGAGAGTAAAAAGAAAGAAGAATGATCCCCTTGGCAACGGTTCCCTGGGATCCGGCATAGAAGAGAATGGCCCCCAGAATCGGTCCCACACAGGGAGTCCAGCCTGCAGCAAAGCCGATGCCCACAAGAAACGACCCGGAAAGCGTCGCCTTTTTCCCCAGAAAGGGAAGATGGAGCTCCCGGTTCATAAAGGGAATCTTGAGCCATCCGGCGATAAACAGTCCGAAGAGAATGATGAGAAGAGCCCCCACCTTGCGGATCACATCCTGATACGTGAGAAGAAGCTCACCGAGAAAGGAGGCCGATGCGCCAAAACCGATGAAGAGGGTTGAGAATCCAAGGCTGAAAACCAGGGCGTGGCGCAGGGACTCCCGGAGAATGATCCCCCGGGAAAGTGTCTGGGAGCGGCCGGTCAGCTCCTCGAAAGAAAGGCCGGTAATGTAGGAAACATAGGAAGGGACGATGGGCAGAACGCAGGGGGAGACAAAGGAAACAAGACCCGCCAGAAAGGCCAGAGTCCATGAAATCGGCTGGTGAGACATCAGGTTCCTGCCTTTTTTTCAAGGAAGCTTTCAAGATAGCGGACGACCCGGGGATCGGTCCAGTCGACCTTTCCCTCCACGCGGCTTACAACCTTGCCGCGTCCGTCGACGAGAAAGCTCTCCGGAAGGGCATGAGCATGAAGGCCCGAGGAGAAACGCATCGTCGGATCAAGGCGTAGAAGATAGGCCTTTCCATAGTGGCGGGCGATCCCTTCAAGAATCGATCGGTCCGCGGCACCCTCCACAATCCCTGCCAGAGAAAGCCGCCCCCCCATCTGGCGGGAGAGGGCAATCTGGGAGGGAATTTCCTCCAGACAGGGACGGCACCATGTCGCCATAAGACTGACAAGGAGAAGGGGATGGCCCACAAGGCTTTGCACCGGAACGGAATGGCCGGAGAGATCCAGAAGGGGGACCGACGGAATCCTTGGCCGGTCCGAGGGCTCTGAGGCCGTCGAGGACGAAAGAGAAACGGCCGCCTCCCTCCCTCGCGCCGGAGTCAGCGTCTCCGCCAGCAGGCTTTTTGAACCCAGCAAATACGATACTTCCGGAAACGAGGGAAGAAGTATCAGACAGAGAAGCACGCAGAGACCGGAAATCCCTCTCCCCCCAAACACCCGGCACAAGGGGGAAAAAGACACCATTTTATTACTCCGCATTTTCCTTTCGGGCAGCAAGATACGCCGCAGGAGTTTTAGGACCATGGTCGAGAAGATCATGAACGACAGCCAGGCTGTCCTTCATTCGCCAGTCCCGCGGTCCGATTACATGCTCCGCCACGACTCCCTTCTGATCGATCACGAAGGTCTCGGGAACTCCGGTAATCTTATAAAGATGGTCGAGCTTGCCCAGCGGGTCGACTGGAACGGAAAAATCAATGCCGTACTTTATAAGAAACGGTTTGATCTTGCCCTGATAAAAAACATTATTTTCATTCACGGCAAGCAGGACGAACCGGTCTCCCGCCACGGCGCGGAATCCCTTGCTCATCTCTTCCATGGAGGGCATCTCCTGCCGGCATGGTTTGCACCATGTGGCCCAGAAGTTGAGCATGACAACCCGACCCCGGTAGTCCGAAAGGCGAACGCTCTTCCCGTGAACCGTCTTCAGGTCAAAGTCCGGAGCATTCACCCCCACGGAAACCGGTGTTATATTCGCTGTCTTCACGACATAGCCGATGGCAATAAGAACCAAACCTACTGCCACAAGATAAGGCCATTTCTCTTTCATTGCTCTTGAATCCCTTCGTCGTTTCAGGCCGCGTAGGCGTGAAGGCCAGGGATGATAAAGCTCACTCCCCAATAAAGAAAGATCACGGCAACAAAGCCGAGAATCGAAAAGTAGGCACTGGGAGCGCCCCGAAGCCCGCGGGTCATCCGGGCATGGAGATAGGCGGCATAAACAAACCAGGTGATCAGGGACCAGGTCTCCTTGGGATCCCAGGACCAGTAGCCTCCCCAGGCCTCATAGGCCCACATGGCTCCAAAGATCACACCAAGGGTGAGCAGGGGAAATCCGACAAGAACGGATTTGTAGGTCAGATCATCGAGGTCTTCAGCGGAGGGAAATTCCTGGAGAATCCAGCCTACGGTCCCTTTCTTTTCAGCACGGCGCTTGGCGAGATAGATCCCGGCGAGAGCGGCAGAGATACCGAAAGCGGCATAGGAAAGGAACATGGTAAAGACGTGGATCTTAAGCCAGTAGGAATTTAAGGCGGGATTGAGGGGCTCCACCATCTGATAGCGATAGGGAAGCATCCGGGCGGCACCCACGGCAAACATGACAATCGTCAGGACAAAGGCTCCCGCGACGCGAACCTTGTACTTGAACTCCATCACCATATAGCCGAGGACGGAGGCCCAGGAAAAGAGAAAGAGGGTCTCGTAGAGATTGGACCAGGGGGCGTGATGGTCAGCGACACCGCGGCCAACGAGGGCGGCAGTATTGACGATCCATCCGGAGAAGGTCACCGTCGAGGCAATGGCGCCCACCTCTTTGCGGTGAGATATCAGAAAGAGAAAATAGATGACGGTTGCAGCAAGATAAAGAACAATGACGGTATTGTACAGGACAAAGGAAGAACCGACCGAGTTGATAAGTGACATCTCGTATCTCCTTGCGAAGTGATCCATATTCCACTCCTTCGTCCCCGGTCAGCAAAAAGCCGTTCAGAGAGAAGGAGAGTCGATTGTCAGGTCTCCAGCAGTCCCGGACTAAACACCCCGAGAGAGGGAGGGCGTTCCAATCCCCCCGGGAAGCGAAGGCGCTTCACCAGGAGGAGAAAGATCCGAGCGAATCTCGGCGACAAGGGATTCAAACTCATGTCCGAATCCGATCTTGTCCTTGTGGCCGAAGCCTCCGGCCAAGATCTGAACCCCCTCTCCCCGGGTACGGATACGAAGCCAGATCTTCCGGTGAAAGATGTAGGAAGAGAGGAAGAGTCCTCCCACCAGGAGAAACGAGCCGGTCCAGACGATGGGGACCCCAGGATCCTTGGCCAGCTCGAGCCCCGTGTAGAAGGGCGCATGATACCCCCCGAAAATAAAGAATTCGGGAACATTTTTCAAGACCTGAACCTGGGGAAACTTATAAAAGTACCAAGGGCTTCCAATGACCTTGCCATCCTGGGACACCTCAATCTGCACGGCCGGGTTCTTGGGTTTTTCCGACTGGGTGAAGACCGAGCCCGTCTTGGGGTCAAAGGCAAAATCCGAAACATAGCGGATCATCTTCAGGGTATAGGGCGTTCCTGGAATGGCCTGCGGAACGTCCCAGGCCAGGGAGTATCGCCCGAGAAACTTCTTCTGGACCTTATTGACAACAAGGATGTCCGCCTTTTCGAGTCTGTCGGGGGCCTCGCCAAAACTCGCCTGGTAGAAGCGCAAGCCGTCGTAGCTCAAGGGATGATTCACCGCAACGACCTTGTGCTTTAAGACCTTTCCATCCTTGAGGATGTCCACATCGCTGAAATAGGCCTTCACCATCCCGTTCTTGTAGTGGGTGATCCAGAACTTGTTGACACGGAGATCCCATCCCCCCTGGGGAATGAAGGTCGTCGTATTCACATAGAATGTTCCGAAGAGACGGAAACCTGTGAGACTTCCCAGAAGGCCCCCCGCCAGGATGACGATGACGGAGAGGTGAGCGACATGGGATCCGATACGACCGAGAACGCCTTTGTGGGCGAAAATGGCGATCTCTTTTCCATCCGGCTGCACCGCCACCTTGTATCGGCGGCTTTGCAGGCGTGAGGTGACAACGCCGGCAAGGTCGGAGGACTCAACCCGGGAGCGGGGAACGGAAATTTCCGTGTACTCCCTCTGTCTTTTCAGGAAGTCCGGGCTGACAGAGACCCTCTCGCGGAAGAGCGAGCGGATGGTCACAGGGAAACGGCGGTACACACACGTCAGCGCGTTAACACAGAGAAGCGCGAGGAAGCTTGTGTAATACCAGCTGTGATAGATGTTGTCGATCTTCAGACCTACGATCCATGGCCCCCACTTCGGCCCATAGGTCGTCATATAGTAGGAAGCATCACGACCCTGTTCAATGAATGTCCCAAAGATCGTCAGGACAGCCAGAGTCATGAAGAGAAAAATCGCCAGCACCAGGGAGGAAAGTATCCGGATGAGGATATGGTCACGGACGGTACTTGACGAAGGAAAGGAAGACTTCTTGGAAGAATCTCCGCCGGGGGGGCTTCCGATTTCTTCACCCTCTACCCCGGATGAGCCTTCCCATTCGAGAGCCTGTTGCTCTTCGGGATTCAAACGTTCAGCCATCGTCGTCCTTGCGGTAAGACAGAAGGGCCATGCAGCGTCTTCCTGACAGGTTCGGAACCTGGTCGGGGAGGAACGCCGAAGCCACTATCCATGAAATTGAGAGAAGTCTTCAGGTCCTTAAAGAATACCTGTCCGGTGCTCCCTGCGTCAAACTTCTGCGTATCTTTGGCTAGGGGAGGTGTCCCGCGATGAGATACTTGAGTGTCTCATCGCTCATGATGATTCCTCCGCCGACCATAGGGGACGCCACGGAGGCATTAAACATATTGTAATAGCCCGCGTTCAGCCAGAGATGTCCGAACAGGGTGTAGGTGAGGAAAAGACGGGAGTAGGGATTCGGCGTAATCGGATCGTAGGTTCCGATGTTGTACATCGTAAATGTCAGCGAGAGATTCTTCAGGATCTGGTAGTCCGCTCCCACCCCAAAGCTGCTCTGAATGAGTCCCGCCCTCACATCAAAATCTCCGAACTTCTCTCCGAACTCAGCGCTGAACTTGAGTCCCTGGGTGGTTCCCAGGATCTGCGTCGGCCCCGCCACATAGTTGCCGTTGACCTGGGTGTAGGGCGTCGACTGCGTGTAATAAGGGTTGGTGGTACTGACCACCTGAATCCGGTAGAACTTGTCGGAACGGGGATAGAGATCCAGGGTAAAGAACCCTTCCGACGTTCCTCCCTTTGTCATATAAAGTCCGCGCATCCAGACATCGAGGCGCATCCGGTCGGCCTTGTTCGTCACGCCGGAAAGCTTTTTCAGGGTTTTTGACAGGTTGTCGTAAACGTCGGGGTTGTTGATAAGCTTGCCGACCGTCCCCTGGCCATCATCAATCTTTTTGAGAATGCTGTTGAGATGCGTCAGGGAGCTATTGGCGCTGTCATAGGCATCGTTCTTGTTCACCAGAGAGCCGATCGTTCCTACCCCGTTGTCGATCTTCGTGGCAATCGAATCCACTCTGTTGAGAATATCCGGAGACTTCTGCTTGAGGGTCTTTGAAAAGTCCCGAAGATTTTTCGTCAGCTCATCGAGGTGCTGGAGCGTTCTCCGGATCTCATCCTTCCCTTCGGCCGTGCCGATGGAAGCCTTCAGGGAATGGGAAACGGCGCTGATGTCGTCAGCCACTTTATTGAGTTTCTTGATGAGACGGTTGACGCTCACCGTGGTTCCTCTGGCGGAGAGGGTCCCTCCGGGAGGAAGGGGGGAGGGGTCGGCGGCGGGTGGCGCGGGGGTGGTTGGAGCCGGAGCCGGGTTTTCTGGGGTCGCCGCATACACCACCGGAGGAGTCACAAACCCAAAAATCTTCTTGAGAAGTCCCGGAGTCTCAGGATCTCTTGAGGGGTCGAGGTGGGGACGAATTTTTGACGGACCCTCTTCAATCTCCACATACATCTTTCCAAGGAATCCGTTGGAAAAAATAATCGCCCGGGCATCCGAGGGAATCACCACCTTCTTGTCCACAAGCATTCTGACCCGGGCATGGCCCGAAGATCCCAGGGTGATGGCATCGACCTCGCCCACCTTGACACCGGCCACCTCCACATCTGTTCCCTTCTCGAGACCGTCGACCGAACGGAATTCCGCATAGAAGGCATATGAATGCTTCGGGTTCATCTTATGATGGGACAGCCGGAGAGAAAGGAAAACGAGGGTTCCCACGGCAAGGAGCACAAAAAAACCCAGCCTCGTTTCCGCAGAGAGCTTCACAAAGAGACTCCTTTACAAAAAGCATCTGAAAACGCCTGATGAGAAGCGGCGCGACGGTTACTCCTTTTCATCGGGAATCACCGGAATGGGTCCCCTGGTCTCCCCCCGGATAAACTGTTGCAGGAGGGGATCACCACTCTCGCGAATCTCGTCCGGGGTTCCGGAAGCGCGGATTTCTCCCCGGTACAAAAACAGGATCCGGTCGGCGATACGAAAGGCACTGCTCATATCATGGGTGATGACAAGGCTTGTCACGCTCAGCTCCGCCTTCATTCTCCCGATCAGCTCATCAATCGAGGCGGAGAGGACAGGGTCGAGCCCCGTCGTCGGCTCATCATAGAGAAGGATCTCGGGAGAAAGCGCGATGGCCCGGGCGATGCCCACACGTTTCTTCATGCCTCCGGAGATCTGGGAGGGAGACTTTTCCTCCACCGTCCGGGGAAGTCCCACCAGCCGGAGTTTTTCCCTGGCCACATCAAGGATCTCCCTCTTTCCAAGATCCTTCCGGTGCATCATGAGTCCAAAGGCAACATTCTCAAGACAGGTCATGGAGTCAAAGAGCGCCGACTCCTGAAAAACCATGCCCATTTTCTTCCGGACCCGGTTGAGCTCTTCCCCGGAGAGCGTCTCAATCGACTCGCCACTGATCCGGACGGTCCCGCTGTCGGGAAGCAAGAGCCGCATGACGTGCTTGAGCAAAACGGACTTGCCCTGCCCGGACCCTCCGATAATGCAGTAAGTCTCCCCTTTGGGCACAGAAAAAGTGATCTCTCTGAGAACCTGCTGGGAGCCAAAGCTTTTTGAGAGCGACTCCAGGGAAATGGCCGGGATTGGAGCCATCAGAAGAGCCAGGCCGTCAAAAAGTAGTCCACAATAAGAATGCTCATCGACCCGCTCACCACCGCAAAGGTCACGGCACGGCCAACCCCTGCGGCTCCTCCGGAGGCGACAAAACCCGTTCGGCAGGCCCAGAGGGCGAGAAGTCCGCCGAAGAAGACCGACTTCACGATCCCTGAGATGAAATCGTGGAGATCCACGTAGTGGGTGATCTCCTGAAAATAAAGATGGGGAGAGAGACCCAGAATTTTTACCGCGACGATGTAGCCGCCCCCGATTCCGACAAGGTCTGCCAGGGCCGTCAACAAGGGAAGAGCCACCAGAGAGGCATAGAGCCTCGGTGTCACAAGATAGTCGACGGGATCAACGGCAAGAGTTTCAAGCGCATCAATCTGCTCGCTGACTCTCATGCTTCCAAGCTCAGCCGCCATGGCCGAACCAGAGCGGCCGGTCACCATGAGGCTCGTAATGACGGGGCCGAGCTCCCGTGTCATGGACAGGGTCACCACCGCACCAACAAGGCCTTCGGCATTGAATTTCCGGAATCCGATCCACGCCTGGAGAGCCAGGACCATCCCCGTGAAGAAGGCGGTCACAACCACCACCAGGGTTGAATCGGCCCCGATCCGAAGAAGCTGCTCGAAAAAGTTTTTTCCGAGAAAGGAGGGGCGGAAAATCCCCCGGAGACCGGAGAGCCCCATCTCAAAGAGCGCCCCGGCAACCTCCGGAACTTTCAGCAGTCGGCTGGGGAGCCCCTTAAACACGTTCATCCGGAGCCTGGGACGGGATTCCAACATATCTCCTTTCGGACCGGTGGCCCAAGAGACAGAGAACCTCGTAGGGGATCGTCCCTCCCTCTTTGGCAAGACGGTCAACGCTGAGGGAGAGCGGATTCTCCGGATCGATCAGGGAGATCCATTCGGAGGGAAGCTCTTCCGCCGGGATATCCGTCAGGTCGACGGCCACCATGTCCATACAGACTCGCCCAAGAAAGGGGGCACGTCGCCCGGCCACGGTCGCCCATCCCTTTCCTGACAGAAGCCGGGGGAGGCCGTCGGCATATCCCATCCCAAGAATTCCGACCCGGCTGTCCCGGGAAAGGGTCACCGTGCGGCCATAGGAGACCGAGCTCCCCCGGGGAAGCGCACGGACGGCCAACAGTCTGGCATCGACACCAAAGACGGGACGGACGGGAATCCGGGGATCCCGGACCCCTGGATAGTGTCCATAGAGAAGAAGTCCCGGCCGCGCCCAGAAAGCAATCTTTCTTCCGGAAGGATGAAGGGGGAGATCAATCTCCACCTCACCCGCAAGAATCGCTCCACTGCTGGCCATATGGATCACCGTCAATCCGGAAAGGGCCGGATGCGTGAAAGAGGAAAGGATGGCTGTCCGGAAAGCCTTTTGGCAGCTGGCGGTATCCTCCCTGTTCTCCGGATCGGGGAAATGAGTCATCAGCCCCTCAATCCTGACAGAAGGAATCTGCCCAAGTCGATCAAGAACAGCCGGAAAGTCCTGCGGTAAAAATCCCAGACGCCCCATTCCGGAATCAATTTTGACGTGGATCCCCATGGAAGGAGCGGAAGACGGGTCAAGATCCAGTGCCGCAACCTGATCAATATGATGAATAACGGGAGTCAGGAGAAGACTTCGGCAAAGAGGAATCTCTTCCGGAGAAAATCCTCCAAGAAGAACGATCTGTCCTGAAAAGCCGGAATCCCGGAGAAGGCAGCCTTCGTCGACTCCCATGACGGCGACACGGGAAAGACCCGCTTGGAACATCGCCCGGGAAACAGGCAGGATCCCATGGCCATAGGCGTTCGACTTGATGACAGGGAGAAGGTCCGCTCCCGACGGAAGGGCCTTTCGGATTGCCCTGACGTTTTCGAGAAGACCGTCGAGATCGATGATGACACGGCTGCGATGCAGGGGATAACCAACACGGGAGGAGCAGAGGGAGGAGGTCATGGGGTCAGCGCGTAGGATCAGGTCGACAGAATTTCCTGCTCCTTTTTCTTCGCATGCTCATCGACCTTGGCGGAGGCTCCGTCGACGAGCTTCTGAACCTCTTCCTGAAGACGCTTGACCCGGTCATCCGTCAAGATTCCGTCCTTGGACTTTTTCTTGAGATCCTCGTTGGCATCCCGGCGAATATTGCGGAGGGAAACCTTGGTCTCCTCGGCCATTTTCTTGAGAAGCTTCACGAGATCCTTGCGCCGCTCCTCCGTCATGGGAGGAACGACAAGCCGGACACACTTGCCATCATTTTGGGGAGTCAGGCCAAGATTTGCCGCCATGATCGCCTTTTCGATCTCCGGGATCACCTTTGTTTCCCACGGAGTAATCGTGATCATCCGGTTATCGACGATATTTAACGCCGCAACCTTGTCGAGAGAGACCTGGTTACCATAGTAATCGAGGCGAACATGCTCCACGAGCGCCAGGGAAGGTCTTCCCGTCCGAAGGGTCGAGATTTCCTTCCGGAAATGGTCCACCGCCTGATCCATCTTGACGCTATGTCCCTTGAGATCAGAGTCCACGAGCTTACCTCCCTATTCCCGGCTTCCGGGTCTAGAATCCCTGTCTGACAAGCGTTCCCACCGGCTCCCCTTTCACGACGCGAACAATGTTGTCCGGAGCGTAAAGGTCGAAGACGATGATCGGAAGATTATTATCCATGCAAAGAGAGACCGCGGTCGAGTCCATGACCTTGAGCTTTTTTTCCAGAACCTCGAGGTAGGTCAGCTCGACGAACCGTTCCGCGTTTTGATTCTTTCTTGGATCGTCGCTGTAGATTCCATCAACCTTCGTCGCCTTGAGAACAACCTCGGCTCCGATTTCCATCGCCCGAAGAGCGGCGGCAGTATCGGTGGTAAAGTAGGGATTCCCCGTCCCGCCGGCAAAGATGATCACGCGTCCCTTTTCAAGGTGGCGCATTGCCCGCCGGCGAATATAGGGCTCGGCCAGGGCACGCATCTCCAAAGCCGTGAGCACCCGGGTCGACACCCCCTTTTTCTCAAGAACGGACTGAAGGGCCAGGGCATTGAGAATGGTAGAAAGCATGCCCATGTAGTCTGCAGAGGCCCGATCGATTCCCTGGCTGATCCCGGACAATCCGCGAAAAAAATTCCCTCCGCCAATCACCACGCCAAGCTCAACTCCGGCAGCGGCAACCGCCTGAATCTCGCGCGCAATTCTGTCGAGAACGGAGGGATCGATACCAAAGGAGAGGTCTCCCATGAGGGCCTCTCCCGACAGTTTGAGAAGAACCCTCCGGTATCCGGGCATCAGCCCTTCCCCTCTCCGATCTGGAATCGCGAGAATCGTTTCACCGAGATATTCTCTCCCATTTTAGCGATCTCTGAAGCAATAAGGTCGCGAACGGTAACCCCGGGGTCCTTGACGTAGGGCTGGTCGAGAAGGCAGCTCTCCTGGAAGTACTTGTCGAGCTTTCCTTCCACAATTGTCCCTCTGACCTTTTCAGGCTTGTCAGCCACCTCGGAGAGAAAGCCCTGGCGAAGGGTTGCAACGGTCTCTTCCGAGACTGCCGAACGGTCCACATAGGCCGGGGAGGCCGCGGCAATATGCATGGCCAGACTTCTTACAAGCTCCTTGAAGTTGTCTGTGCGTGCCACAAAGTCCGTTTCGCAATTGACCTCGAGAAGAACCCCGATCTTGTTTCCGGCATGGATATAGGATCCGACAACGCCTTCTGCCGTCTCCCGGTCGGCCTTCTTGCTGGCCTTGAGCGCTCCGCTCTTTTTGAGAATTTCGTAGGCTTTCTCCGGATCACCCCCGGCCTCAACAAGGGCCTTCCGGCAGTCCATAAAGCCTGCCTGGGTCTTCTCGCGGAGCTCTTTTACGACATTTGCTGCTATTTCCATTTCTTTCGGTTCCTCCGTTTTCTAAAGTCCCCATGTCGGCCCCCCTCCCCCGGATTACCGGTAGGGGAGGGACCCAGACATCTCATCCGATCCATTCAGATTCTTAGGCTTTTTCCTCACCCGCAACGAAGGCCTCTTCCAGTTCTGCATTGACGGAAGCGGTATCAGGGGCTTTCTGGGAAGACCGTCGGGAAATACCCCCTTCGATCACAGCCTCGGCAATGCCGGAGGCAATCAGACGGATCGAGCGGATGGCATCGTCGTTGGCCGGAATCGGGAAATCAATCAGATCAGGGTCGCAATTCGTGTCGACCATGGCCACCACGGGAATTCCCAGGCGGTTGGCTTCATGGATCGCGATATGCTCCTTCTTGGGGTCGATAACGAAGACCGCGCCCGGAAGCTGGGACATTCCACGAATTCCGGAAAGGGTTGCCTGAAGCTTCGACTCTTCCTTCTCGAGCTGGGCAATCTCTTTCTTGGGAAGACGGGCCCACTGCTCCCCTTCCTTCATCGCCTCGATCTTTTTCAGGCGGTCAACGGATTTCCGGATGGTCTGGTGGTTCGTCAGCATCCCTCCGAGCCAGCGCTGGGTCACGTGGAACATGCCACAACGCTCTGCCTCCTCAACGACGATGGACTGGGCCTGCTTCTTGGTGGCAATGAAGAGGACAGACTTTCCGTCTCCCACGATCTTCTTGATGAAGGCGGTCGCCTGGCGATAGCGGCGGGTGGTCTGCTGAAGATCAATGATATAGATCCCGTTGCGCTCTCCGTAAATAAAGCGCTTCATTTTCGGGTTCCAGCGCTTTGCCTGATGGCCGAAGTGGACTCCGGCGTCGAGAAGTTCCTTGATGGTCACTGATGACATTCTTGTCCCTTTCTTTGGGTTGAGTCCTGCGAACCTGTCCCGCCGTCAGGCCATTCGGCGACGCTGGCCTGTGCGGACCCGTGGGTTAACGGATTGTCTCCGCGGTTCGCTATCGACGTTCACGGGGGAGGTGACCCATTGTCACCCTCTACCCCTGTTTGGAAAGGTCTTCCTGATGAAGACTTCCCTTCCCCGATTTCTTCGGGGAACTCCTGAAAAGTGGTGTCGCCATCCACTCCGGAAAACATTTACTTTTACCACAAATAAACTTTTTACTCAAACAGATCAGGTTCTTCCTTTGTACCCTGCGTTAATCCGCACATACTCAACCGACAGATCCGTCGTCCAGTACTCGGCCTCCATCGAACCGATCCCCAGCATGACCCGAAGGGTGATCTCCTTTTTTTTCATCACCTCAAGGGCTTTTTCCTCCTGAAGAGGGCCCAGCCCCACCCCGCGATGAACAAGGACAACCTCCCCCATAAAAATATCGATTCTCTCCTCATAGACTCTGACACCGGAATTGCCGACCGCCACCATGATCCGGCCCCAGTTCACATCCTCCCCGAAAAAGGCCGTTTTGACGAGAAGGGAACGGGCGATCGACTGGGCCACTTTCCGGGCATCATTCTTTGTTCTGGCCCCTCCCACGACGATCCGGATCACCTTTGTGACCCCCTCCCCATCCCGGATGAGCTGGTCCCGAAGCGATTCGCACACGGAAAGAACCAGCGATAAAAGTTCCTGGTAGCCCTCCCTGTTCTTTGCCACGGGAGCATTGCCCGCCTGACCGTTTGCGAGGATCAGCGCCGTGTCATTTGTGCTGGTATCCCCGTCGACTGTCAGCGCATTGAAGGTCCGGTCCGCCACCTGAGAAAGAAGGGTCTTCAGCGCCTCCTTTTCCACGGCGGCATCTGTAGTGAGAAAGACAAGCAAGGTTGCCATCTGGGGATGAATCATCCCCACTCCCTTGGCAATTCCCCCTACCCGGACCTTTTTTCCCAGGACCGTTCCTTCCGCCTCCGCCGATTTGGATCGCGTGTCGGTGGTCATAATCCCCCGGGCACAATCCTCAAAACCTTCCCGCGTGGCAGAGTCGACCAGCCGGGGAAGCGCTGAGACAATTTTCTTCATGTCGAGGGGGCGGCCGATCACCCCGGTCGAGGCCAGAAGGATCTTTTTCGGATCGCATCCCAGATGGAGGGAGAGCTTTTCCCCGATGGCAAGGGCATCTTTTTCCCCTGCCTCCCCGTTACAGGCGTTGGCATTGCCACTGTTGACAATGATGGCCCGGAGCCCGGAGCCCCGAACCCGCCGGCTGCTGATCCGTACAGCGGGAGCCTTGACCTGGTTGGTCGTGAAAACCCCGGCGGCCACGCAGTCGGAATCGGAGACAATCAGGGCAAGGTCGGGGTTGCCATTCTTCTTGACTCCGGAGACAAGGCCCGATGCCCGAAAACCCAGGGGATAGGTAATCCCGCCTTCGCTTTTCTTCTTAGACATACCCTTCCTTCATCCTGTCCCTCCCTGGGGGGACAGCATCCACGTTGTACCACTCGCGCTTTTTTTCCCTTGCAACAGACATTTCCAGACTCTTCAGGAGCTGGCTCCGTTCCCGGATTCTACCGGGCCGACTGGCGACAGGGGCCGATATAGTGCCCCTTGAACCGCGTCTCCATTGTCATCGGAAGCCCCTTCATGGTCGTCACGCTCTGACCGCTGAAGGATCTTCCCGAATAGGTATAGCTCCCCGTGGTGACCGACTTCTCGCAGCGAACGCTCACGGTCAGGGTATCCCCGGACAGATGGCGGGTCATGGTGCAACCTTTCGGCATCCTGGCCTTCTGGTCGGGAACAAGATGACGGGACGTGAGACATTTCAGGAGAGACGACTCGCGGGGCGGCATTTCCGGCATTCCGGGAGCCGCCGATTTCATTGTCATCACGGCATCAATCTTCCACTCTCCCGCCTTGAAGTGCAGGGGAGCCTCGGCCCCGGCCCTGCCGGGGGCTCCCGAAACCAAGAAGAGAGCCGTCAACAAGACCCCGACTCCGTAACGGAGGAAAACACTCCGGAGCCTTCCGGCATGCATGGCAGTCAGACAATCCTGTGAGGTCATGGAGTCCTCCTTGGCAAAGGTCAGGGAAAGAGGGCCGGCCCCGAAATTCCCTGTGTTTCGGGAAGGCCAAACCGTCGGTTCATCGCCTGGATTCCCTGCCCTCCGGCTCCCCGGACAAGGTTGTCGATGGCCGTCACTACAACAAGTCTCCGCCCCCGGGTCCGGACGTGGAGAAGAACCTCGTTCGTTCCCCGGACATGGAGCGGGTTGGGGGGAGCTCCCACCCGCCTGACAAAAGGACTTCCCTCGTAACAACGGTCGACCGTCGATTCCATCTCTTCCTGAGTGGCCGATTTCCGGAGCGTCATGTAGAGGGTCGAAAGGATGCCGCGGCTCATCGGAACAAGGTGGGGAACGAAGGTGACCTCCCCCGCTCCGAAAGGAGCCAGACATTGTTCCATCTCGGGAATGTGGCGGTGCTCAAGCACCTTGTAAGCCGCCATTCCTTCCGCGATCTCGGGAAAATGCGTCTCAAGGGAAAGCCCCCTGCCCGCGCCGCTGATACCGGACTTTCCATCGATGACGGCGGAACCTTCCACGACAAGCTCCTCCCTGAAAAAGGGAAGAAGACCCATGAGGGCCCCCGTCGGAAAGCATCCGGGACAGGCGACCACAGGAGCGGTTACCAGGCGATCTCCCGCCCATTCGGGAAGGCCATAGACGGCCTCTTCAAGACCTTTCGGATCCCCGTGGTCCATTCCGTAGACCTTCCGGTAAAGCTCGGGAGTTTTTAACCGGTAGTCCGGCCCAAGGTCGAAGACGGGAACTCCGCTTTCCCGGTACCGTCTGACCAGGTCAAAGGACTGACCCGCCGGCAAGGCGAAGAAAACGGCATCCACATCGGTCCAGAAGGGCTTCTCCGAGACCTTTTCAAAGGTCAGGGAGTGTCTCAGATGGGGAAAAACAGACCCGATCGTACCCCCTGCCTTTGACTCCCCCGCAATCCGGACAACCTCCGCGCCCGGATGGGAGGAAAAAAGACGCAGAAGTTCCCCGCCGGCATATCCTGAAGCCCCGACAATTCCCACTCTGAGCGTGTTTGTCATCCTGTAATTTTCACAAATGAGTCTTTCGATTTGGACCAAAAAAAGGGGAGACACGCGTCTCCCCCTTTTCGGAAATAAGGAATGATGCGATCTAGCGCTTGGAGAACTGGAATCTCTTGCGAGCGCCTTTCTGACCGAACTTTTTACGCTCCTTCACGCGGGCATCGCGGGTGAGAAAACCCTCTTTTTTGAGAGGCTCACGGAACTCCGGATTGATCTCGAGCAGGGCGCGCGAGATCCCATGGCGGATGGCTTCAGCCTGGCCGGTGAGCCCGCCTCCGGTAACCTTGGCAAAGATGTCGAGCTTACCGGTCATATTCGTGATCTCGATGGGAGCCTTTACCTGGCTTGCCCACAGGGTCCGGGGAAAGTACTCTTCGAGAGGGCGGTCGTTCACCTGGATCTGGCCGGTTCCACTCTGCACACGCACTCTGGCGATAGCGGTTTTTCTCTTTCCGGTCGCGGCGCCGCGGCCGTCTTCATTATGCTCTCTCTCCATCAGCGACCTCCTGCAATGGCATAAACTTCGGGATTCTGGGCCTGATGGGGATGAGCCTCCGCAGCATAGACCTTGAGCCGGCTCATGAACTGGTTGGCCAGCTTGTTCTTCGGAAGCATTCCCTTGACGGCATGAACGATCAGGTGCTCGGGCTTACGCTCGCGAACCTCCTTGGCCGTTGCCGACTTGAAACCTCCAGGATAACCGCTGTGCCGATAGTACATCTTCTGGGACCACTTCTTGCCGGTCAGGGCCACCTTGGCGGCATTGACGACGATGACGTAGTCACCGGCATCCTGATGGGAGGTGTAAAAAATCTTGTTCTTTCCGCGAAGAAGTGTCGCCACTTCCACCGACAGACGACCGACGGTCTTTCCGGCGGCATCGACCACGTACCATTTTTTCCCGGAAAGCTCTTCCGGCGTGGCAATTCTTGTCATCTTTTCCATTAAATCACATCTCCTCAATGTGTCTTAGGCTCCACAATTAGTGGGCAATCTGGACCAGCGCAACCTTTGACTCATCATTCCCCGAGGGGTGGGGAAGCTTGAGCTTTGCCACTGTTTCCTTGTACGCCCTGTGGACCCTGTCAAGATCCTGGGTAAAGAAAGCCCCCAACTGAGCCAGCGAGGAGTAGAGCGAGCCATCCTGCTTGTCAAGGACAAGGGAGACGGCGACAGGGGCAGAGCTCTTGTGCTTGGCAAACCACTTACGCACAGACTCTATTTTAGAGAAGAACTCTTCCTCTCCCTGTCTCGCCCGTTCCATCACCGGCAACACGATACAGTCCACCTTTCCGGCAATCCTCGAGAGGGTCGCCATATCGTCTGACCCTTCGGTCAACGATTCGGAAAAGGGAACGACTGAACTTCCAAGCCGCGCAAAAAATTCCACGAGGCTCGAACCAAGCTCCGAGTCAAGAACGAACCTCGGAACACCCACACGGTTTGTGCGTGGTTTTCTGGCGGAAGAGGATTCACTCTCTTCCACCTTTTCAAAGACCGTCGACCGGAGTTCGTCAAGGAAACCCTGATTTTCCCGGCGCCAGTTCTTTAAAAGCTGTTTTGCACCAAACTGGATCAGCGTCGAATAATAATCCCGTCGCATGGCACTCTTGCCAATATTTCTCCAGGAGTAGAAATCCTCCATGGCGGCAATAGCGGCATCATTAAGCTCAAAAGCGGTCATGTTCTTCGGGCGATAAACGGCATGGTGGCCGTCATAGAGGCTCCAGTCCTTATAAAGGAGCTCCCGGTTGCCCGTGGCATAGAACAGATCGAAGTCGGGGGATCCGGGAAGAGGCGTGAGGATCATCAGCTGTATGGACTGAAGTTCCCACTCTCTGGCCAGACGCGCCGTTTCAAAAATTGTTTCCTTGTCATCGGTGTCGGCACCGACAACAAACATTCCGTGGATGCGGATTCCATGCTTCTTGAAAGCTTCCACGGACCGGACGATCTTCTCGTAGGTCTGACGCTTGTTGAAAAGATCAAGCGTTTGAGGGTTGATCGATTCAAATCCGATGAAGACATTGAAGCAGTTGCTGGCCTTCATCAAATCGAGCAACTCGGGATCAAAAGCGGTTTCGGTCCGGATCTGGGCCCCCCACTCCGGAGTCAGCCCTTCCTCGATCATGCGTCTGAGAAGATCTTTTGTCCTCTTCCGGTTCGCTGTAAAGAGATCGTCAGCAAAGAAGACATACTTCGGATTGTTGATCCGGATCTCCTCGATCACCCGTTCGATCGAGTGCATGCGGAAACCGTGACCGTACATTCCCGGAACGGAACAGAAGGTACAGGTAAAGGGACATCCCCGGGAGGTCGCAATCGAGATCAGACCACGTTTTTGAGTATTCCACCCCTCGACAAGGCTGTAATCCGGGATCGGGTTGGAATCAAGATCCTCCTTCAACGGCCGGTCGGGGTTGTGAAGTTTACGCCCGCCCTTCCAGTAGGAGAGACCGAGGATTTTTTCGAAGGGACGTGTGCCGTCCATCGCCTCGATCAGTTCAAACAGAGTCTCCTCACCCTCTCCGCGAACGACATAGTCGGAGTAGTCCAGGGCTTCTTCAGCCATGAACGTTACGTGGGTTCCGCCTATGACCACAGGAATCCCTGCTTCCCGAACCTTCTGGGCCAGCCGGTAAGACTGCGGAGCGGTGGATGTCAGCGTTGAAATACCGACAATATCCGCCGAAAAAACTTCCTTCATATCAATGGGAGCAACGTCTTCTATATAGACGCGAACATCCCAGCCTCTGTCGCGCAGCATCGTTCCGAGAAGAATAACTCCGAGCCTCGGAATGGTGAACGCACTATATACATGCAAGTGGGTGGACTTCGGCTCCACCAGCACGAATTTTTTCGCCATTTCCTGCTCCCTTCAGGGGGAAGAGCCCTCCCGAAAGCCGCTTGAACTCCGGGAGGGTCCCCCGCTATCCGTTTGGATGGATTCTGGCTTTCTTTGCAAGAAGCTCTTCTTCTGTTTCAACGCAGTTCGGATCCGGAATGCAACATTCGTCGATCGGGCAGACGGCTGCACACTGCGGTTCATCGTGGAAACCAATACATTCGGTGCAAAGGTCCGGATCGATCACATAGATCGGATCCCCTTCGCTGATGGCATCATTGGGACACTCGGGAAGACACGCCCCGCAGGAAATACAATTATCGGCAATCAGAATTGACATTCAGGCCTCCTTGACCTTTCCTTGATCAAAACCCTTCACCCTCTATACACAAGAGAGCGAAAGTCTTTTCCGTCACAGGAAACCATGGCGGAACCGGTAACACCGGCAAATGTTCATCGTCTTGTATTCTCATTCTCTGAAAGAAGAGGTATACACTCACACAGATTATCAATTTTATAGATATTCTTGGGGAGAAATCAACTCATATTCAAAGAGACCCCGAAAAGAGGGCGTCAGGCCGGCTGCCGGCCTTCTCTTCTGTCCTCAGACAAGAATCCCCAGATTCAGGAAAAGAAAGCGGGAAAACGCTTCTCCGAAGAGAATCATCAGAAGAGCAACATAGAGAAGGCCCGTCGCTGCCTGCGTTGAATGCATGCGCACCGTCTTGTACGCAAGAATGGCAATGACGAGCCCCCCCAGAACACCGATGAGAAGACGGCCCCAAAGGTAGAGCCCCTGAAAGGACTCAAGAAGCAGCCCTTCAGCAAAACCGGGTTGAAGACTCCAGTCTCTCACCGTCATGCCCCCTGACAGAAGAGCCGTTGCCACGGTCATAATGAGAAGCGTCCTGACGAGAAAGGCCAGAGGCTCAATGGGAAGAGTCGGATTCGTCAGGTAAAAATGCCCCCAGTTCATGGCGAGAAGGACCGAACCCAGGAGGAATGCCCCGACGAAAAAGGTCAGGAGAAGAAGAATCCCCGAGAGGGAGAGCGACAGAGAGCGATTCAATACGAGGGCAGCTCCGCCAACGGCGCCCAAAAGAAGTGTTCCCGAAAGATTCAGAACCGGACGCGAGAGTTTTCGGGAGCGGTCCCAGGGAATAAAATTGATGAGAATATTATAGAGAACAAGCCCTACCGTCCCGCCCAGCACGAGGTAGACGGTGGTCGCCCCGGCATGGTCGGAGGAGACACGGGAAAACGCAAGACCGGAGGGGCCCAGGGCAAAGAGAGCCCCTCCGGAAGCCAGAAGAAAAAGGAGACCGTGCAGCCGGTAGAACGACCGGTTGATCGAGGGATACCGGTAGAGAAAGGTCATGAAGAAGGCTCCTCCCGCCGTGGTCTGGAGGAGAAGAAGGCCGAAAACATTGGGATGAAAGATCATCGAAAGTCCTGTCCTTTAGGAAAGAAGTGTTGCCGGTTCGGACCAGGACGAGCGGGTTTCCGAAACCGTGACTCCCACCCGTCTCACCGGAAACGGAAGAGGCGCAGGCTCCTTCCAGAGTGTCAGGGTGATGGAGTCGATTCCCGGAAAGCTCTTCATGACCCGATCCACAATATGGTCGCCCAGACGCTCGAGAAGCGAGAACTCCGTCGGCTCGGCGCAGGACCGTATTTCCCGGAGAAGGCGGTCATAGTCGACCGTTTTGGAGAGACGATCATTTCCCCGTTCTTTGCCATCAAGCCGACACTCTCCGGAGACGAGCACCGTCTGGGGACGGGCCCTCTCCTGGGCCTTGGTCCCGATTTTTACCGACAGGGAAAGGGCCTCAAAAAAAAGAGTCCGGACCATTTTCAGGGGCTCCCCGCCTCCGAAGGAAGCTTCCGGTCAATCAGAATATGGACCGGATCCCCTCCGACGGTTCCGGAAACGGGAGAGGAGCCACTGTATTCCCCGCTGGCCACAAGAGTGCTTCCCGACTCGAGAGAGAGCCTGGCGATGAGCCTGACGGGGCCCTGAAAGTTGATCCCCGTGAGACGAACGTCCTTCTGGGAAATCTCGAAGGGGACGGGGAAGGTCGGGTGGACGAAAAGAACCTGGGCAACGGGAAGCCAGTCCGGAGAGGTCGGCCCTTTCATGAGCGCGACAACCGACAAGGAACCGTGCGTCATCCAGAGAGGCACATGCGGGTCGAGATCCACCTCCCCCACAACCTTCCCCGGTGCGGAGGAAGGAAGGGTGGAACTCTCCTTCCCGGTGCACCCGGAAATGGCGAATACAAGAAGGAGCCCGGCCAGCAAGAATCCCTGACGGACAAAGCCCCCTGACAGCCCTGGCATACGAATCATATGGTTTCTCCCCGGTTTTTCTGCCTATGGCGAAACAATGACGAATTCTTCAATGTGATACAGCGGATCGCTCTTAACGATCACCTTCTTCCGGATGATCTGCTGAACAGCGTCGAGAAAGGGTTTTTCTGCCGCCATCTCGGCTTCAACATCGGGATGGACGTAAAGAATCACCCGACGGTCCTTGCCTCCCCGTCCGGAGGGAAGCTTCCGGAGATCTTCGAAGATCTCATAGATGATTGTCCGGACAGATTTGACATAGCCCTTTCCGTCACAGTAGGAGCATGTCTCCCCCAAAAGGTGGACGAGATCCTCCCGGACCCGCTTGCGGGACATCTCGACAAGACCGAGATCGGAGATCCGGAGGGCATTTGTCCGGGCCTTGTCCCGGGAGAGAAGCTCCTGAAGCCCCTGAAAGACCCGGTCCCGGTTTTTTTCCTTTTCCATGTCGATGAAGTCGAGAATGATGATGCCCCCGATATTGCGAAGCCTGAGCTGATGGGCAATCTCCTCCACCGCCTCAAGATTCGTCTTGAGGATGGTCTCCTCGGGGTCCTTCTCCCCCACAAATCGACCGGTGTTCACGTCGATGACGGTCAGTGCCTCGGCACGGTCAATCACCAGATAGCCTCCCGACTTGAGCCATACCTTCTTTTCGAGGGCCCGGGCCACCTGGGGATCCACGTTGTACTCTCCGAAAAGAGAGGTCTTCTTATTCCAGAGCTCAACTTTCGATGCATAGGCCGGAAGATAGGTCTTCACGAACTCGAGCACCCGCTGATATTCCTTCTGGTTGTCGATGACCAGGCGGTCGACATCATTGGTCAGATAGTCCCGGATCGTACGGAACACCACATCGAGATCGACACGGACCAGGGCGGGCGGTTTGGCCTGCTCGTACTTCGCCTTGATGTCCTCCCACAAAAGATCGAGGAAGACCATATCCATCCTTGCCTCGTCCTCCGTCATTCCCTCGGCGACCGTCCTGATGATGTAGCCCCCCTTGTGGGCCCGGAGCGAACCGACAAGATCCTTCAGGCGATGGCGCTCTCCCTCGTTGGTAATCCTCCGGGAGACCCCGATATGGTTCACCTGGGGCATGTAGACCAGATAGCGCCCGGGAAGGCTGATATAGGTTGTCGCCCGGGGACCCTTGGTGCTGATGGGATCCTTTGTCGTCTGGAGCAGGACATCCTGACTGTCGAGAAGAACCTCTTCGATCGGCCTTCTCCCCGAACGCTTCGGAGGCGGAGGGGCGGGAGGAGCGCTCTCCCCCTCGACCGCCGGTGCGGCCGGTAACACCGTCACGGCAGCGGGAGCCTCTTCTTCGGGGCTTGCTGAAGCGGCGTCTTCCTGCATGGCGTCGGGAAGGACCTCGGATCCCTCGACAAAAATATCGTCAACATACAGAAAAGCGGCCTTTTCCAGACCGATGTCGACAAAGGCGGCCTGCATTCCCGGGAGAACTTTGCTCACCTTTCCCTTGTAGATATTGCCCACAATCCCCTGTGCCTGTTTTCTATCGAAAAAGTATTCGACAAGTCGCCGCGACTCAATAATGGCGACCTTTGTCTCCTCCTCAGTCACGTGAATCAGTATTTCAGATCCCATAATTCCATCCTCCAATACAGAAAATCCGCAAATTTCCGGAAAACCAACCCGTCAGGGCCACACCCGAAGCTTCAGGCGGCCGGACAGGAGAAGTCTTCCCGCAATCGACAGCCTATTGAGTCGATATCTTGAGCGAAGGGGCGGGCGAAACGGCCTCACCTCTTCGCATAAAAACGTATATTCAGGAGAAGCGCCAGAGATCCGAGGGCGACAATCATCGCCGATCCCCCGTAGCTCATGAGCGGCATGGGAACCCCCACCACCGGGAGGACACCCAGGACCATCAATGCATTGATCAGAAACCCGAACAGAAAAAAACCCGTCACTCCCGAAGCCAGATAGAACCCGACCTGATCACGGCTTTCAAGGGCCGTCCTTGCCGCAAACCAGATCAGATAGGCCATGAGGGTCAAAAAAAGAAGGGCTCCCGCAAATCCCCACTCCTCGGTGAAAACGGCAAAAACAAAGTCAGTCTGGGCACCGGGGAGAAACTGATAACGAACCTGTGTGGCCCCGGAAAGCCCCTGGCCAAACCATCCCCCCGATCCCACCGCCACAATGGACTGGATGGTGTGGTAGCCCATTCCCGAAGGATCGGACGAGGGGTCGACAAAGGCCCGGATCCGGTCCTTCTGAAACTCATGAAGATGGGTCCAAAGCACCTCCCATGCCACGGGAAAGAAGGCGAGCCCTCCGATCAGGGAGATCGTCAGAACTTTGGAGGAAATCCCCTTGAGCAGGATGTAGACTGCAAAAATGATCAAAAGCTCAACAGCCGTCCCAAGATCCGGCTGACGCGCGATCAGGACTGCCGGCAGAAGCGCCGCCAGGGCTCCTCCGGCAAAGAGTCCGGATGTCATGGGAACATCCTTGCCATTTCTCAGAAGATACGCCGTCAGAAAAAGAATGAGCGCCAGGATCATGAACTCGGACGGCTGGATCTGAAACCAGCCGACCCCGATCCATCGCCGCGCTCCGTGGCTCCGGTGTCCGAACAGGACCACCACGAAGAGCAATGCCAGCACAAGACCATAGATGAATCGGGCATTTTTGACAAAAAGAGGGTAGGGGATCATCAGGATCCCTCCCGCCACCAGAAGCCCCACAAGCTCCCAGATTCCCTGCTTCATGGCCAGGTAGGGGTTCACCGAATAGAGCGTGAGGAGATCAATCCCCAGAATGCCCAGCAGGGCGGCAAGAAAGAGGGGATGGATCTTCACGATGTATGTCACGACCTCACTTTTCACAGGGAGCTTCCTCCCGGACGGGCGGGGGCAACGGAAGGCGAGGGAGGAGGCAGCGTCGACGCATGTGTCACGTAATACATCCGGAAGACCTCACGGGCGACCGGTCCGGCGACATCCCCTCCGTCTCCCCCGTTTTCGATCAGAACGGCGACGACGATCCGGGGGGAGTCAAAGGGCCCAAAGCCGACAAACCATGAATCTGCCTTGGGGCGCTTCTTGTCCTTGTTGACGCCACGGTTGCTCACCACCTGGGCCGTGCCGGTTTTTCCTGCAATGGCAAAAAAGGAAAGATTGACGGGATGTCCTGTCCCGTGGGGGGCCGCCACCACATCCCGAAGGTCAGACTTCACAAGGGCAAAGTTCTTCACGGGAAGTCCCACAGGGGACAGGGAGGTCAACGTCTTGCCAAGCCGAAGGTGCGGATGGGAAATCTCACCGTCCATGGCAACCGCCCCCATGAGCCGGGCCATTTCCAGGGGGGTCACCGTGAGATACCCCTGACCGATGGCCATGGGGGGAGTCTCTCCCGGAAACCAGGGAGCGTGAAGATATTTCTTTTTCCATTGCCGGTCGGGAACCACGCCGGAAAGTTCGGCCGGGAGGTCGATCCCTGTCTTTTCCCCCAGACCAAAATCCCGGGCGACCCGGGCAATCGCATCCGGTCCCAGCTTCATCCCCAGCGTATAGAAGAAGATATCGCACGACTGCTCGATCGCCCGATGAAGGTGGAGAGTTCCGTGTCCCCCCTTCTTCCAGTCATGAAAAATCACGGAGCCCACATGAAAGAGGCCGCCACATTGAAACGACTTGTCCGGATCGAGCTTGTTTTCCTGAAATCCGGACATTGTCGTCACGATCTTGAAGACCGAGCCGGGGGGATACAGCCCCTGGGTTGCCCTGTTTGTCAGGGGATGGTCCGGAGCATGGACAAGATCATTCCACCGGGCCGTACTCATCGCCTGGGAGAGCTCTCCCGGACTGTAGGCCGGATGGCTTGCCAGCGCCAGCAGCTCCCCATTGCGAGGATCCAGGGCCACCACCGCCCCCCGCCTGTCTCCCAGCATTCTCTCCGCCACGGCCTGCAGGCGGACATCGATGGTAAGCCGGAGCGATTGGCCTTCTCCCGGAGGCTTTTCCCGGAGCCGCTTGATCATGACCCCATGGGAGTTCACAAGCTGGCGGCGCATGCCGGGCGTCCCCTGGAGAAGGGAGTCGTACTCCTTTTCAATCCCGGACTTTCCGACTCCCGTGCCCGGAGGCAGATGGCGGTAGAGAGAGCTCTTCAGGTCTCCGGGAGTAAAGGAGCCCACGTAGCCCAGAAGGTGCGCGGCGAGATTGTTCTCGGGGTAGATCCTCTTGGGCATGATCTGGATGAAGAAGCCGGGAAGACGGTAGAGGTCCATATTGACCCGGCCAACCTGAGCCATCGAAAGACCGGCAAGAAGAGGGATCGGAACATGGGAGGGAAGAACAAATCCAAGAGAGCGGGTGGAGCGAAGAAGCCGGTCGACCGGCACCCCCAGATCAGAGGCAACCCATCGAATTTCCTGGGGACGACGGACCTCGCCGGGAATTTCAAAAAGGGCAAACTCCGGCCCGTTATGAACCAGAACCACACCGTTTCTGTCGGTAATCTCTCCGCGAAGGGGAGGGATAGGGGTCGACTTTACGATGTTTTCCCGGGCCAAGGCAAGATAATGCCTGTGTTTGATAACCTCCACGACGTACAGTCGGATGACAACGACTGAAAAGCCGACCCAGAATAACAAAACGAGTCCGCGAAGGCGCGCCCGGGGGGTCCCCAGCAAAGATCTTTTAAGGGAGCGGGAATCCAATGCCATGATTTTTTTGTGAACGAAGCCTGTCGTTTCTCCCGGGATATCGCCACAGGAACAAGAGCAGCGTACCCAGCGAAGCGGAGACCACGTCCATCACCAGCCAATCCTTCAAGAGGTCTATCGTAAGGGGTTCGTCTAGCAGAAGCCGGGAGAGGAGGCCCAACACCAGATCAAATCCCATGAATGTCCAGAAAAACGCGAAAATCTTGGCTCCGGAAGAAGTTCCGGGAGCTTGCATACGGGCGGCAAGCGTTCCCTCCAGAGCATATCGAATAACAGGAATAAGGAGAGGTCCTGGAACCACGAGGAACATGAGCCCTCCTGCCAGACCTCCCAAAAAAATCGCTTCCGTTAACTTTCTTCGTTCCAAAAAGAAAAAGAGAAGAACCGGAACAGGATTCAGATCTTGAAGAAAAACCGGAAGCCAATGCATGACCGAAAACGACCCGAGAACCAGAACACCAAAAAGGAGAACCCGAAGGGATTGGCTCACCTGGTTTCCTTCCCGAGAAGCGGACGTGACGTCCACGACAGGGGGGGGACGAGGACGAAAACGGCCCAGAGGTTATCAAGCCTCTCCGCGGGAACCAGTCGAACCGACTGAAAGATCCCGCGACCGGCATCTCCACGGGAGACCACCGACCCGACCGGTTCATCCGGAGGAAAATACCCGTCCTCTCCGGTTGTCACCACTTCGCTTCCCTTATCCACTTGGGTCAGAGGGGGAATATACCGAAGAGAAAGGGGGCGGCCCATTCCTCTTCCCCGAACCAAACCCTTGGCCCCGGAGTCGGTGAGACGCCCCTCCAGGGCAAACATCGGATCTTCAACCCATATCACTTGTGAGAAAACATCCAGAACACGAACAACATAGCCCACAACACCCCCAGGGCCGATCACCCCGTCCCGTATCGCCACTCCCTGGTTCCTCCCGCAATCGAGAAGAAGGGTGCGGGGAGAATCGGTCGGGCTTGTCGCCACAACGTGGCAAGCGATCTCGGCCTGGGAAATCCGTTTTTTCAGATTCAGAAGGGCTTCGAGATCCCGGGATCTCTGGGCCAGGATTTTTTCCCGGGCCAGCTTCCGGGTCAGATCCGCCACCTGATTCCTGAGTGCTTCGTTCTGCTCCTGGGCCCCCACCAGATCGAAATACCGCCCGACAAGCCCGGAAGTCCCATGGGAGACTCCCGTGGCTCCGGAGAGGAGGGTGCGAATCCCTGCCATCGGAGGATCAATAATCCACCGCTGGAAGAGATCGGGATAAAACCCCATGATAACCAGAAGCAAAAGAAAAACGGAGAGAGCTCCCAGAAGCTTCCCGGACGAGGGTCTTTTCGCGGGATATCTCACAGTAAGCTAGTCTCCGAGGGATACCTTCCTCAGGACATCCAGCTCCTCGAGGGTTTTTCCGGTCCCGGTCACCACCGTGATCAGAGGATCATCAACGGTAATAATCGGCAGGCGAATCTCGTCCCGGATTCGAACATCGAGGCCCCGGAGCATGGATCCTCCTCCGGTCAGGACGATTCCCCTGTCGATAATGTCTGCAGACAGCTCGGGGGGCGTGTTCTCAAGGGTCTTCTGGACGATCGACACGATGTTGTTGATCGTGTCAGAAAGAGCGTCCCGGATTTCCTCCTCAGTGATCCGAAGGGTTTTCGGCAACCCCGAGATAAGGTCGCGACCCTTGATGATCATGGAATGGCCTTCCTTCTGGGGACAGGCCGACCCGACCTCAACCTTGATCCGTTCGGCCATGGAGTCGCCGATCAGAAGGTTGTGCTGCTTCTTGATGTAGTTGATGATGTCCTCGTCCATCCGGTCACCCGCCACCTTGATGGACTCGCTGTAGACCGTTCCCCCGAGCGAGATGACGGCCACGTCGGTGGTCCCGCCCCCGATGTCGATCACCATGTTTCCAGAGGGTTCCATGATGGGAAGACCCGCTCCGATAGCGGCGGCGAGGGGCTCCTCGATGAGGTAGACCTCACGGGCGCCCGCCATGCGTGCGGAATCCTTGACCGCCCGCTGCGCCACCAGAGAGATGCGCGAC
>JAJZCZ010000047.1 GCA_021828805.1 Nitrospirota bacterium | reverse complement strand
TGCCGGATCGTAAACGGCCATCTCCCGGATCAGCGCCAGGATTGTCGTCACCGACCCCGCAGTCCCCACAAGCCGGGCCCCCGAGGCGAGATAAGGGGCAATGACTCCTACAACATCCCGGAAGCGTTCCTCGAGGTAGCGTCTGACCTGGGAGAACTCTCCCTCGGAAGGGGGGTCGTTCCGGAACCAGCCCTCGGTCAGCGTCACCACCCCCACCTCCACCGAGAAGGCCTTCCAGAAGTCCTGGGCGGTCTCCCCGACAATCAGCTCACTGGATCCGCCGCCGATGTCGACCACAAGGAACGGGCCCCGGACTCCGGAGAGCCCCAGCAGGGCCCCCCGATAGGTCAGGGCGGCCTCTTCCTCACCGGAAATGACCCGGACCCGAACCCCCGCATCGCGGAAGAACCGGTCGAGCGCCTCCTCCCGGTTACTCGCCTGCCGGAGAGCCGACGTCCCGACAAAAGCCACAAGATCCGGAGAGTAGGAACGGATTCTCTCGGAAAACTCGGAGAGGACGGCGGCTGTCCTGTCGATGGCCGCCCGGGCAATGGTCCGGGTAGCGGCAATTCCTTCCCCAAGCCGGGTGATCCGGCCATCCTGATACAGAACGGTTCCGATCTCTCTCCCGGTCGCCTCGGCCACCATCAGGCGGACCGAATTGGTCCCGATATCCACAACTGCGACCTTCTTGAATCCCTTCACTCTTTCTCCTTCCCTCTGCGGGTCCTTCGATCATGGCCTCTTGCCTTGCCTTCGGCCAGCCGTCTTTCCTCCTCAAGTCGCCAGATTTCGTTACGCATCAGATCCAGAAGGACAAGGTCGCCCTCATCGAGGGGATCCGGCTGAAGACGGGCATACAGAAACTCTCCCAGGTCCCGGTAGGCCCGCTCGAGCTCAAGGTCGAGAAGGCGCATCCGGATCCCCCCCCGAAGCCGGTGGTCAAACCGCAACAGACCGGCGCCGGAGTGAAGGAGCGACAAGGTTGCCCGCCGAAGTCCCCGGGAAATCCCGCGGACATAGCGCGGACCTCTGGGAGCCTCTATCGGATCGACAGCCATACCTCCACCTCCCGGTAACGAAGACGCAGAAACTCTTCCAGACCCGCCTGCTCCCAGGCTGACTCCATCCTTCCCTCCGACTCCTCCACATAGCCCAGGGCAAGGCGTCGGGAACGCGTGAGAACCTCCACGTCCCTGACAAGATCAGCCACCACAAACATCGGCAACCCCGACTGCTTGACCCCCAGAAACTCCCCGGGGCCCCGCAGGCGAAGATCCTCTTCCGCCACATGGAATCCATCGGCGTACTCCTCCAGGATCTTGAGGCGGGCCCGGCCCTCCTCCCCGATCCCCTGCCCCGGAATCAGATAGAACGTTCCCGGGAGGCCGCCCCGGCCGATCCGGCCCCGGAGCTGGTGAAGCTGCGCAAGGCCAAAGCGTTCGGCGTTCTCAACGACCATGACCGAGGCCCGGGGGATGTCCACACCGACTTCGATGACCGTCGTCGAGACAAGAATGGCAATCTCCCCGCTCCGGAAGCCTTCCATGACCGCCTCTTTTTCCTCCCCCCCCATCCGTCCGGTCAGAAGCCCCACCCGCACCCCGGAAAAGAGGTCCGACAGAAAGGCATGGACGTCCATGGCATTTTTGGCGTCCACCTTCTCCGACTCCTCGATCAGGGGCAGGACCACGAAGACCTGCTCCGATCGGGCCAGAACCGGCGCAACCTTCTTGTGCCAGAAGCTCTCGTCGGCCTTGGCCACGACGCGGGTCGTGACGGGCTGACGGCCGGGAGGGAGCTCGTCAAGAAGCGAGATCTCAAGGTCTCCGTAATAGGAAAGGGCCAATGAGCGGGGGATGGGGGTGGCCGTCATCACAAGAATATCGGGATTGGGCCCCTTTGACCACAGGGCCTTGCGCTGGGCGACGCCAAACTTGTGTTGCTCGTCGACCACCACCAGCCCCAGGTTTGAAAAAATGACCCCCTCCTCGAGAATGGCGTGGGTTCCCACCACAACCCGGTGGCTTCCGTCGGCAATCCCGGCGAGCAGTCGCCGCCGTTCGCCCCCCTTCACCGAATGGGACAGAAGGACCGGCGGGTCCTCCTTCATCAATCCGGCCAGGGTTCGGGAGTGTTGCTGGGCCAGGATCTCCGTCGGGGCCAGAAAGGCCGTCTGACATCCTCCACGAAGGGCCTGGCACATGGCAAAGGCGGCGACAAAGGTCTTGCCGGAGCCCACATCCCCGAGAAGGAATCGGTTCATCGGATGGGGACGGGCAAAGTCTTGAGAGATTTCGAGACAGGCCCGTCTCTGGGCTCCCGTCAGGGGAAAAGGAAGCCGCCGCTCAAAGGCTGTGATCGCGCTTTCCGCCGTCTCCGCCGGAGACCACATGCGACCGGAGTGCTGCACCCCCTGGCGCCGGAGCATCATGAGGTACTCAAGGAAAAAGAACTCTTCGAAGATGATCCGGTCCCGGGGAGGATAGCCCGAAAGAAGGAGCTCCTCCATCGGCCGCTCCGTCTCCCGGGGAAAGTGCATCTCGACGATCGAGGAAAACCAGCCCATCAGATTCGCCTCCCGGCGCACCGACTCCGGAAGGGGGTCGAAAGACTCTCCCCACAAGGCGCGGAGGACATCCCCGACAATCCGGCGAAAGACGCCGGAGGTGAGCCCCTCCTCCTCCCGGTAAATCGGGACAATCCGGCCGATATGATAGGAGCGCCGGAGCCCCTGCTCGGGATCCACGACCTCCACCACCGGAGAGCGAAGAACAAGGCTTCGGGAATAGGACGAGTATTCGACCTTCCCGAAGAAGAAGGCCTGGGAACCTTCGGGAAGATGCTTGAGGAGATACTCCTGTCCGAACCAGACAACGGAAATCTCCCCCGAACGGTCGAAGATCGTCGCCTCGATGATCGGCGCCCTGAGTTTGGGGACAACCTTTTTCCGGATCGAGCGCACCGTTGCGACAAACCCCTGCTCGGCCCCCTCCACAAGATCCGAGATGAGCAGACGGATGCGGCGGTCCTCGTAACGGAAGGGAAAGCAGTAGAGGAGGTCGAGAACGGTCGAGAGCCCGCGTCTTGCCAGTCGGGCATGGCGACGGGGACCGATCGAAGGGAAGCTCGAAAGGGGAGCCGTCAGCTTCAGCCGGGGGAAGGGAGGAGCAGCCACAACGTTCTCTCTCTCTGGGAGGAATCCTCCTCCATAGGGGGACGCCATTTTTGCCCCAGGGGGCGACTTCATCTTGGGAGCCGTAAGACCGGCCTCAGACACGCACGACACGAGGACGACTCAGTCCTCCATCATACGCAAGAACCGGGAGAATTGGCAGCCCCGGAGGCTCGCGGCGCGCCCCATGACGGCTCTCCGGAAAGGAGCGGAAGCCTGGCTCGCTCCCGCCCGGGGAGTCCTTTCAGCCCGTGTTGGCAGAAATGACCGGCGGGCCGCCTGCGCCCCGCAAGAATCCGGAAGGGATTGCAACCCGCGCATGAAATGGATTAGAATTTAAAGAATTTTTTCGGTTGAACGACTTACACGGGAGCTTATCATGGCAGCCAACTGTTTCGCATGCGGGAAGACCAAGGTGGTCGGAAATCAAATCAGCCACTCTCACCGCGTCAGCAAGAGGGTCTTCAAGCCCAACCTTCAGACGGTCCATGCCCTTGTGGATGGACAGCCCCGTCGCATCCGGGTCTGCACCCGATGCATCCGGAGCGGGAAGGTCCAGAAAGCCATCTGATCTCCAGATCGAAGGTTCTCTACGATCCATTGCAGAGGCCCGGAAACGGAGTGTTTGCTCCGCCTCCGGGCCTTTTTATTTTCCCTCTTCCACCCCGGTTCAATGTCCCCTACAAACCGTCGACGCCTTCTTAACACGACTTCCTAACGCGCTCCCTCTCCCAGACAGGCCACCACATCGACTTCAAGGTTTGCCCCCTTGGGAAGCTCCCTGACGCCGACGGTCACCCGGGCGGGATAGGGAGGAGAAAAAAACGCCGCACAGGCCTCGTTCACAATCTGGAAGGTCCCCATGTCCGTCAGATAGAGCGTCACCTTGACGACATGGGAAGGACGCGCCCCTGCCTGAGCGAGCATCTCTCCCAGACGGGAAAAGATCAGCCGGGCTTCTTCCCTGACGCCTCCGGCCACGATGGTTCCCTCGGGCAGGAGGGCGATCTGGCCGGAGAGGTAGAGCCATCCGCCGGCAAGGATTCCCGGGCTGTAAGGGCCGACCGGCGGCGGCGCGCCCGGGGGAGAGCCCAGGGTCACAAAGGCCGGAGACGGATCAGAAGGCTCAGAAGGCATGGAGAGTCAGCCCGAGCGAGGCTCCGATGAACGCATAGTAGAAGGTGGCAACCCGGGGATTCCGGTTGATCCGGCAGACCACCGTCCCGCACCCGTTCCGGGTCAGAATTGCGCTCACAAGAAAGCCAAAGACTCCCCCGGCCACTCCGCCGACTGCCATCGCTTCGTAATCCATCGATTCCTCTCTCTCAAGAGATACCCAAGCCTTCTCCGGCGGGGGTTCCCCCGCACGGAGACTTTCCTTAAGATGCTATAATAATTATAGGAAGAAGCGCTGCTGACAACAACCTTAATTTCGTGACCATATGTTCAGGAGGAAGCCCCCATGGCCAAGGTCAGGCTTATTTATGCCAGCTGGTGCCCCAGCTGCCCCGCCGCCAAAAGTTTCTGGAGCCGTCTTCGCCAGGAGATCCCTTTCAACTACGAAGAGATCGACATCGACACCCCCCGGGGCAAGGAGCTGGCGGAGAGATTCAACATTCGCTCCGTGCCCACAACGCTTGTCGGCGACCGTCCTTATTTCGTCGGCGTCCCCGAGCGTCAGCGGGCGATCTCCCTCCTCAAGTCGGCCAAATAGGCTCCCATACGTTCGCCACCAGCGGCCGACGTTCACTTTCCAGGATTGACCGCTTCCCCCCTGGTAATGCAGGCGTGGTCTCTTTGTCCCGGGGGCCCGTGTCCCGTAGACCGAGACGGCCGGACGAGGCTCGACACTTCCCGGGAGCCCGAAGGTACGCGAAGAGGGCCTGTGCGGCCCGGCCGGAAAATGTCGCTGCCGGAATCTTCATTGCGGCCCGCTTAGGTTTCCGGAAAAAGCCGGGGGAAAAGAATGTCGAGGCTCTCTTCGGGAAACCTCAAGGAAAGCGGTCCTTTGGGCGTTTTCGAATCAAGCAGTCCGGCCTCAATAACATCTTTTAAAATACGTCGCGCACTACGATCCGGCAAGCCTGTGAGACGCCCGGCCTCCCCACGATCGAACTCCCCGCGTATCAATGCCTCTTCCAATAACCTTGCCGCTTCTGGCTTGAGGTTACTGCAACGGGCATAGATCGCAGCCGCTTGCGACCACATCCGGCCCGGATATCGATGGCACGGCGTTGAACGGCCTGTGATCTACGTCCGCATAACGGGTTATGGCATCGTCGTAGTGCGAGTCCTGCATGACCGCATGAACCCACCGCGCCACTTGTGACGGGCGTTTTACCGGAAAAGCGCCGCAAGACTCCCTCCCCGGAAACGATATCAAACCGCCTGCTGTCCCGCTTTCAAGGTCTGGATCTCCCGCGGCGAAGCCTCCGAAAAGTCGGGCAAAAAAATGCCTCCAGTCTTTTCAAACCGGAGGCATCCCAAGTTCCCAAAATGAGAGCAACACCCTGCTCAAACGGCGTCCCCGAGGGGCTTTCTATGCCAAGGACAGCAGAGCCTCAGGGGGCCTTGGTCGGATCGGGCCACCCCATGCGCCCGAGGGAGGAGATATACATGGCAAGATCATGCTGCTGCTGCGGGGTGAGATAGGTGAAGTCCGGCATGATGGAGCCCGGGAAGTGCGCCTTGGAATTGATAAACTGGACCGTCAGCCAGTGCTCCGAGTGGCCCACGAGCCCCTCTTCCGACAGGTCGGGACCAATCTTGCCGCCTTTTCCAAAGAGCGTATGACATCCGATGCATCCGGACATCGTAAAAACCTTCTCTCCCCGAAGCATCGCCGTGCGGTCCACAGGAACAAGCTTTTTGTAGCCGTTTTCGGCCATCAGGGAGAGCATGAGCATGGAAGTCAGGACAAAAAGCGTTGACAGCACCGCGAAGGGTCTCCGGAAGGGGGAGCGCACCGGCTTTTTATCCAGAAAAGGAAGAAGGACAAGAACGATCGAGATCATGACGGGAAGCCCCACCACACCAACGATTTCCGGCCGGATGAGCTTGAGAAGCTCGAAGATCCAGTCGAAATACCAGGCCGGAGTCGGGCTGTAAGAGGCATTGGAGGGGTTGGCGACAGACTCGAGGCCCGGCGGACGCACCAGGGCCAGAACCAGGATAAAGATGAAGATACCCAGCATCCCGAAGGCATCCATCAGAACCTGACGGGGATAGAAGGTATCCTTTGTCGCCTCGAGTTTTTCAGGGGTGCCGGAAAAGGGACCGGCAGGGCCGACCCGTCGAAAAATGACCATGTGCAGCATGACCAGCAGAATGAAGAGCGTCGGAAGAATCATTGTATGCAGGGTAAAGAAGTGGGACAGGGTCAGGGCCCCCAGACCCAACACCCCCCGGATGGCCGCCTTGATGGCCTCTCCGACAAAGGGAACCAGACCGATCATATTGGTCCCGACGATCGTTCCCCAATAGGCCCGCTCATCCCACGGCAAGAGATATCCCGAAAAGGAGGCGGTCATGGTGAGGGCGAGAAGGACGACGCCGACGAGCCACATGACCTCGCGGGGACGCTTGTAGGCGCCCCAGAGAAAGACCTGAAGAAGATGGATCCCCACGGCAATCACCATGATCGAGGATCCCCAGTAGTGGATCCCCCGGATCAAGCGGCCGACGCCCACCCCGTTATAGGTGAGGTGGTCGATATAGTTGACGCTATCCCAGGCGTGATCGGGGGTTCCCCCGTAGTAAAACGCCAGCATCATCCCGGTCACAAACTGGAGAATCAGGACAAAGAGCACCATGGAGCCAGGAATATAGGCCCAGCGGGACCCTCCCGGAATCGGCTCATTGAGGAGAAAGCCCATCAGGCTCGAGATTCTGATCCGCTCATCGAGATAGGCGTAAATTTTATGTCCCATTTTTATCCCTTCCTGTCAGGCCAGACGTTTTTTAGCAGCAATGCCAATGGCGAATTGCTCATAAATAACGGAGATCGAGCCATCGGGGGCGATGCGTACAGGAAGCTGGTCCATCGGACGGGGCGCAGGACCACTGACGCGCTTTCCGTTTAACTGGTAGATGGAGTGGTGGCAGGGGCAGATAAAGAGCTTCTGTCCCTTGTGCCACTGCGGCTCGCATCCGAGATGGGGACAGATGGGGGAAAGGACCGTCAGCCGGGGATCGGAATTGGAGAGCTCCGAGGCAGAGTCAAGCCCCAGAATCTTGTCTTCGGGCTCGGAAAGAGGATCGGAGGCGCCCGAATGGCGGATGAGCCAGACAGAGCGCTCTTCGGAAACACGCATCCAGCCGCTCACGGAAAAAGCGTGGAAGGGGTGGGAGACCGGCTCGTCCACCGGCAGATCCTGCAGCCTGACCCCGAGGTCCAGCCAGGAGTCTTTCACCGGCGTCGTGGCGGCGGCCATGATATAGCCACCGATCGGAACCAGCAGGGAGACACCGATCGCCGCGGCGAGAATCGCCACCGATCGCCCCATGAAGGCCCGGCGCGTCATGGCCTCATCCTCGCCCTGCTCCCGGACGTCAAACGGCTTGATCGTCACAAGTGCCCCGAGTTCGATATGGTGCCCCGGAGGAAAAAACCAGGGGGGGACCTCCTCGTACTGGGTGGGGTCAAAGACCGGGAATCCCTGCATCTCACTGGGCGCGATATTCGTGCGCACATCGCTTGCGGTGAGCTCCGCCACTCTCTCGAGGGGCACAATATGCATGGAATCAAGCGCCCGGACGACCAGGGCTGTCACCTGATGGCGGGACTCCATCAGAAGGACCTTCTCAAGGCGCCCCAGTGATTCCCCTCGCATTCCCGTCACGGGAATGCCGACACGGTAGGTTACCTCTTTGTCCATGGAGCGCTCCTTCGAAGGGAGGGTTGACGGGACAGAAGAAGGGACTCGAGCATTGCCAGCCTGATCAGAACATTCCCATCTGACGGTATCCCAGATCCACAAAGAGAACTTCGCCCGTCACCGCCCTCATGAGCGGAGAAAGAAGGGCCACGGTCGCATCCGCCACCTCGTCCGACGTGAGTTCCTGACCCTTGAGCGGAGCCCGCTCGGCCACCGTCTTCTGCATGTCGACAAAGCCCTTGATGGCCCGTCCGGAAGCCGTCTTGATGGGACCGGCACTCACGGCATTGACCCGGATTCCCCGTGTCCCGAGATCGTGCGCCAGGTAGCGCACCGAGGCTTCAAGAGAGGCCTTGGCCGCTCCCATCACGTTGTAGTGGGGAACGATCCTCTCCGATCCCAGGTAGGTCATTGCCACGATGGAGGCCTGGGGGTTGAGGAGGGGGAGAAAGGCCCGGCAGAGGGCGACAAGAGAAAAGGCGCTGATTTCCTGGGCCAGCATGAACCCTTCCCGGCTGGTGTCGAGGAAGGCGCCGTCGAGCTCTTCTCTCTTGGCAAAAGCGATGCTGTGGACAAGACCGTCGAGCGTGATGTTTTCCGAGGCAAGCCGCTCGGCAACCGCGGCAATTTCCTGATCGTTCTGCACATCAAGCGAGAGGAGAAGCGGCGCGGGGCCGGAGACCGGAAGGTCTGCCAGAAGCTTTTCCAGCGTCGATCTCTGCGACTCTCCCTGGTAGGTGAAGGTAACCCGCCCGCCCGCATTCACGATGGACTGCGCCACGGCCCAGGCGATGGACCACCGGTTGGCAACCCCCGTGACAAGAATATGGCGGGAGGCAAGCAGTGAGGAGGCCGGAGTGAGGTTGTCAGTCATGAATGGGTCCTTGGGCTGGAGGTGGACGGAACAGCACGAGGCAAAAGAGCCGGTGGCGCGAGTGGGGAAGGAGAGTGCCGGACAAGGGGCAGCGCCCGGGAAGAGCTACCGAAGGCGGAGAGAGGATAGGCCGAAAGCCTTGTCCTGTCACTTTCCGGATCATCCATCACCATGAAAAGAGTAGGCCATTTCTGAAAATAATACAAGCGGACAGGGAGATAGGAGACGTGAAACGTTGATATCACCGTAAGATCGGGGAGACTGTAAAGATTCAGGGTCCTGTATTTCCCGAAGGAGACGAGCAGACGATCGCCGCCGGGGAGGAGCACCATGTCCTGGACTCCACGGGAGAGAGGGCCCCGGAGATGAAGGCGGGCCGTCTCTGCGCCGTTCGCATCGAGCACCAGGAGAGCATTCTTGCAGCCCACGACAAATCCTCCCGATGCCAGAGGAAGCACCCGGGAGGGGTCATGACATGAATCGAGATCATAGACCTTGCGGCTTTCAAGTGTTGCCGGATTCAGGTCGGCCACCTGCTCCCCCCGCGACAGGGGAAGCCACAGATCCCCCTTCGGGTCGGGCGCAATCAGGGGAAAAATATCCCCCATGGCCGTCCATCCATCCGGGCGGTCAGAGACCGGGCTCAGCCGGTAAAGGATGTGAACGGCACGGGCGGCCAGATACATCTGTCCGTCAGCACTCCGGACAATCTGTCCGGGATTGAGTCCCACAGTCAGGGACTGGGGAGGGCCCGACGCGACCGGAAGAATCCAGAGGCTTCGGCTTTCATCAAGGGAAATCAGAATGCGCCGTCCCCGGGCGCCAACATTGAGGTCTTCCGGGCGGGGAATGCCGGTGAGCCGGAGCGCTCCCTGGCCGGTTTTCGGGTCGACCTGAAAGAGGGATCCGGAGCGCTTTGACAGGACAAACAGCTGGGGAGGATCTCCGCCGCTGGCCAGGGTGAGGCGGCCATGCGGATAAGAGGAGGAAAACAGAGGAGGGGGGAGCTCTCCGCCCTCAGACAGAGCCGGGAAATGAAAAAAAAGAATCCCCCCGATGACAAGAACGAACGACAGACGACAGCGCAAAAGACAACGGACGAAGGTGATCAGACAACTCCCAGAGAGAGGGCTCTCCCCCCGCCTCTTCTTTTGTTCCAGCGAACCGTGAGCCCCATCATCGACTCCACGACCTCCGGAACGTAGTTTTCCATGAAACTGGCCACATACTCATCAACAAGAGGAAACTTTACCGGACCCTTGCCGGAGGAGGAGGAAAGCCCCCCGAGTTCGGCCATGAGGGTTCCGTCCTTCCAGACCGGGGTGATGTCCAGTGTTTTGCGCGTCTCTTTCTTCTTCGGGGCGGCGTCCTTTTTTCCGGATGCCGGATCCTCATCAAGAAGATCGGAGAGAAAAGCCCCCATCTCGATCGTCACGCCCATGGGAAGAAGGATCGACCAGGGAACAAGCGAAACCTGGCCCCCCTCTCTCCCCTCCCCTTCCCCTTCAAAGGGGGCGGAGAGGTCGAAGATTTGCGAGACGAGGGCCCCGATTGATTCCCCCATGGCGGAGGAAAACCGGCGGTCGATGAAATCGCCCCACTCTTCTTCCGGAGGGACGGTCCGGACAAGGCCGACAATCGCCCCCCGTCCGTTCGCAAGGGTATTTCCAAAGGCCCTTCGAACCGGATCATTCGAGGCAAGCAGAAGCTCCGCCGGCTGGTCCCAGTCTCCGAGAGGGGCATCCCCGTTCATCACCGGAATCCGGTCAAGGGACCCCGAAGAATCCATGGAGAACCCGAGGGTCACACGCTCATCGACGAACCCGCGCCTTGAATCATACGAAAAAGTATAAAGATCTGCAAACGAGAGCATGCGGGGATGGAGAAAGACCTCCGCCCCCTTTCCCTCCGGAGAGAGGATCGTCTCGACAAGCCGGGCCAGAGGGGCCAGCGCTTCAAGCGTCATGCGGGGCGGAAGGGGCCGGTCCAGGTCGAGAAGGATGCCCAGTCCGAAGACAGCCTGCTCCTCGTCCGGGGAGTCCTCCTCCTCGTCCATCTCGAGGTCGAAACGGTCGTGGGACATCTCCAGATAATTCCGGATGAGAAGCGACCAGGAGGGGGTCATGGCGGGAAGATCGGCGAGGGCGGCAAGCTCCCCCTCCTCGGCCAGGATATCGAGCCGGTTGGAGAGATCGTTTGTCTTTCCGGCGTCGGAGAGAACCTGGTCCGGAGATCCCGAGGCGAGAATGGCCTCAATATGTTCCAGAGGATTGTCGCCATCACTGATTACTATCGGGTCGTCATCGATCACGGTTCACCTTCCTGCTCGTTGATTTCATCCATTGTTTCTCCCTTTTGCCGCCCCAGCCGCCTCTTCCAGGAAAAGAGGGGCATGGAAAAATCACGATCGGGGGGGAGTGTCCGGTCCTTCGGAAGGACCGTTTTTTTCGCACCCCCCTCCCAGAATCCCAAAATCTCGGACGCGCGCCCTACCACCTCGTCCGGAAGTCCGGCAAGCTTCGCCACCTCAATGCCATAGGACTGTTCCGCCCGGCCGTCGACAATACGGTGTTCAAAGAGCGGGACCCCGTCACGGATCGAGACCCTGACCGTCTGGTTTCTGACCCGCTCCCGGCGCCGGGCGAGCTCGGAGAGCTCATGATAGTGCGTGGCAAACAGGGTCCGGCTTTGAATCCTGTCGTGAATGAATTCGCTGACGGCCCAGGCGATTGCCATTCCGTCATAGGTGGCCGTGCCACGACCGACCTCATCGAGCAGGACAAGGCTCTGGCGCGTGGCCGAACCGAGGATTCTGGCGACCTCCTGCATTTCGACCATGAAGGTCGAGGCCCCCTCGAGAATGTTGTCCTGGGCCCCGACCCTGGCAATAATCCGGTCGACGGGCGGGATGTTCGCCTGGTCCACCGGAACGGGGGCCCCGGCATGAGCCATCAGGACAATCAGGGCGATCTGGCGCATGTAGGTCGACTTTCCGGCCATGTTCGGACCCGTGAGGACAATGAATTCGCCCGTTACCAGCTCGGTGTCGTTGGGCATGAACGGAACCGGAGCCATGCGGGCCTCGAGGACGGGATGGCGTCCGTTCCGGATCAACAGGGACTCCCCCTCCGAGACGAAATCCGGAAGGACATAGCGCATGCTCCGCCCCACCTCGAAGAAAGCGAGGAGAACATCAACCCGGGCGACAAAGTCGGCCAGGAGGTGGACGATCTCCCGCTGGGCAAGAATGGTCCGTGCCAGGTCGCTGAGGATTTCCGCCTCCCGGGCCAGCACCCGGGAGCGGGCCTCCCGAAGGCTCCCCTCGAAGGAGACAAGCTCCGGCAGGGTAAAGCGCTCCGAGTTTGTCAGTGTCTGTTTCCGGAGATAGTCCCCCGGCATCTTCTGGGCCTGTACCCGGGAGACCTCAATATAGTACCCGGCAACCTGGTTATAGCGGATCCTGAGGTTTTCCACCCCGGTCCGGGTGCGCTCCCGCTCTTCAAGCGAGGCGATGAAGCGATCCCCTTCCGCCTCGGTTCTCCGGTAGCCTGAGAGCGCTTCATCAAAGTCGTCGCGGATCATGGGACCCTCTCCCGGCAGCGAGGGGGGATCGTCAACGATGGCCCGGGAGAGAAGCTCCCGGAGTGGAGCGGCTCCGTCTCGAAGAGCGAACTCCCGGTCGTAGCCGGGAAAGAGCTCCTCAAGACCTTCCACATGGAGAAGGTCGAGGGCAGACGCAAAGGAGCTGCGGAACTCGGGAAGATCCCGGTAGAGACGGTTGCCCATGGCAATGCGGGCGAGAATGCGCTCAAGGTCCCCCACGCCCCCCAGCACGGCATCCACGCGACCGGAAAGCCGG
>JAJZCZ010000046.1 GCA_021828805.1 Nitrospirota bacterium | reverse complement strand
AAATCCCGGGAATAGGACGGGTATTTGTAATGTCGGTCATGAACCGGGACTATCCCCTTATCATGGGAACAACGCTTGTCTATACCGTTTTTCTAACTGTATCGGTGCTGTTGGGAGATTTTCTTTCAGAGGCCGTGGATCCGCGGGTTCGGGCAGTCTAGCAACGAACCCGCGGCACGGAAATGGCAGGAAGTGTCAGGAGGAAAAGGGGAGCCATTCGGAGGGTGTGGTTTTCTTGAAAAGGGCGAGAACCTGGCGATTGAGCCCCTGGCGTTCGCATTCTGTGGCCACCTTCCGGAGAAGGTCTCCGAAAAGTTCCTGGGTCGGATTGTTGTAGATAACCACCTCTTCAAGGAGCATCCTCACCGCGGCAAGGAGGGCATTTTCCCGGGTTCCCAGGGGAAAGTCCGGCGGAGAGATCATCTCCAGCAGTTTACTGTGGGTGACCTTTTTTCGCCGGGAAAGATGGGGAAGGTCTTCGGTGTCGCTCGGGGCCGCCGTGTTCCGGGGGAGGTCGTGGAGAAGAACCCAGAAATTCACCAGCTCTTGCTCATCCTCGTCAATCCGCAATTTCTTCCCCATTTTTGCTGCCGTTTCAGCCGCGGCCTTACGGATTCCTTCCGGCTCGTGGCGTGTGCGCTCGAGAAATGAGGAGATATGGTCGATGGCATCTCCCGGGAGATTCTGGATGATCGCAACGGTTGTGGGGAGCGAGAGGCTCTTGTTGAGAAAGTTGCGGATGGAAAAGATCGGTCCTCCGCAGATGCGGGCGGCTTCCCCTGAAAGAAGGGCGGTATTCATCAGGTCGTCGGCCCGATAGATCCCGTCGTCGATCCCGCTGATGCCAATGTAGAGGTTCTTGATCGCTCCGGATGGGCGGACAAGATCTTTGAAAAGGCGCTGGGCCATGACAAGGGCTCCGTCTGGCATGGTCTCCGGAAGAAGAATGAAGGAGTGGCTTTCCGTATCTTCTTCGACGGTGTCCGTGCTTCTGAGATGTTTGCGAAGGAGGTTTTCCATCTTGGAGGTGCCCGAACCAATCGAGGTGGCTCCTGAAAAATCTGCCGAGACGGAAAGCAGCGAGAGCGGTCGTCGATAGCGCAGGGCTCTCAGGAGTTCTTGCTGGATTGCAGTTCCGTTGGGGTGCAAGAAAGAGGCAGTTTTTTTCATCGAGTCCTCAATACAATAGTAGGGTCAGGTCCAGGGTCCATGATTTGTGAAAACATCAAAGACTCTTCTGCGGTCGATGTTTTCTCTTTTTGTGACCGGATGCGTCTTGTCTTTATATGACGCTGGTAAGAAGGCGTCATATTCTTTATTTTTCATGGAATTGCAATGATTGGACACATGATAACATAATTTTTTTGTTTTTGTGAGGCTGTTCCCCCCGAACCCCCGGGGAGGCGCTCATCGTTGGTACTGCATCCTCCCGGATGACCGGAAGGCCCGGCCGGATTTTTTACCTGTCGGGACAATGAATAAGGAGGGGACATGGACAGAACGGAAGCATCAGGAAAGACGGCCTCCGAAGGCTTTGAGACGCTGGCGGTTCACGGGGGCGACCTGGAGGATCCGTTTCGTGCCCTCACCTCTCCCATTTATATGACGTCGACCTATACCTTCCCTGGCGTGGAGGAGATGTCGTCGGTGCTTGCGGGGGAAAGGCCCGGATATGTCTACTCCCGGGCTGGAAACCCCACCGTCGGGGCCATGGAAAAGCTGGTAGCCAGACTCGAAGGAGGGGAGTCCGGAGTGGCCTTTGCCTCTGGCATGGGAGCTATTGCGGCCGTCCTTCTGCACTTTGCCAAGAGCCGCCTTCCCCTGATCGTCTCCCGGCATCTCTACACGGGAACGCGACACTTTGTCTCGGGAATGCTCGAGCCGCTGGGTATTTTGGTTAAAGTGGCCGATCTGCGGGTCAATGGTGAGGGGCTTGGGAACTTCAGGGAGCTTCTTCGGGCAGGCGCCGGAGGTGTGTTCTGTGAGACGCCCTCCAATCCCAGTCTCGATATTGTCGACCTCTCCGCTGTCGGCGCTCTTTGCACGGAGTATGGCGTTCCTCTGGCCGTGGACAACACCTTTCCCTCGCCGGCGCTCCAGAATCCCCTTCGCCACGGGGCCACCATCGTTGTCCACAGTGCCACGAAATATTTGGGCGGCCATGGAGATCTTCTGGGAGGCGTGGCGGTGGGGAGGGCGGAGGCAATAGGCAAGATCGCGACGGTGGAGAGTCCCCTGCTGGGAGCGACCCTTTCCCCCATGAATGCCTGGCTCATCCTGCGGGGTATCAAGACACTGGCGCTCCGTATGGAGGCGCATACCGTCAGGGCGACGGCCCTGGCCCAGTTTTTAAAGGAGCAGCCGATGGTTCTGGATGTCCGCTACCCAGGGCTTTCTTCACGCCCCGGCCATGAGGTCGTCCTCCGGCAGATGTCGGGGGCCGGCGGGATGCTTTCGGTGGCCTTTGACGGAGCCGTGCGGGCACGACGCTTTATGGATGCCCTTCGGGTGATCAGAATTGGCGTGAGCCTGGGAGATCCGTCTTCGCTGGTAGAACATCCGGCCACCATGAGCCATCGGGGATACTCAAAAGAGCAGAGAGAGCTCATGGGGGTTCCCGATGGTCTTGTCCGGCTTTCTGTCGGGCTGGAGAGCCCTGACGACCTTCTCCGGGATGTGGAGGGGGCGCTTCGGAGCCTTTAGAAAACCACCCCGGAGAGTCCCATCCCCTGAAGAAAGACAAGCCTCTCCCCCAGAATGGCCGTTCCCAGGAGGAGAAGAAGGAGCCCCAGGTCCAATCCCACCAGAAAATGCCGGACTCCTTTTCCTTGAGGCCGGAATCCGGAAAGTGCCCGCCCCGTCGCTCCTGCCAGCAGGAGCAGCCCCATTCCCCCATGGATTGTGCCCAGAAAAATTCTATGGCCTCCATTTTGAAGGATCTGGTCGTTCGCCAGGGCGACCCATCCAGAGGCAACTCCAACAAGGAAAAGGCCGACGATCCCCTCTCCGAAAAATCGTTCTCCCGGAAGAGAGAGCGGCCTCTTCCCCGAGAGCTGGCCTAGATCCCAGAGGAAGTAAAACAGGCCGAAGCCTACAGTAAAGTGGATCAGGGCAGGATGGAGATGGGACCAGACCACAGGGGACTCCATGAATGTTTTATGTTGGACAAAATTGTCTGTTATTATGCGGACAAAATTGTCGAAATAGACGCGCTACTGTCAGAAGCAGTTCTTCTTAAATGTCTGTTATGTTGCATTAATTGTAATTGGCACGTTTCTTGTATGTCATGGGGCGTCCTCCTCCTTGCCTGCCTGGGATCTCCCGGGCAGGAAGGAGAATGACACTCCTCCGGAACAGTGCTGTTCCCATAAAGGATCTTCTCGCCGACGAGACTTTTTCCGCAATCGCGACGGACCGTACACCCGGCCGCGAACCTCTTCCTCTGTTTTTAATGAGTTAACGTGATGATTGATGTGACTGGATGCGTGGGATTGTTTTCCCCCTCCTCCCCATTACTCTCGAAGGAGATTTCATGCGAGAAGACCTTCCTTTATTGCGTCTGGGCCGAACTCTTTTGGTCGGCGCCCTTCTTTTAACCGCAGGAGAACTGTTCGCCGGGACGCATGCCGCCCTGGCGGATTCAACCCCTGCGACCGCGACAACGCCGGCACCGGCAGCACCAGCAGCCCCGGCGCAAGCAGCCCCGGCGGCGACACCGGCTCCCACGGACCTGGTGCTCCCCGCGTTAAACATCCACATGAAGGGTTTCGTGGATGTCTACGGACAGTACAATCCGACAAGCTCGGGATACTCCGACTTCCGGGCCTATGATTACGGAGCAAACTCGTTCAACGTCAACATGGCCCAGCTTAAAATCTGGCGTCCCGACGACGACGGGGTGGGCTTCGTGCTCCGGGCCGACTTTGGGCCCGGCGCCTACTCTTCGGGTCAGCTCTTTTCTCCTGGCTACTTCGGAGCATTGGGGGGTCATGGTCAGGCCGTGCCCTATACCTCCTTCTGGCTCGAGGAGGCCTACGTCAACTTCCTCGTTCCCAACACCAACAAGGAACTCGAGGTTTACGGCGGCCAGTTCCAGACGCTCGCCAACTTCGAGGTGATCCAGCCCTACGGCAACTGGATGGTCTCCGATGGCTACACCTTCCTTTTTGGACCCTATACCCACACCGGCGTGCGGCTGCACTACGCGCCCAATGGGACGACCAACCTCTACCTGGGGGTGAACAACGGGTGGAACTCGAACTTCCAGCAGAACCAGGGATACTTCGCCCAGGATCTCGAAGTGGGAATCGTGGCCAACCCGATCTCCTGGCTTAACATCAACTTCTCCGGCTACTTCGGACCCCAGGTCAGAAACAGCTACTTTGATGCCCTGGGAGTTCTGCCGGGAGGCGTGGGTCTGGGTTGTACAGGGAGCACAGGGGGTGGGGCGTGTGCCAATGCCAACGTTCCCACCTGGCGCAACTACGGGGCCTTCGTGGTGGAGGCGGGTCCCTTTGACCATCTGACGCTGGTCACCGACGAGTCCTACGGCGGCCAGAATGAAGGGGTGCTCTCTTCAACCGGAACCCCCACAGGGTATGCGGTCTGGTATGCGAGCGAGAACTTCGTGCGCTACGACATCAACGACACCATGGATCTGGTCGCCCGCTACGAGGTCTACTACGACCCCAACGGCTTCATGACGGGCCTGCCTGGAACGGCAATCAACGACGAGTCGGTGGATTTTCAGTGGAACTTCTACCCGAACCTCATCAGCCGGATCGAGTATCGCCACGACAATGCGAGTACGGCGCTTTTTAACAGCAGTATCATCAGTGGCTCCAACCACGGGTCGGCCTTGAATTCAATGGATACGGTCGACCTCGAACTTATCTATACCTTTTAGCATGTAGCGCCTGACCAGGGGGCGGGAGGAAGAGCCCCTGGAGAAATATTTTGCACGTGATCGGGGTTTCTTGATTGAACAGGGGAGGGGTGCTTGCTAGCATAAGGGTTCTTCTTTTTTGAAAACCTGCAACCATCATCTTTCGACCAAGGGGTCCTGTTCATGTCAACCCGGTTTTGCGCCATGCTTCGGCGGACGCTGTGTTTTGCTGCCCTCTCTTTTTCAGCCATTCTTGTTTTTCCGGGAAGAACACTACCGGTCCTTGCTGACCCGGTCTCCCAGGGGGGAGGAAGCGGCTCCGCTCCCGCTTCTGCCGCGCCCGTTACTCCTTCAGCCGGCGCCATGACGCCTCCGGTGGGGAGCTCCCCGGTGGCTGGAACAGCGAGTAACACAACGACAGGAATGCTGGCCAGCGGTCTGGCTCACGCCGGAAACAGGATCTTTCTCGAGCCGATCATCGTGAAGGATGGAGATATCGATAACCAGCTCACCCTGATGCCGGCCTTTGGGGGGATGCCGGGAGGCAGCTCCGCCTTCACCACTCCTGTCATGCTCGAAAAGCGTCTGACCCACCACTTCAGCGTGCGGGTTGATACCCACTATATGGCCCTCTGGACTCCCCTTAAAACCTATGCGGGTTTCCAGTATGCCGGTCTGCAGGGAAAGCTTCTTCTCTATGAGAACGACCCGCATGAGATCTTCACGACCTTTATCATGCGGGGAATCACTCCGGTGGGCGGGTCGGCAGTAGGTCAGGGAAATCCCTTCACCCTCTATTCTTATCTGGTTTTCAACAAAGGTCTGGGAGATCTGTCCTCAAAGTATTTGAGGCCCTTTGCGCTTCAGACCGATATTGCGGGGATTGTCCCCTTCGGAAATGGTCCGATGCCTCTCTCCGACTTCATGGGTACCTACGATTTCGGCAATTCCTTCCGCTTTGACGGAGCCCTCGAATACAGTCTGATGTATCTCCACGATATCGAAGGGGTGAAGATGCCGGACTTCCTGGCCCATCTTACTCCGGCGGTCGAGTCCCGGACGCTTGTGAACCTTTCGAACAATGGGTACTACGGATTGACGGAAGGCTATCTTTCTTACGAGATGAACTATCAGGCGGACTGGTACCAGGTGAGCGTGGCTTACCAGCAGCCTTACGGGGCGGATTCCTCGTTCATGGGCCAGCGGTATGTCCTCTACACCACATTTTTTTACGGCTGGTTGCTGAAGAAGATGGGGTATCATTCCACGCCTTACTGAGGCGGGAAGATCCGGGATTCGGGAGCGGGGCGGATTTAGTTCAGTGCGGAGCGCTTCCGGCTTTTTTGTAGAGGTCGGAGAGCAGGGGGAATTTCCGGGAAAAGAGGTCGTAGGCGGCCAATGCGTATTCCCGGATTTCGTACTGGGCGTTCTCTTTGGTCCGGAGATCGAAGAAGTTCATCAGGGAACGGAAGTTCACGGTCCAGTAGACATCGCTGTAGGCGGAGACGGGCATGGCTGACCGGAGGAGTTCCCGGGCCCGGGCCCGGTAAGGATTGCGGGCAGCCGGATCCTGTTTTTCTCCGGAGAGGCGTCCCTCTGCCGCTGCCTGGTCGATGCGCTGACAGGCCTCCTGGTATTCGGTTTCATAGAATGTAAAGATCTGCTCCATCAGCGCCGCGTACCGGTCAACCTGGTCGGCGGTCAGCACGGGGAATCCCTCCACCGTCAGCGCCGCCGTGTCGGGAACGTAATAGGCGGAGATGGGTTTTCGGTAGCGCATGGAAAACTCGTTCCATGTCGAGATCCTGTGCTTGACCCACTGCCGGAGGACAAAGATCGGGGCGATAAACCGGAAGCGGAAGTAGATTGTCTCGAAGGGTGTTCCGTGGTGCTGGGAGAGCAGGTGGAAGAGGAGGTTCCGGTCCTTCTCCGTCAGGTCTTCGACCTTCCGGATCCGACGGTTGGACGTAGAGACACGGGCGGTGTTCAGGATGGTCGTCTCATCGCCCCAGGTGTCTTCAAGCTCGATAAAACCAAACTCACCAAGGCGTCTCGAAAACTCCGGATTCTCCTGGAGGCGGGCCTCGATTTCCTGGGCGATCTCCCGGGTTCCTTCATTGTAATTGGCCATCGCGCTCTCCCCTGTCTGTATTCTCGGACAAACTCCCGGGATGAGATCCTACCATGATTGCCCGGTCCGGACAAAGCCGGAGCAAGGGGGCGCCGCCCATTGACATGATGATATCAGGTTTACCGGACTGTCTGAGGAACTTTCCCCCCTCATCGCGTTTAGTTTCGCACAATCTCCATTTTCGGCTTTGACCGTGACGATTGTTAAATCGTTGACACGCAAAAACTCATCTCATACATTTTTGATAGATATATTAAGTTATTGTCTATATTTTAAATTAACGGTTTTTCACGTTTTCTAAAAAGGACGGTACATGACGAAATCGCCCCGAAGCCAAGAGAGCTTGTTCTAGTGGATCGCCGACCGGCATGTGGATTCAAAGCATCCTCTGATGAAGCTCTCGGAGAAAATTCACGGGACGGGGAACGACCGGGTTGTGGCCCCGTACTATTCTTCCGGGAAGGGATGGCTGGCCAAGTCGCCGCGGCTCATGGTGAGGCCCATGATCCTGAAGCACCGGTTCGACCTCTGGCACGAGCGCATCGGAGAACCCCCTTGGCCGCCGCCATCCTCTTAAAAAACAAGTTTTCAGCGTCAACAAAATAAAACAGGGGCCACAAAAAAGTGTTGAGCCGCTTTGGCTTCAATCTATCACGCTCGACTTAAGAGTGTGACAATGGGGGATAGTATGGTTTGTGAGCAGTGGGATATATTGCATGAGTAAAGGAGTGAACAGCAGAATCGGTTGGTTGCGTTTTGTATGGTTTTGTACTTCGAACCGGGCTCGAAATTTTTCTTGTCCCATTCCATACCATGATTCGTTTCTGATTCCGTGATAGGGACAAAGCGAAGAGAGCGCCATCGAACGGGCTCTCAAGAGGCGTTCCTTGCATAAGGGGTTGGTTCAGCGAAGGTTTCCCGCCTCCGGCGAAAGCTATGGGCTAGTAATGAGAATTGTGGATACTAAGTGTCTCACCCCGTCCTCCAAAAGAGGGAATGACTGCTGACCGATCGAGCCCGGTAAACCGAAAGGTTCACGCTGGGTTCTCGGGGTCTTGAGGGCCGTGAGGCCCTCTCCACCCTACGGATGTGCCCAAGAAATGAAGAACAATTTCAAAGATTGGAAGAGGTATAAAAAGTGAAGGCTTTTGGATAAACATAATAGGTTGTCCCTGAGCAACTATAGGAAGAGGTGGTCGAGATAATTCCTGATCCTATAAAGAAGGTACCTGTGGTTGATCCTGAAGTTGACTCGATAATATTGGCGATGCCTTGATTGATGATGGTTTCACTATTGCAGGATATGTACGCATCCGCCGTTATTTCTCCCACAACCCCTCCCCCATTGCTCGCTTCTGGAGTGATATAACCATCAACATTTGCCCCTGCCCCATTGCAGGAAGTACCAGCGCAATTTGTTGCCACAACATAAAAGCCCAAGGCGCCAGCGGGAACACTCAGAGATGGGTAGGAGATTGTAAGCCCTGATACCGCCCCCGAAGGGAGAGATGCATCGGTTGTTGGATGGCAATCCACCCCCGTTGTGGAGCAGAACACCATTTCAAACGTAACGCCACTTCCCGGAGTAAAATAGGATGGAGTTCCAGACATAGATCCATAGGGGAAGACATTCCAACCAACACAAGGGACATTCATCGAGCTTCCGTTGACTGTGATCGGTGCTGTCCCGTTAAAGATATTGTCGGCCGTGCAAATAAGTTTTTGTGGAGAATTGCTATTGGGAGAGGAAGAAGTTCCGAATGCTGATGAAAATATCTGCCCTTCAAGCTTTGAAAGAGAAATGTTTGTCAAATTAAATAAGGAAACCCCAACCGTAGTGCTAAAAGCGAGATTGTTGGAGCTGTCATAAAAGTTAATTGTCCCTGAAATGGTTCCGGATGAGATAGAAAGCCCACTTGATCCTGTTTTAATTGTGAATACACAGCTATTTGAAGATGTGGATTGTGTACAGGAAGAAGCATTGAGATAAAAAGTTCCAGAGGAAATGGAAATAGTACTGCCACTTAGAGAATAGCTTCCTCCTCCATTGTTTCCCTGGTTGTCTTCGATTGCAAACTGGCTACCAGAGTTGAATGAAATGGTAAATGATGTACTTGAAGGAAAGGAATAGGAGGATGCATAAGCGGATTCAAGAAAAGCTGGCCATCGGAAATAAGCCACGGACGTGCTTCCAGTATAGATACCAGAAAGGGAAGAGGCCGTCGGACTCGAACTCCCTCCACCACTGCTTCCTCCCCCACAAGCCGTCAATCCCATCAGGAAAACAGTAAAAATCACAGAACCAAACCATAAGGATAGCTTTTTTGTAATCATGGAGGCCGCCTTAGGTAAATTGATTCATACATTTCCTTATGAAACACTTATAAAATTATAAAAAGCAAACAATCTCCTGAATTTTGCCATATAAGTTATGAAAGTCAAGTTTCATTGAAATAGCTGAAAAAAGACTTCTTTCTGTCGGGCTTGGGTAGTCAGTCAGTGAAAAGCCTGGAGGATTTGACCTGTCGATCGGAGCCGTCTCTCCGGCAGAGGCTTGGAGAGCACGGGTTTTTGAGGCAGGGTGGATCATTTTCTCAATAACTTGCAGGGGGTGGGGTCTCCGTCCTGACCTCCGGCCCTCCCTTCCGAACGGAAGGGTGCGGTCGGGCGGGAAGGTCAGAACAGATGGGGGAAGGGTTAGGCAGGCTGTCCAGGGTGCGAGGACCGGGAGGCTGGCAGAAGCGAAAGACCTCTGTTTTTGCTCCCGGGATCGCCCCTTTTCAGTTAAAGGGAACCGCGCCTTTGGTAGATGTAGTCCGAGCCCAGAGTTCGACCAGCCCTTTTTGAAAATCATCGCTGTTTTTCCCCATGATCAAGCCTTCTTCAATCCTGATCGATGGCTGGATGCTGGTTTTGGCGAGATCGATATCATCGGGAGCCACGGTAACGCACGCTCCTGGAACGATGGTCCGGGGGGTGATGTCAGCTGGGGATTCCATCACGATCATGGAGCTCTTGAGCCGTGACCTGTCGGAGAGGAAAATGCCGCCAACCGATTCAACGGTCAGGATGCGACCGGTGGGAATACTGCAAACCGGCGCCCCCTCTTTGCCCATCCGTGTTTCCTTGATGACAAGAGACATATTCCGGCTTCCCTCGGTGTGGTGGACGGCAAGAACGACCCCGCCCACAAACATGGGGGCTTTTTGCTCCTCGACAGTGGCTCCGGACAGTTCCCCTGCCGAGGCAACTTCGATGCCCGACAGTGTTGAACCGATCAAAAGGCCCATGGCCGCCATCACTTTTCCCAGGGTTCCCTTGTATGTGTTCACGACGTTTGTCTCCTTATCCCAGCTCTTTATCACTCATCATGTACCAAAGGTTTCACGCTTACTTTTAAGATTATTTCTTCTACATAGAATAGCAAAATGCATGCCTAAATATTTTGTCTTTATTTGTAAGGTGTTTACGGTTTTCCTCGTTGGGAAGGGGGACAGAAGAGGACTTTTTTGTAACACTTTTGCTTCTAGTTGTGAACAAAAGTGTCAGTATTTTGCCGTAGAGAGGTATCCCGGGATTCTCCGAGAAGAGAGTCCCGGGATACCGTGAGGTGGTTAGAGGTAGTAATGGAATCCCAGCATGACATTCATGAGAGCGCCCATAAAGATGAAGCTCGTGGCATTGGGACCGCCTGAGGGGAAGTTCCAGTTGAGAGAGACGGGGTTCCACTGGGCAAACCAGGCGAGTTGGGGGATGTCGGTGATCTGGCTTTCAATGCCGATTCCTGCCGAGACGGTCAGCTCCGAGGGGAGACCTGCGCCTGTGTTCAGGGCTGGGAGAATGTCAATATTGGCATAGATGATGGAGTGTTTACGTGTGACGAGGGTCAGCATGGGTTCGAGATTCATGGTGACGAGAATGCTCGATTCGGGAGAAATCTGGGGAAGTCCCAGTCCGATCCCGCCATCAATGCCAAATTTGTCGTTGAACCAGTAGCGGGCATCGACGAAACCGGTATTGGTGAAGACGTTCGACCCTCCCTGAACCATGTTCAGCGGAGCCCATGTGAGGCCAACGCCTGGTTTGCCGGTATCGGCGAAGGTGGTGGAGGCGCCTTGCGAATCTCCGCTGTCGGCAAAGGCGCGCGGGGCCGTGGAGAGAACGGTGAGAAAAGTGGAGAGAAAAAGAATGCTGAGCGTCGAAATGATGATGCGTGAACGTTTCACTGTCGTCCCTCGATGAATGGAAGTTGTTGTGGCGTAAAATCTCCTGACACGTCCTATTTTCAGTAAGTTCCCTGATGGGGTCGGTGCTATTGCTCACATGGCCGCGTGTCAGCGGTCACAGGGTGAGGACGGTACCGGGGGAGAGGTCCCGGATATGCTTTACGATGAGGTCGGCCTGGGCAAGATCGGAGAGGGGGTACGTATGTCCGATGCCGATGGCCTTCAGCCCCGCTCCTTTGGCTGCTTCGATCCCCTGGACGGAGTCTTCGATCACCGCAATATCTTCCGGCTGTCCCCGGTAAAGCCCACGCCGAAGAAGCTCTTCGCGGGCCATCCGGTAGCCGGCGGGGTCCGGCTTTCCTCTGGGAGTATCTTCTGCACTGATAATAAAGGCAAAGTGGGCGGCGAGGCCGTTTCTTGTCAGTGCGTTTTCAATTTCCGGCCGGAGGGCCCCTGACACGATGGCCAGGGGAACGGATCGGGCCAGGGCCCGGATCAGTTCAGCCGCCCCTTCATAGAGAGGAAGCCCTTCTTCCATCTTTTTTTCATAAAGGGCGGACTTCGCGTCGATCAGTTCTGTCAGGATCTTTCCGGGGATCTCGGATCCCCGGGCGGCGCGCCATGCGGCAGAGAGACATCCCCGATCATCCATGCCGAGGTAAAGCTGTTCATAGTCTTCCTTCGATAACGGGACGTTCCAGGGGGTTAAGACGTCAATAAAGAGATCCCGGTGAACGGTCTCGTCATCGATGATGACACCGTTAAAATCAAAGATGACCGATGCAATCATGACGTTGGGTCCAGTCTGTAAGGATAGAGAACAGCACTTGTTTCTTGACACGGGAGATAACTCAAGGCAAAAAAAGGGTCCCTGTAAAAACCAGGGACCCCGCAGACAAGGTGCTGAAAGAAAAGTTTAGAGTTCTTTGCCGTGCTTGGCCAGGTAGTCGGCAACACCCGCTGTGGAGGCTTTCATGGCGGGCTTACCCTTCTGCCATCCGGCCGGGCAGACTTCGCCGTTCTGCTCGGTGTACTGAAGTGCGTCTACCATGCGGAGCATTTCGTCCACGTTGCGTCCGAGAGGAAGATCGTTGATCACCTGATGCCGAACGACGCGGTTCTTGTCGATGAGGAAGGATCCGCGGAGAGCCAGCTTGTCGCCGATGAGCACATCGTAGTCGCGGCTGATGCTCTTTGTCAGGTCGGCCACCATGGGGAAGTTCACATGGCCGAGTCCGCCCTTTTCGACGGGGGTGTTCTTCCATGCGAGGTGGGAGAAGTGAGAGTCGATGCTCACTGAAATGACTTCCACGTTGCGGGACTGGAACTCCTTCAGGCGATGCTCGAAGGCGAGGATCTCGGAGGGGCAGACGAAGGTGAAGTCGAGGGGGTAAAAGAAGATGACGCCATATTTCCCTTTCAGGACCTCGGAAAGGGTAAATTTGTCATTGAAGGAGTTGTCGCCCATGACAGCGGTGGCGGTAAAATCGGGTGCAGATTTTCCAACAAGAACGGACATGATATTGTTCCTCCTGAAGATCGGTGAT
>JAJZCZ010000045.1 GCA_021828805.1 Nitrospirota bacterium | reverse complement strand
CCCTGTTTATCCTGAAGAAGGACCGGAGCCATACGGTGGTTCCCTTCGATTTTGCCGGTTTTATTTCTCTGGGAACGGCTCTCTCGTTTCTTCTGGTCGGACTGACCGAAGGGGAGCGCTGGGGGTGGAGCGCTTTTTTTGTCTACGAATGCTGGGCCGCAACGTCCATCTCCTTCTGGATCTATGTGATCACTGCCTTCACGGTGAAGCATCCGCTTATCGACCTCTCGATCTTTCGGGACCTGGACTTTGTCCTCATCATGGTGGCCAACTTTTTTAGGGCGATCGGTCTGTTCGGGAGAATGTTTCTCCTTCCTCTCTTTGTTCAGACATTCAACGCCTTTACCGCGACCGATGCCGGGCTGGTCCTTCTTCCCTCTTCCCTCATGGCCGGAATCGCCATGCCGGTTCTTGGCAGCCTCTCTGCCAAGGGGTCTGACAGCTTTAAGCGGGGATTACTGGTGGCCGGCTTTGTCATGCTGGCTTTTTCCCAGTTTCTCTATGCATTTCTTATGGGCATTCCTTCGATGGGGCAGATCATCGTCGCCCAGTTGATCTTTGGTCTTTCGATGGGGATGCTCAACGCACTCCTCTCCTCGATTCCTCAGACACTGGTGGCGCCCCGTCATATCGGCCTGGCCTCAAGCCTTCAGAGCAACATGCTCCAGATCGGAGGCGCACTGGGCGTGGCAGTTCTGGGCAATATTCTTGACCACCAGGAGGGTGATTTTTACTCCCAGTACCAGTCAAACGTGACCCAGCACTCGTACTTTTACCAAAAAGTGATGGCCTTTCTCTCCCAGTCCGTCCAGCATGGCGTTCCCACCGCCGATCCTGCCTCCCGGACCGGGGCCATGGTGGTGGGCCTTGCCAAGACTCAGTCAGCGATCTCCGCCTATGACAATACATTCATTGTGGCCGGTCTTATGGCCCTTCTGGGAATTCCCATGATTCTGCTCATGAGGCGGCTGTCCCATCGCTCCGCTCCCGCGCAGGGAGATCTTCCCGGAAAACCCGAAGTCGTTCATGGAGCAGTCGAGTGATACGTTCTTTAGCGGCGGCTAAATCCCTTATTGTTCTTATGGTCTTCTGGCTTCCTGCTGCCTATGCCGGTGACCTGGCGTCTCAAATGCCGCCTCCGGATACCATGCTTTTGTCTCCCGAAGGGCAGGCCATCACTCTGCAGGAGGCCGTCAGGGAATCTCTTCTTCGCCGGCCGACACTGAAGGCGGCGGAGGAGAATATCCGTCTCTCCAGGGCTCGTCTCGGGGCGTCACGCTCCGGCTATCTGCCCACCCTGCAGGCCAGTTATGCGGATACGATTGGAAATAGCATCTTTGGCTTCTTTCTCATCCCCGGGTATGCCTATGCGAATTACAATCTCCTGACGGTGGCCCTCAGCCAGACAGTGTGGGATTTCGGACGGGTACACTCCCAGATGCGGCAGAGCCGCCATCAGTTGGGGGCGGCCGAAGCCATGAGCCGCCGGGAGGCGCAGACGGTGATCCGGGATGTCGAGACCGCCTACTACAATCTCCTGAAATCCCAGCACCGTGTTCTCTCCGCCCGTCAGAGCGTTATCGACGCCTCGTCCCATCTGGCAGAGGCCCGGGCCAGACTGGCAGCGGGCGTGGGTCTCCGGCTCGACGTCACCCAGGCCAAGGTCAATCTCGAATCGGCCCGACTCGACCTGATTCATGAGGAGACCCTCCGGAGGAAGGCCCAGGTTGACCTCGGCCGGGCAATCGGTTTTCGGAAGAAGCGTCCTTTTGTTGCGAGTTCTCCCGGGGAACCGGAAAGAGTTCCTGCCTTTCCCGGCGGACAGGAGCTCGACCATCTTGTTTCTTCCCATCCCGAGATTCTGGCGGATGAAGAGACTGTCCGACAGAAGAAGGCCGCGCTGGATTCGGCCAAAGATCAGAACTACCCTTCTATTACGGGCAATGCTCAATACTATCTGGCGCAGATCTCCGTTCCCCTTTTTGGATCTCCAACCTCTCCCTTCTCGACGGTCAATGTGGGGGGAGTCCTGAATATCCCTATCTTTTCAGGGGGTCTGATGACAAGCCAGATTCATGAGGCGCGGGCAGAGATGCGGCGCACGATGCATCAGGCAGAGGACGACCGGCTTCGGATCCTGGCCTCAATCCGGGATGCCGCGCTCGATGTCCAGGAGGATGAAGAGCGCCTCCGGGAGTCCGAGACGGCGCTGGAAAACGCTGAAGAGAATGATCACCAGGTCGAAGCGGCTTACCGTGCCGGTACGGCCCACTCTGTGGATGCCATTGATGCGCAGACAGCTCTTCGACGTTCACGGGTTGATGTGGATTCGGCCCGCTTTGATCTGATGAGTGCCCTTGTCGCCTACCGTTATGCATTGGGCACGCTGAGCGCTCCCACCGCGCCCTGATGGAGAAAGACGACGTTGAGCTCTTTGCTGACGGTGCCTGCTCCGGGAACCCCGGCCCAGGAGGCTGGGGCGTCCTTCTCCGTTGCAGGGGATCTGTTCGTGAGTTGTCGGGGGGGGATCCCCAGACGACAAACAATCGAATGGAGATTCAGGGGGTTATTGCCGGTCTTTCCGCACTGAAGAAGCCCTGTCGCGTCACGGTAACGACCGATAGCCAGTATGTGAAGAACGGGATGACCACGTGGATCCATTCGTGGAAGAAAAACGGATTTAGAACATCGGCGGGACAACCTGTCAAGAATGAGGATCTCTGGCGTGAACTTGATCGTCTTGCCGCCCTTCACGAAATTATCTGGTTCTGGGTTCGGGGCCATGATGGGCACCCGGAGAATGAGCGGGTCGACCTCCTTGCCCGGAATGCGATTGCGTCGGTTCGAAAGGGAAAGAGCTGATCTAGAGAGAGGGCTGTTCTTCGGTTTAAGACAGTGAGACAGAGACAGAGCGACGGCTTTGGTGGTGTTCCGGGAGGAAAAAGAGAAACAGAGGTGTAAGGAATCAGACGAGTTTGGGAAGAAGCCGGAAAATGAAAAGAGGGCCAAGATCAACGATCTTGGCCCTCTTTTTTTTAGTTCTTATCGTGATGCTTTTTTTCGTGGTGCTTTTTGTGGTGCTTCATGGCGTGGGGCTTTTTGTGGTGAGGATAGCAACGGTGGTGGCGCTTCCAGTAGCGGGTGTGGTGGTTACAGCGGTGATGCTTCCAGTGGCGCTTGTGGTGAGCCTTCTTGTGGGCCTTGTGCTTGGCTGGAGCAGGGGTGGTTGCAGGAGCGGTGGCTGCTGCAGGAGCGGTTGCGTCGGCCGCAAAGGACACAGGTGCCGCGACCAGGGAAAGGGAAAAGACCACGGCTGCGAGAGAGCCGACAATGGATGCCAGTTTTTTCATTGAGACTCCTTGAAAAGGGGTGGGGTATTGGATCACACGGCAAGAAATAAGCTACCAAAGCTTGCAGGGATTCGCAAGAGGGCGGAGAAATTTGTCAGGATTTTTTATCGACAGAGAAGATTTCCTCCCGACAGGAAGCGCTTCGAAAAAGCGGTCGGTAAAACTCTTTCGATGATAAAAAGAGAGAGGGGGGGGCCGAGGCCCCCCTCCATGTTTCCGGATTTTCTAAAAGTTGAAGCCTGCCGTGACAGGAATGTACCAGAGGGCGTTCTGTCCGGTTGTTTTCGGCAGGAAGTCCATCAGGTAGGCAAACTTGGCCTCAACAAAAACGTAGTCGAGGTTCAGACCAAGACCCGCATCTCCGTAGGAGGACCAGGCGTTGGACTGTCCGGCTGCCGAGAGTGCCGGAGAGGTGGTGTTGGGAAGGGACAGTTCGTAGGCGGCACCGGCGTCAACAAAGGCGTAAAGGTAGTAGTCGGTGTCTCCATAAAGCTTCGCCTCGAATCCGCCCGTAATCGGGGCCGATTCCATTGAGGTTGTTTTAAATGAGTTCTGTCCCTGGAAGAAGTTACCCTGAACCTCAAGGCGGAAGGCGATGGTGTCATTAAACCAGTAGGCAACGCCAATTCCTGCTCCGTAGCCGTTGTTGATGGCATTGCTCCAGGTGGGTGTTGATGTTGTCGAGTACAGGCTCCCTGTATTGGGGCTGACCATGTCGTAGTTTCCAAAAACCATCAGATCCCATACGCCCGGAGCGGAGGTGACGGCCCAGGAGCGGGCAGGGAAAATAGCTCCGGCAATCATAAGTGTTGCGGTCAAAAGCAGGGCCGACAGGCCTCCGACCGTTTTTTTTGAGGTGATCATTGTTCACTCCTTGTGCTAGATGTCTTGCGTCCCGAAGAAACCTGTTGACACATCACTCTTCGGCAGACATGTGCAGAAAGTTGAGTGAGGGATCACTTCTTTTTAAGAATTTGATATTTCTTTCTTTTTTTACCTAATCCCTTGAGAGACTCGAGCCGGTTAGCGGGGAGCGTGACGGTCGACGATACTCTGGGCGAGACGGAGGGCCTCGACAATGGAGCCAGGTTGGGCGAGGCCTTTTCCGACAATGTTGTAGGCCGTTCCATGGTCCACAGACGTCCGGAGGATGGGGAGGCCAATAGTGACATTGACTGCCTTGCCAAATCCCATCAGCTTGAGAGGGATCAGCCCCTGGTCGTGATACTGGGCGACCACAATGGCGAAATCGCCGCGGGAGGTCCGGTGAAAGAGTGTATCTGCCGGTACGGGACCCTCTACATCAAGGCCTTCAGTCCGGGCTTCCATGACGGCAGGGAAGATGATCCGCTCTTCTTCATCTCCGAAGAGAGAGGATTCCCCGGCATGGGGGTTCAAGGCCGCGACAGCGATTTTTGTTTCGGTGACCCCCAGAAGTCTGAGTGCTTCCGCGGCCAGTCGGATCGTGTCCAGCTCCCGCTCTTTTGTGAGTTGGCCCGCAACTTCCCGGAGAGCGATGTGAATGGTCACCAGGATGACCCGAAGGGGGCCGCCCACCAGCATCATTCCCACCCTGGGACGTCCGCACAGATCGGCGATCAGCTCTGTATGGCCGGGGTAGTTATACCCGGCCGCCCGCAATGCCACCTTGGTGAGCGGGGCTGTTGTCATGGCGGCGATACGACGCTCCCGGGCCAGGTCGACTGCCATCTTGACACAGGCATAGGACCATCGCCCGGAGGCGACGGAGGGTTGGCCCGGAATGACAGGGTCGATGCTCCCCGTTCCTGGAGGAACGAGAACGGACAGAACGTTGGGGTCCTCCGAGACCTCTTCCGGAGAGGAGACTCCCTGGACGAGGAGGCCCGGGTTGTATGTGTGGGCGGTTGCCGAGATCAGGTCAAGGTCCCCGATGACGACCTTCCGGGTCCGCTCGATATCTTTGGCGGTCCACCCTTTTACGATGATTTCGGGGCCAATGCCGGCCGGGTCGCCCATGGTGATGGCAAAGGGGGCGGCGGGGTTGATCCTGTCAAGGGATACGGGACGCATGTAAATCCTCCTTGTCGGGTTCGATGTGAACAACGACGTCGACGACGGCCGGGTAGAGGGACTGTATTTCATGTTCAATCCGGTCGGCGATCTCGTGGGAGACCCGGACGGTCATCTCTCCCGGAACGTCGACTGTCAGATCCATTGTAATACGATTTTTGGATCCTCGTGCGCGGATGGTATGGCAGGCGACAACTCCGGGCACTTTGCGCACAAGGCGAATGATTTCTTCGGGGGGAAGGGGGGAGGTGTCAGAGAGGACCATGGCCCCTTCCCGGAGAAGGTGGTAGGCGGCTTGGCCAATAAAACCGGCGATCAGGACGCCAACGAGAGGGTCGGCCACAGAGAGCCCGTGATAGGAGAGGAAGAGTCCCACGATAACGGAGCCGGAGGCCAGAAGGTCTGATTTGATATGAACGGCATCGGCGCCCACGATTCCATCTCCCGTGATCTTGAGGACGCGTTTCTCTCCCAGATAAAGGAGTGTCTGGAGAAGGATCGAGATGCCCATCACCAGACCGGCGGACAGCGTGGCATGGGGATGGAGATGCCGGACAAATTCTTCATAGCTGTGGTAGAGAATTTCATAGCCTGTAAAAAAAAGAAGAAGGCCGACCGCAGCCTGGGTAAGCGGTTCGTATTTGAAGTGGCCGTAGGGGTGCTCGATGTCTGGAGGCCGTTTGGCTGCAAAGGATCCGAAGAGGCAGATGAGATCGGAGGCGGAGTCGAGAAGAGCGTGGTATCCGTCGGCCAGCATGCCCACGGAGTGGATCCGGTGGCCCCAGATGATCTTAAGAAGCGCCAGGGACATGTTGACCCCGAAGGCGAGCAGAAGAATCTTCATCGGGGTCGAAGGGAGAAGTCTCAAGGCCAGTCTGGAGGCGCTCATTTTTTACGAGACCGTGGCGCTGGGGAAGGGGGACGGCGGCCCAGATGCTCCCGGAGGGCGAGCCCGGTATAGGAGGTGGGGTGGTTCATGACCTCCTGAGGAGAGCCACAGACGATGACGCGGCCGCCCTTGTCGCCCCCCTCGGGCCCCAGGTCAATCAGATGGTCGGCGTTGGCGATGACATCGATATTGTGCTCGATGACAACCACCGTGTTGCCGGTATCGACAAGGGCGTCGAGAGTGTCGAGAAGCTTTTGGATGTCCGCAAAGTGGAGGCCTGTGGTGGGTTCGTCCAGAATGTAGAGGGTGCTCCCCGTGGCCCGTCGGGAGAGTTCACGGGAGAGCTTGATTCTCTGGGCTTCTCCTCCGGAGAGTGTCGTCGCTGATTGTCCCAGGTGGATGTACCCGAGACCGACTTCCTTCAGTGTGTCGAGCTTGCCGGCAATTGACGGGATGGCGGTAAAGAAGTCCCGGGCGTCGTCGACGGACATTTCAAGGATTTCGGCAATATTTTTCCCCCGGTAGCGGATTTCCAGAGTCTCCCGGTTGTAGCGGGCCCCGTGGCAGAGGTCGCAGACCACATAGACATCCGGGAGAAAGTGCATCTCGATTTTCAGGACGCCGTCCCCCTGGCAGGCTTCGCATCGCCCTCCCTTTACATTGAAGCTGAAGCGGCCGGGATCGTACCCCCGGGCCCGGGATTCCGGAACCTGGGAGTAGAGTTCCCGGACGGGTGTAAAGAGACCTGTATAAGTCGCCGGGTTGGAGCGGGGGGTTCGACCGATGGGTGTCTGGTCGATGTGGACAACCTTGTCAATCTTGTCGACCCCCCTGATTTCCCGGCATTGTCCAGGTCGCTCCCGGCTTCCGTAGAAAACCCGGGCCAGGCGGTTATAAAGAACATCCAGAACAAGGGTGCTCTTTCCTGAGCCGGAGACCCCGGTGACCACCGTGAGAAGGCCGAGGGGGATCTCCACGTCGATCTCCTTCAGGTTGTGTTCGGTGGCACCAACCACCGTCATGGTCCCTTTGGGGGAGCGGGGCGAAGAGGTTCGTCCGATGCGGCGTTCCCCGGAGAGATAGCGTCCGGTGATCGAGGCGGGGTTCTTTGTGATTTCCTGGGGGGTTCCCTGGGCCAGGATTTCTCCGCCGTAACGTCCCGCTCCGGGCCCCATGTCAATCACATGGTCCGCCCGGGAGATCGTCTCTTCATCATGTTCGACGACAATGACTGAGTTTCCCAGGTCGCGGAGGTGAAACAGGGTTTCCAGGAGCTTTTTGTTGTCCCGGGGGTGGAGTCCGATGGAGGGCTCATCGAGGATGTAGAGGACCCCCGTGAGTCCGGCTCCGATCTGTGTGGCGAGGCGGATTCTCTGGGATTCACCTCCGGAAAGCGTCTGGGCAGAGCGGGAGAGGGTCAGGTAGTCAACTCCCACCTCGGCAAGAAAGTCGAGACGGCTCCTGATTTCCCGGAGAACCTTACGCGCGATCTGCTCCTCCTTGGGGGTGAGATGGAGGGAGTCGACGGTCTGGAGTGCGTCCCGTACCGACAGATCCGAGAACTGGTGGATGTTGAGCCCTCCCACCGTCACGGCGAGGCTCTCGGGTTTAAGGCGGGCTCCATGACAGGATGGACAAGGCTTCTCCGAAAGTACGGACTCGAGCTCGGCCCGGGCCCAGGCTCCCATCTGTCCCCTCTTGTGGAGATCTCCCAGCATCGTGACAAGTCCTTCGAAATGGCTCTTTTTTGAGGTGCGCCCCGATCCGCCACGGCCTTCGTCGTCGAGGGCGGCTCCATGGAGGAGTTCCTGGAAAAACGCAGGGTCCATCCGGGCGAAGGGGGTCACAGGTGAGACCCCTCTCTCCTCCATGAATTTGAGAGTCCGGGTCCGGAGTGCGCCCATGTTGCGGCTTTCGAGGAGCTTGATTCCTCCTTCGGAGAGGGAGAGGTCGGGGTGGGGAATCAAAAGGGCCGGGTCCACCTCCATGAGGGTTCCGATCCCGAGGCATTCGGGGCAGGCTCCGTAGGGGGAGTTGAAGCTGAAAAGCTTGGGAGCAAGCTCGGGAAGGCTGATGTTGCAGACGGTGCAGGCCTCTGCCTCGGACAGGATGATCTCTTCGGGGGCCCCGCCTGGGGCTCGTCCCTCGGTCAGGAGAATGACAACCCGTCCCTGACCTTCTCTGAGTCCCGTTTCGAGGCTGTCTGCAAGACGCTGCCCCATGTCGGTCCGGACTGAAAGGCGGTCGATGACGATTTCAAGGGTGTGGGCGCGTTTCTTATCGATCTCCGGAATGTCCTCGAGGTCGTACACGACTTTATCAAGCCGGATCCGGGTGAAGCCATCCCGGGCGATACGGGCCAGATCCTTTCGATACTCTCCCTTCCGCCCGGAAATGGTGGGGGCCAGGATCATGAAGCGGGTGCCCTCGGGCATGGATTGAATCTGGTCGACCATCTGAGAGACCGTTTGGGGGGTCACGGGGCGCCCGCAGACAGGGCAGTGAGGGTGTCCCGCCCGGGCATAGAGAAGACGGAGATAATCGTGGATTTCTGTGACCGTCCCCACGGTGGAGCGGGGATTTCGCGATGTCACCTTCTGGTCGATGGCGATCGCGGGGGAAAGGCCTTCGATGGAGTCCACGTCGGGCTTGTCCATCATCTCGAGAAACTGCCGGACATACGCGGAGAGAGACTCCACGTAGCGGCGCTGCCCTTCGGCGTAAAGGGTGTCGAAGGCCAGCGAGCTTTTGCCCGAGCCGGAGAGGCCGGTAATGACCACCAGGCAATGTCGTGGAATGTCGAGATCAAGGTTCTTGAGGTTGTGCTGGCGGACACCCCGAAGGGAGATGCTCCCCGCCTGATGATCTTTGGTCGTTGTCTTGCGGGCCATCAAAAGGCCCCCGGAATCTTTGCGGCGGTCGTTCCCGGGGGGACAGAGACGGCAAGGTCGCTCCGGTGAACGTGGGGAAGAACTCTGAATTTCTCAAGCCGGATCGAAAGTCGTGTTCCATTTTGTTCCATGAAGAGGAGCCGGGTCAGGATGCCCGTCCCTTTCTTGAGGGTCAGTGTCGCTTGCGCCAGATGGGGGTCGGGATGGCGGGGAATGAGGACAAGGGAGAGTGGTGATCCCGAGGGAGTGTTGCCAGATTCAATGGGTTTGACGAAGAACCACTTTGTAATCTGAGGGATCGAGGCGAGAAGGATTGCGGGAGTTTCCGGGATCCGGTGCTTTCTGATGGTCCGCAGAAGAACCTGGCGGTTTTGAGGAACATAAAGGGACATATGGTTTCCATCGAGGTTGAGCCATTGCCCTGCGGGATCGGTGTACCGGAGGAGCATCATCCCCGGTGCCCGGTAAATCAGGGAACCCTTCGACAGGGTTTTCGGAGCTCCCGGGGCGGAGAGCGACTGGACAAAGTTTGACTGGAAGCCCTCTCCCGATTTGACCCGGGTGACCAGGAGGGAGAGCTCCTGCTGTGCGGATCGGGGTTCTCCGGCATGGGCGACAGAGAGGGGAGTCAGGGCTGTGAGAAGGATGGCTCCGAAAAGTACGGGAAGAGAAGATCTATTCATGGGGTTCGGCTCCTTTCAGGAGGGGGCGAGGCCGGCTCGTGCCGTCAGAGGGGCCGATGATTCCCTCCTCTTCCATTCGGTCGATAAGGCGGGCGGCCCTGTTGTAGCCGATTCTCAGATGGCGCTGAATAAGGGATGTGGAGGCCTTCTTCTGTCGAACGACCACAGCGAGGGCCTCCTGATAGAGGCCTTCCTCCTCGGGATCGTTTTCACCTGAAGAAGCCCCTGACTCTCCATTTCCGGAGGCTCCTCCCGAGAGGATCCTGGCCTCCTCGGGAAGAGGGGAGGGTGGGGGAAAGCGCTTCCAGAATGCGACGATGCGCCCTACTTCGTCTTCGGAGATATAGGAGCCATGGAGACGTCTGACCACGTCGGAGCCCGGCGGCTTGATCAACATGTCTCCCGCTCCCAGAAGGAACTCCGCCCCTCCGGTATCGAGGATGACCCGTGAATCGATCTGGCTTCCCACCTGGAAAGCGATTTTTGTCGGAATATTGGTTTTGATGAGGCCGGTGACAACCTGGGCTGAGGGGCGCTGTGTTGCGAGAACGAGGTGAATCCCGGCGGCCCGGGCCATCTGCGCCAGACGTATGATGGGGGGTTCAACTTCTTTCTTCTGGGCCAGCATGAGATCGGCGAGCTCGTCGATCACGACGACGATATAGGGGAAGGCCTTCTCCGGGGGGACGACCTTTCTGTATTCGGCAATATTCTTGACCCCTTCGTCCTTCATCAGATCGTAGCGGCGGAGCATCTCGGTGACGAGAGAGCGAAGGCGCCCAACGGCAACAGCGGGCTCTGTGACTACCGGTCCGAGAAGATGTGGGATCCCTTCATAGGGGGCCATCTCCAGACGTTTCGGGTCGATCATGAGAAGCCTGACGTTCTCGGGCCCGTTTTTCATGAGAAGGCTTGAAATCAGTCCGTTCAGGCAGACGGATTTTCCTGTTCCGGTCGCTCCAGCCACAAGAAGGTGGGGCATGCGGGCCAGATCAGCGGCATAAGGTTCACCGGCGACGGTTTTTCCGATGGCGAGAGCCAGGGGAGAGGGAATCGAGCGAAAGGAGAGACTTTCATAGATCTCGCGAAAGGAGACCGGAGATCTCTTCGGATTGGGGACCTCGATTCCCACCGTCGATTTGTCCGGGACAGGGACCTGGATCCGGACCTGGGGAACCTTGAGGGTCAGTGCCAGCTCATTGGCCAGCCCCGTAACCCTGTTGACCTTTGTTCCCGGGGCCGGGGAAAACTCAAAAAGGGTGATAACAGGTCCGGTCTGAGCTCCTGCCATGCGCCCGGAGACCTGGTAAACACGAAAGAAGTCGGCGAGAGTCTTTTGCGTCTCCCGGAGGAACTCCGAGGTGTCTTCCCGCTCTTCCCGGGGAGGGTCGAGAAAGGACAGGGGCGGCGTTGTCGCATCGGCAGGGATGTCGAGGAGGATCCCCCCTCGTGGAAGGGAACGGGAAGGCGCGGGTTCGGGACGGTCCGTCTCCGGATCCTGGGAAGGGAGCCGGAGAGGCTCCGGAGCGGACGCCGGAACGCTTGATGGTTCATGACTGGCGTCGGGCGAGTCCCCCTTGAGCGGGAAGGGGATCTCCTGACGGGTGCCTCCTCTCCGGAGCCGGAGACGGGGGAGGATTCCCTGGGGGGAGAGGGGAATGTGACGCCCCAGAAGAAGGAGTCCACCGAGGATGAGTGTTCCGCAAAGAAGAAGGATCCCCGCCCGGTTCAGTAAGGGAAGAAAGACCGTCAGAAAGGCTGCTCCGGCACTTCCTCCCGGAGGGTATGGGGTCGGGAGGGGTTTGGAAATCAGGAGGGAGAGGAGGGGGCCTGTTCCGGTAAAGAGAAGAGAAAATCCCGCATAGAATGAAAGGGGAAAAGGTGATCGCCGGAAGCGTCGTATGGCCTCGACTGCCAGCGGGATTGGAAGCAGGAGGGAGGGGAGTCCCAGAAAGCCGTAGGCCATGTCGGACAGGGTGGCGCCCGCCATGCCAAAGATGTTGCGGGCATGAGTGGCACTGACCCCTGTGAGCAGGGAAGGGTCGTCGGGGGAAGCAGAGAAGAGTGCCCCGGCCGTAAAGATTGCCAAGGCCCCAAAGAGCAGGGAGGTCAGGGGAATGTGGTGATCCCTGTTCAATGGGCTGGGGGGAGTGTCCCGGGAAGAGGGCGAGGTCTCGCTCACGGAGTCAGTTCTCGAGGATAACGGGAAGAATCATGGGATCCCGGTGGAATTGCTTTTTGAAGAATTTCCTGAGGTGGTTGTGGATCCGGGTTTTGAGAGCCGGGATTTCGCTTCGGATCTCCGGTTCGGCGGCATCGAATGCGAGCTGGACCTGTGCTTTGATGAGGCCGTCGAGCTCGGCAGAGCGTTCCTGGGGGGCAACGCCCCGGGAGAAAACCTCGGGACCGACAACGATTTCACTGTTCTGGCGGGAGAGCCCCAGAACAACGGTGACCATGCCGTCGGAGGCCAGGCGTTTGCGGTCCCGGATCACGCCCTCTCCAATCTCCCCGACGTTTTTCCCGTCGATCATGGTCCGTCCGACCGTGACCCGCCCACAGACGCGTGCGTCCTCCTGGTGGATTTCGAAAACATCTCCATTTTCAATCTGGTGGATGCGCTCGAGGGGAATTCCCATCCGCCGGGCTGTCCGGGCGTGGGCCGAAAGGTGGCGAAATTCTCCATGGATGGGAACAAAGTGGCGGGGACGGAGCATGCGAATCATCAACTTCTGGTCTTCCACGCTGGCATGGCCGGAGACGTGGATGTCGGAGATGGCCCGGAAGTGGACCATGGCGCCTTTTCGCAGGAGAAGGTTGATAATCCGGTCGATGGCCCGTTCGTTTCCCGGGATAACCCGGGAGGAGAGAAGAACGGTATCTCCGGGGCCGATAGAGACATGTTTGTGGTCGCTCACCGCCATCCGGAAGAGGCCGCTCATGGGCTCTCCCTGGCTTCCTGTGGTCAGGATCGCGACCTTTTCCGGCGGAAGGGAGGAAATGGAGTCGATCTTCACGACTTTGTCGGCGGGAATACGAAGGTGCCCCAGCTCGGAGGCGACCCGATAGTTCGTCTCCATAGAGCGGCCGTTGAAGGCCACGGATCGTCCGTGGCGGAGGGCCACGTCAGCTACCTGCTGAAGGCGGTGGATATTGGACGAGAAGGTCGAGACGATAACGCGTCCGGGGGCATCCCTGATGAAGCGGTCGAGGTTGTCTCCCACGAGTTTTTCGGAAAGGGAAAGGCCCTCTTTTTCGGAGTTGGTGCTG
>JAJZCZ010000044.1 GCA_021828805.1 Nitrospirota bacterium | reverse complement strand
TTCGGATGTGCTCGGAGAGCTTGCAGTTTTCTGCCAGATCAAGCAGAAGGGAGAGGGTTCTGTCGGTGATCCGGTTCTTCGAATAGTCGAGGAGAACCCCTGCTCCTTCCGCCCTCATCCGCGCGGCCCGTCCCGGGTCACTGGAGAAGAGGTCCCTCAGGTGGGTTGCCGCGATCTCCTTGTGGTGATCCTTTAATGCCTTCCATGAGGGATGGCTCGTGACGCGGGGGGGAATGATGCGGGGCATGAAGTCTCCTTTCGTCAGTGGGTAAGGGGGGAGAGCGCGTTCATGGCCAGAAGGGCGGGCCATTCATGCTCCGTCCCCAGGAGGGTGGGAGCGGCGGTCTTGAGAACAAAGTGGCGGGCCCGGTCCGGAGGAAGTTCCAGCCATGCCGCTATCAGGAGCCGCAGGATGTGCCCGTGGGCGAAGATAAGTGTGTCGGAGGGAGCTTTTCGGAGGCGGTCAGCGACCCGGCGGGCCCGTTCGAAGGCTTGCGGGGGGCTTTCACCTCGAGGCGCTCCGTCTGTAAAGAGGTCCCACCCCGGATTTGTTTTCCGTATTTCCAGGGTTGTGAGCCCTTCGTAGTCTCCGTAGTCCCATTCGAGGAGGTCGGGCTCAAGAAGGATCCGTTGTCCGAATCCCGCAAGTTCGGCGGTGGTGCGGGCGCGAATGAGGGGACTCGACAGGATCGTGCCGGGAGACAGACCCGCCAGAATGGGAGACAGGGAGCGTGCCTGGGCGGCCCCGAGCTCGCTGAGTGGAAGGTCGGTGCGGCCGGTATGGCGCCCGGACTCTGACCAGAGGGTTGCCCCGTGGCGGACGAGAACAATGACGGGCATGATCGGTGGGCTCCCCCTTCTCTAGAGAGTCTCTCGTGTCCTTCCCAATGCCTCTAGACTAGCAGATTTCGAGAGAAATATTGAGAGGAAGGCGGTGATTGAGGAGAAATCTTGCAGGAGTCTCCCGATTCATGATTATATTGTCCGATGAGAGTGTTGCTTCCTTCTTTGACACTGTTCCTCTCGAACAGGGGGAAGCGGAGTCCCGTGGGCGGAACTCCTGTTCTGTCGTAGAAAAACTTGCCTGCCTGTGCGAACCCCGAGACAGAAAGGAACTTTCCTTGTCACAGCGCGACTCTTCTGCTTTCTCCTTCTCGTATGGAGCTCTTGGGAAGCCTGCGGCGCTTCTCTTCCTGTCCCTCTCTCTTTTTTGGGGTTCGTTGACCGCAGAAGCCGCGTCTTACCCTCTTCCCTTTGACCCCTTTGTTGCCGGAGAGTCTTTCGGCTGCAAGCACCTCATTGTTCCGGAGGCCGAATCTCTTCCTCACGAGGCTGTCATCGACTCCAATGTCTTGCCGGGTTGGCAAGAGGTCTCCATGAAGAACGGGAAAAATCGGACGATTGAGAGTCTGGTGATCAAGGGGTCGATCGTTGTCCACCGGAAGGGGAAGGATGGACTGGCCACCGGACCGGCCTTGATCCTGATCCCGGCCGGAGGCCTCGTTTACGATGCCACCCCTTATGAGACCCATCTTCCTGTGGGAGACCGGGGCGTCATCTTTGGCCACAAGGCGACCCTGCTCAAAAAGAAGGTCGAGGCGGAAACCTGCCAGAATTTTTCCGTTCTGGCAGGTCGCAGTTTCTCGGTGGGTGACAGCATCATCACCTATCTGATGCCCGGTCCCCGCAACGGACCGGCCGTTCTCTGGAAGACGCTCGACGGAGTTTCCATCCGGCCGCACCCCCTTGATGAATACCCGGCCGGGCAGGTCCCCGAGAAGACCTCGACGAGGATCTTCGGGGTCTACACACACGCCGGCCAGATCGCGGAATATAGCGCTTTTACGGCCCCGATGATGGTGAGCGAGACCTGGAAAGTCGACGGGAAGAGTCGCAAGATCGTGGCAAACTCCGAGTGGTTTCCGCACTTCCGGGCGGTTCCGATCTCCTGTCCGATCGGACATCACATTGGATTCATGGTGTACAATGACGCTCCCATCCTTCTCGATACAGGGAAGCCTCTGACACTCTACGACGGGTACCTGAAGATGCAGGTCTCCTCGATCAGTCAGGATGGGGACGCGATCGTCTTTACCCTCAACGGACGTCCCTACACCGGCCACCACGGCATCGACAGTATTATCGGAAAGGGCCGTGCCGTCGCAGGAATTCTGAACTCTCTCAATATAGTGAAGAAGATTCAGGGAAAATGAGACTTGGGGTTGTCCCCTTGTCTTCGTAAACTGCTCTTGGCCCTTCACACTCTTGTGCCAGTGAGGTCGCATCTCTTATGAATCCTGCCTCCAGAGACATCCTGATCGGGCGCCAGTCCATCCTCGACAGAAACGGTCAGATTTTTGCCTATGAGCTTCTGTTCCGGAGCAGCCGACAGCCTGGGGAGGCCAATGTGTCCGATGACACGGTGGCTACCGCTTCTGTCATTGTCGACACCCTGATGGAGATGGGGGTCTCCCGCATCCTGGGGGAGAAGAAGGGATTTGTTAACATCGGCCGGGATTTTCTTTTGGAAGATGCCATCTTTCTCTTGCCGGCGGAGCACCTTGTCCTGGAAATCCTTGAGACGGTCCCTGTGAACGATGAGACGGTCGCCCGCTGTCGGGAGCTTAAAAAAAGGGGCTACACCCTCGCTCTCGACGACTATCTGGGTGATCAGGATCTGTGGGCGCCCATTCTCGATCAGGTATCGATTGTGAAGGTGGATATTCTGGGGGTAAAGGAGTCAGAAATTGAGCCGTTGGTGAAGAAGCTGGCCTCCCGGAAGATCCGTCTTTTGGCGGAAAAGGTGGAGTCCCATGCGGTGTGGCTCAAGACCATGGCGCTGGGATTTGACTACTTCCAGGGATTTTTCTTCGCCCGGCCGGTGACTCTTTCAGGAAAGAAGACCGACCCTCTTCGCCAGGCGCTGACGGGGATCCTCGCCCTCGTTCTTTCGGATGCGGAGACGGATGAGATCATCGGAGCCATCCGCCCCCACATCGACCTTGTGAGTTCTCTGTTGCGGGTGGCCAATATTGTGGGCCTCTCGCCAGGAAGGACCGTGACCGATCTCCGTCAGGCGCTCCTGGTGATGGGACGGGACCAGCTCAAAAGATGGGTGGAGCTTCTCCTGTTCTCCAGTGCTCCCACCGAAAACCGCTATGCCCGGCCTCTTTTTCTTCTGGCTATTATCCGGGGGCGCCTGATGGAGCGGCTGTCTTCCCTCTGGCACGGGCCGGGCAAACTCGTTCCCGACCATGCCTTTCTGGCCGGCCTTTTCTCGCTGGCGGAGCCTCTTCTGGGGATCCCCCTTTCCGATCTCCTCGACGGCCTTCCCCTCGATGAGTCCATCAAGGCTGCCCTGAAGACGGGAGAAGGCAACATGGGAGCTCTGCTCAACGTGGTGCGACGCCTTGTTCCCGCCTCTCCCGAAGAAGAGATTTTCTCCAATGTGCCCTTCGATGCCCCTCTGCCCCATGAGGCGATAGCCGAGGTACAGGCGGAAGCACAGGTCTGGGCCGATGAGACTCTTCGTGCCCTCTCCTGAGTCATCCCCTCTCTCTTTTTTCCCCTCGCACCTGCTCCGTCCCCGATTCATCCCCTGATATCTTGTGATAGTTTTTCCGGATCACATTTCCCGAACGTCATCGCATCGGACGCCGCAGAGTTTTCCTGAAATCCGTGGAGAGAGTGTCCGGGTTTCTAGAACCGTCGGGAACGCAGGATGACGATCGCCAGGAAGAAGCCCAGGATACCGGCTCCAGAAAACCCGATGAGTCCAAGGGTCTTGAAGGAGGAGTGAGAGGAGAGGGAGGCCGAGAAGATGAGGGCGGAGCCGATGACGAGCGAGGAGACCAGGATGGAGAGCGCGAGAAGATTGCCCGTGCGGTCGATCTCCCGAATCAGGTCATCGAGGTGCCGCAGGGAGAAGTCGATGCGGAAGGTGCCGCTGGCTGCCTTTTCGAAAAGGCGCTCGGCCGCCTCCGGAAGCCCTGAAACGATCCGCATGGCCGTGCGGGAGCTGATCTTCAGATTGCGGAGAAGGTCATCGAAGGAAAACTTCCGGAGAAACTGTTCCGTGATAAAGGGGCGGGCTTCTTCGACCATGTTGAACCCCGGGTCGAGCTGGCGGCCGATTCCCTCCATGATCACCAGGGCCCGGAGGAGCAGGACGAGGTCGGTCGGGAGATTCAGGGCGTGCTCCCGGGAGAGGGCAAAGAGTTCGTGGGCCAAAAGATCCACCCGGACCTCACTCAAGGGACGGTTGACGTATTCCTCAAGCAAGCGGGAGAGCTCGGACTCCAGGAGAAGGGTGTCGACCTCTTCGGGAACTGCGTTCATCCGTCGGAGAATCCCGACAATGCGAACGGCATCGCTCTCGGAAAGGGCGGTCAGAAGGTCGACGAGGAGATTTCTCCAGGACTTCGAGAGGGATCCGAACATGCCGAAGTCGAGGATTCCGAGGCGCCCTCCTTTCATGACCAGGATATTGCCCGGATGGGGGTCTCCCTGAAAGAACCCGAATTCGAAGACCTGGCGGAGAATGGCCCGGGCTCCGGTCCGGGCTACCCGCTCGGAGGTGGTGCCCATTTCTGCAAAGCGTTCCTTCTGGTCGATCTTGATCCCGTCGAGGTATTCCAGGACCAGGACCTGCTCGCTCAGATAGTCGGGAAAACATCGGGGGATCACAATGTCAGGATCTCCCTTGAAGTGGTGGGCCGCCCGATCGATATTGCGGGCCTCCTGGGTGAAGTCCAGCTCCTGGCGAAGAACCCGCCCGAATTCCCGGACGACCTCCCGGGGGCGATAACGACGGGAGCGCTCGAGATTATCTTCCAGAAGGTCGGCCAGCACAGAAAGAATGGTCAGGTCGGCCTCGACCTTGGGAACGATCCCTGGCCGCCGGATCTTGACGGCGACTTGGGTTTTGTCCCTGAGGGTTGCCCGGTGGACCTGGGCGATGGTTGCCTGGCCGATTGGTTCCGGATCGATAAAGGAAAGGGCCTCGGAGGCGGGAGCTCCCCAGGAGCTCTCGAGGATCTTTTCAATCTCTGAAAAGGGGAGCGGGGCGACGCGGTCCTGGAGACGGGAGAGCTCCAGGATCATGTCGGGGGGGAGTAGGTCCGGACGGGTCGAGAGGATCTGTCCGAGCTTCGAGAATGTGGGGCCGAGATCTTCAAGGGCCTTCCTGAGGCGGACAGGTCGGGAATCGCTTTGGGGAGCTCTCCGGAGAAGAAGCCGGTCCTTGGCAGCAATCAGAGGACTGATCTTGAGATACCCCACCAGGTCGTCGAGTCCGTAGCGGATCAGGATACGGATGATTTCGCGGAGCCGTGCAAGTTCCGAGAGGCTCAGAAGGCGAAGGACCGACACGGGAGAACTCCTTTTGCGACTCTAGGGCTTGGCAGTCATACCGATGACGGTGAGGTAGAGAATGGCTGTCGTGTTGGGCAGACCAAGAAACTCAGCGATCTCATCGTCAAAAAAGCCTCCGATACCACTGGACCCTCGTTCGAGGCGGATGGAGGCGAGGTTGATCCGTTCTCCTGCGATCCCGGCATCCATATGCAAGGTTCGGTAGATGCGGTTGCCGTACCGTGCCACAAGGCGGGAGAGGTCGGCGGCATGGATCAGAAGGCACGAGGCATCCCGGACAAGGTCCTGCCCGAGAGAGAACTCGCAGGCGATCTCGGCCATGTTGCCCCGCCGCAGAAGCGTGAGGGAACGGGTCTCCGGGGAGAAGTGATAGAGCCCGGGAAGAAGTCCGTCCACGGCGTGAACCACCAGATAAGAGGCAAACAGGGATTTCCCGAAGAAAACGGGCGGGGCGGCGGGATCGGGGAGAGACTCTGAGGAAAGATCATATCCGTAGCTGAGAATGGCTGAAAGATCATCGAATGGAAGCGGTTCCCCCGAAAAATGTCGGGCCGAACGTCGCGTGAGAAGATCTCTCGAGACGGTATCGGAGAAGTCGACGGTGTTCTGTGACAGGACAACCGGGTCTCTTTGGGGGGCAAAACGGGAGACGGGAAGAACGGTCGGATCGTAGTCGTCGTCGCCGGGAAGCGCCTCCTGGGAAGGGATGAAGGGATCCGGTCCGATGGCGGAGAGACGGTGGAGATCCCGAAAAAGGTCCCCTGTTCCGGGGAGCTCCGGGGGAGAGTAGGCAGGATGGGGGGGAGAGGGAAGGAAGGGCTTGCAGGGGATGGGCTCGAATGCGAGATCTTCGAAGACCATGGCCAACCCGGTCAGGGCAACTTCCGACTGGTCGCCGAGGAAGAGAAGTGAGTTCAGGAAGGCATCCTGGAATCCCGACAGGGGATAGGCCATGAAGCCGGTTTCCTGAGCCATGAGAGACAGGTTGGAGACGAGATGGCCCGAGTCCAGGAGAATACGCCGGTAGCCCCTCTCTCCATAGCGCCAGGAGGAGCGTTCATAGATCCCTGAGACAAGGATGAGGAAGCTTGCGTCGAGAAGAGTCGGGGCATGGAGAAAGCAGGCATTGAGCTTGTCCCGGAAGGAGCCTTCGTAAACAGGAACGAGGTGATGCTCCTTGCCCTGATAGTGATAGATTCCGTCAGCCATGAAGGGCTGATCCCAGATCGCCAGGTAGACCTCCGCGGGGTAAAGTCCGCCGGCAGAGGGCGCCGCCCGCATGTAGGTCTTTTCGATCTTGGGGGAATCCATGATCGCCGTGACTCCGTAAGAGAAGAAGAGCAGGCGGGAAAGGTCGGCCAGGCCCCAGGGGGTGGGAGGCTGGGGAGTCGGCGCAGGAATCGGATTGCGGGTGAAGGGGATATGGGTAAAGGGAAGAAAGGGCACGAGGCTGATGGGGCTTTCGGACTGAAAATCTTTGAACTGGGGGGGCTTTTTTGAGTAGTCGAGGGATCTGAAACGGTGAATTGTCGTGCGGCTATATTTGGTCTCCTCCTGATAGTACATGGCAGCAGAGGAAAGCGGTGTGGTCTGGTCCAATGAAATCTCCGGCTCCGGGGAGAGGGACGTGCTTCTTCTTCCCGGCAGTGTAGGGTGCAAGAAAAACAAGAGGAGCTCCCCTGGACTTCCGGGAAGCTCCGTTAACTAATGTATCCATTATACATGGAGCCGGGGAGTTCTTCATCACGCTCCATGTTTCCGGAAGTTTCACAGGGAGGATCTGTGTTTGAAGACCCTGAAGCTCCGCCGTGAGTACCGGCAAACGGGACCGGCGAATGTCTCCATCTCGAGCGCGGGTGGTGGAGTGTGGTACTTTAAGAGCCATAGGGACCGGGGACCCTGCAGGGGATTTCCCCGGTTTCCGTTCGCATTGTGATGACAGGTTGATCAAAGGCGGAAACTTCCTCAAGTCTCAACGAATATAAGGGAGCGAGATGGAAAAGATTGCAGACTGGCTCGATCCGGCAACGGTCGGGATCTTTAGCATTCCTGAGTTTGCGGAGAGAATGGGTGAGATTCGCGGAAAGGTGAGACCGGCTCTTCTGGAGCTTGCGAAACGTCTCGCTTCCGAGATGGAGAAAAAGGAAGTCTGGCTTTTTCCCCATGTGGCGAGCCACATGAGACGGCGCGTCAACCCTCCCAATGAAACATGGCTGGCTCTGGGCCCTGAAAAGAGAGGATACAAGGCTTATGGCCACCTGGGTCTGTTTGTGGGGCGGGGAGGCTGTTCGGTCCGGTTTGTGGTCAAGGATGAGGCGGTGGCTCCCCGGGAGCGTCTGGGGAGGTTTCTCGCGAAGGATCCGGAAGCCCGGGAGTGGTTTGCCCGGGAAAAGGAGGTGCGTGACTTCGTGGCGGTCCATGGAAGCGGGGAGATCGGTCCCGTTTATGCGCCGGATTGTCGTGAGGCCGGGGAGCGCCTGGCCCGTCTCAAGAGCGCCAGCCTCGACATCGGATGGCCTGTGGGGTTCGACACCTCAATCCGGGGTGTGGCGGAGAGAATGGAACGGCTTCTGCTCTTCTACCGGGCGGCGAACGGGTCCTGACGGATCAGGGTGTCTTCCCGGCCGACACCGGTGGAGAGGATCGTCACCGGAACCTCAATGAGCTCCTCGATCCGCGCAATGTAGCGCCGGGCGTTGGCAGGAAGGTCCTCGAAGCGTTTCGCCCCCGCTGTGTTTTCGGTCCATCCCGGATGGTCTTCAAAGATGGGCCGGGCCTTTGTGAGGAGTTCGATCCGTCGGGGAAACTCCTCGACGCGCTCTCCGCCGATTTCATAGGCGGTGGCGATCTTGAGGGTTGGCAGGGCATCGAGCACGTCGATCTTCGTCAGGGCGATGGCGGAAATCCCATTGATCCGGCAGGCGTAGCGCACAGCTGGGGCGTCAAACCAGCCGCACCGGCGGGCCCGGCCGGTCGTTGCTCCAAACTCCTGCCCTTTGGTGCGAAGATACTCTCCGGCCTCGTTGATCAGTTCGGTGGGGAAGGGACCGGATCCCACGCGGGTGGTATAGGCCTTGGTCACCCCCAGCACCCGGTCGATAGCGGTGGGGCCAACGCCTGTCCCGGTAAGGGCACCGCCGGCCGAGGCATTGGAGCTGGTGACGAAGGGGTAGGTTCCATGGTCGACGTCGAGAAGGGTCCCCTGGGCGCCTTCAAAGAGAAGTGTCTTGCCGTCACGGATCGCCCGGTGGAGGATCAGGGCGGTGTCGTCGACGAAGGGGAGGATCTGGTCGGCCAGAGCCATGGTTTCAGCGTAAATGCTCTCCACGTCGAGGCCGTGAGCCGTAAAAAGTTTCTCGAGGAAGGTATTGGTCTCCGCAAGATTCTGCGTGAGCTTCTCCCGGAAGAGGGCCGGATGCTGGAGGTCTCCCAGCCGGATTCCTATCCGGGCCATCTTGTCCACGTAGGCCGGACCGATTCCTCGGCCGGTCGTCCCGATCCTTCGGGAACCCCGGGAGATCTCCGACTGCTTGTCGATGGCCCGATGGTAGGGGAGGATCAGATGACAGGCGTCGCTGATGCGGAGGTTCTTGTCCACGCCGATTCCCCGGGCACGGAGCATCTGGCGTTCCTCAACGAAGGCCTGGGGGTCAAGCGCTACTCCGTTGCCGATGACACAGAGTTTTTCCGGGTGGAGGATCCCCGAGGGAATCAGGTGAAGGACGAATTTCTCCCCGCCCGAGACGATGGTATGGCCCGCATTGTGGCCTCCCTGGTAGCGAACGATGACGTCCGCCCGGTCGGTGAGGAGATCGACGATCTTTCCCTTGCCCTCGTCACCCCATTGGGTGCCCAGGACGATCAGGTTCGGCATGAGCGCAAGACCTATCCGTTACATGGTGGGAGAATCCGGGAGAGGGGGTAACAATGCCGGACCCCTCGTCCGGAGAACGCAAGCTTCCATTATTGGCAAAGGCTTGCCGTCTGTCAAGAAAGAGAAAGTGCCAAGGGAGAGCAACAGATTTCACCACCTGTCTCTTTCCGGAGAAGGGTGGGGAAGGGGAGTCCAGCAGCAAGAAGTAAGAGAGCCTTGAGTCACATTCTGTAAGCGATCTGATTCTACCGGTGTTTTGAGGAGATGAGAAAAACATGGGGGGCTTGCCGGGCTCTCTATGATTCTCGCGGGAGCGGGCTCTTTCCTGGTCAGCGCCGGATTCGCGGCCTGGTTCTCTTTGGAGCGATTTTTTAAGATATTAGGTACATGGGTCGATATATACTATAGGGTAGTATAGTATATGCGAGGGGAGGGTGTATCGGATGCATACCGTCAGAAACAAGAAGAAGCTTCTGGATCGTGTCCGGAGGATCAAGGGGCAGATTGAGGGTCTGGAACGTCTTCTCGAATCCGGAAATAATGAGGAAGTTTCTCTCATTCTGCAAACCGCGGCGGCCTCTCGGGGAGCGTTGAGCTCCCTGATGTGCGAGCTGATTGAAGGACACGTCCGGGACCACATCCTCAATGACAGGGAGACGACCCTCCAGGAAAGGGAGCAGGCGGTCGAGGATGTGGTTGATATCGTCCAGCGTTACTTGAGGTAGCGGTGATGCTGGTGGGTCGTGCCCGGGAACGGCGAAGACGATAACAACAAGCATTTTTGTTTTGAGCTTAAAGCAGTGGGGTGGAGGGTCTGTTGACGGGGTTCTGGAGCGGTTTTACCGGCTCGGGGTCTGTGTGGCTGTTATTGCTTGGTCTTGCCGTGATTGGCGTTTTGCATACCATGGTGCCCGACCATTGGGTTCCGATCACCCTTGTTGCCCGCCAAAACGGATGGTCGATCCGGGAGACCCGGCGTATGGCCTTTTGGGCAGGGTCAGGGCATGTCTTTACGACCCTGTTGCTGGGAGTTGTCGTATGGTTTGCCGGGCAGCAGCTTGCAGAACGCTATGGCCGGAACCTCGATACGCTCTCCAGCCTGGGTCTGATGGCCTTCGGAGGCTGGATTGCCATAAGTTCCTGGCGCGCTCTCCGGAAAGGGGGGCACGGTCACAGCCATGGGCACAGTCATGGGCATAGCCATGGGGAAGGCCACTGGCACAGCCATGACAGCCCCACCGTGGAAGAGGGTTTATCCGAAAAAGACCCGCTTTACCGCCCCATGTCAGATGCCAGGCTTCGGCATGTCCATCACCATCGTCACGAACCGGATGCTCCCTCCCATGAACACTGGCATGATCACGGGGAAGGATCCGCCCATCGGCTCTCTGCTGAATCAGAGAATCACCCGCCGCTTCACGACCATCGCCACAAAAGGTCCCATCGGACCTCCCTTCTCCTGATTCTCGGATCCTCTCCAATGGTGGAGGGTCTCCCGGTATTTTTTTCTGCGGGCAAGATGGGGATCGGTGTGATACTCCTGATGTCGATCGTGTTTGCCGCCAGCACGATTGGGACCTATGTTCTTCTGTGCACGGTGTCTGCAAAGTCGATGCACAGGATTTCGTTGGGGCCTCTGGAAAGGTACGGAGAGGTCCTGAGTGGCTTGTTTATTGCCGCCCTGGGCGGGGTCTTCTGGTTCTTTCCGGTTTTTTGAGGGGGACTCCGGTGACCGCTTCATAGAGATTGGGAAGAGACGGCGTTGCTGTTGACAAGCTGAGAGAATGTTCCGTATTATTTTGTAAATGAGACAAAGTATCGTTTTGTGAATAAAGAGACTCCTCCGGGAAGCTTCCGGAGCGCCGGTTTTTTGGTTCTGCCATGGCCCTGGATGAAACAGAGTAAGGATAGCGAAATGACGATCACACGTATTTTTGGAGCGGCGGGCATTGCCCTTCTCTGTTCGACAGGGTTGGGGTGTGCGGCCATGACGGAGCCGGATGTCCGGGCCTATCTCCACGAACAGAACGCCTATGGGGAAATCAAAAAAGGCGAGCTTCAGAAGGCGGAGAGCGAGCTTCGCCTGGCCCTTCGGGACACCCCCCGGGAGCCGACTATTCTCAACAATATGGCCTATATTGAATACCGGCAGGGACACTATCAGAAAGCGATCGGTCTCCTGGAGCAGGCCCGTGTCCTCCGCAGCGATGACAATGACGAGCCTTACATCATGAATGAGGCCCGTATCCTGATCGCCCATCATAATTATCGCCGGGCTCTGGCTCTTCTTTCCCTCATCAAGGCCCGGCACGTCTGGCCGAAAGATTATCAGAAGATCATGGCCGAAGCCCTCCTCCGAAACGGCCGTTCGGCCGAAGCCTTGGCTATTCTGCTGACAAAACACGACCTGCCCATCGAGAAATCCCAGCTCAGCAACCGCTGACCTTCTGCTGTTTTCCAGGAGAAAGATGATGACGTTAAAAGGGGCGAGGGACTTTTTGTGCGCCGTTTTTGTGTGGACGGCAGTATGGGCTCCAGGGACGGCCTTGGCCGCCCCCCTGGGATTTGATGCGGCCGGGGACTCGTCGGGAGGGATGTCATTTCCCATGCTGTACTCGAACGACTCCGCGATGGCGAAGGATTTTCAGGCCCTGGCCCCTCCCTTTCTCCCCTGGGGACCGAATTCGAGTGGCCCCTTCTTCACTGGAACGGCCGAGGTGGAGCCGATCGGATCCTGGTACATCGAGCCTTTTGCTTACGACTATCTGACCCCGGGGGCCTCCTCGTTATATATGCCGATGCGCCTTGCGATCGGGCTGGGACATAATCTTGAGCTGGATACCTATTTGCCTCTTGAACAGAACTGGGTGGGTCCTCCCTTATCCCCTTCGGGGACATCCGCCAGCCATTTTGGCGTGGGCAACACTCATTTTGAAATCAAGTGGGAGCTGACCTCCGACGGGAATGTCTATCTTCCTCTGGCGACTCCCGCCGTTGCCCTGGCCTTCGACTTCTGGATTCCCTCCGGACAGTACCAGAACCTGAACCCCCAGGATTACGGTGCCGATCAGCTCGGAAACGGGACTTACAATGAAGCGGTCATGCTGCTGGTCCGAAAGCACGTCAAGCCCTTTATATTTTACTTTCAGCTCGGAGATATCGTGGAGAACCCCTCGACCGTCGGGGCGGGATATTCCTTTAACAACGGGATCGCCTCCAACTCTTTGGCCAACTTCCACATGGTGGACGGAAACCTTCTCTACTATGCGGGGGCCTTCGAACACATCATCAATACCGAATGGGGGGCCGGATACCTTCTCGAACTCTACGGAGAATCCCAGAGCGGCCAGAACCTGTTCTTCGGACCCGCCAACGCCCCGCCTTTTTCCTTCCTGTGGTGGGCGCCGGAAGTCGAGGTCACCTGGCCCCACACGCAGAAGTTTGCCGCCACCTGGGGGGCGGGAGTCGCCCTGCCGGTTTATCAGTCAAACTACCCCAGGACCGTCACCCCCATGGGGACGGTGACCTTCTACATCAACGGCCCTTTCGGCTATCGAGGGATGTAAGAAGACAGCACATCAAAGGGTGTTATGCCCCAATTCTTTTGGGATGATCTCTTGTTCTAGGGGTTGAGATGCTTTTTCCGTTTCCTCCCAGAAGATCAAACTGAAGCGCCCCGTCTCGTCTTCCACCAGAGCTGTGGCATGTTCCACCCAGTCCCCCGTATTGAGATAGGCAATATCCCCCCGCTCCTGACATGCGGGGAAGTGGATGTGGCCGCAGATGACCCCGTCCATTCCCCGGCTCTTGGCCGCCAGAGATAAAACCCCTTCGTATTCTCCGATAAAACGCGTCACCTTCTTGACCTTCTTTTTGACGGCTCTGGAGAGA
>JAJZCZ010000043.1 GCA_021828805.1 Nitrospirota bacterium | reverse complement strand
AGAGTGTTGCTCCTTCTCCGGTTTCAGTATTGATGCTTTTTGAGGAGGGAGATCGTCTGCCAGAGGCCATGGCTAGGGTCCTGTTTGTGAACGCTTAATAGGATTGAAATAAAATCTTGGAGACTTTACCGGCGGCCCCATGATTGCGAGCAGGAAAAATCTGAGAAACGGCCTCATATGAACCCGTATACCGTCACAGGAAAAGCGATTTTTAGAGTATCGCGGACGCCATGATCTTCGCACAAAAACTCCTGCGGGTTCAACTTTTCGTAATTTAGACTCGATTCCTGGTCCGGCAGAGCCCTAAGCAATAACATAGAAGAAAATTTCGACCATCCCCATGACGTGATTTCTGAATCACTCCCTCCCCGTCCCTTGCATCGCATTGGGAACATTCGCAAGCTCTACGGATTTCAACGTCTTATAAAAAGATGAGGGTCCTGACCAGGGTGATTCCCTATTGGAGATCGCTGCTCTCGTCATGCCACTAATTTCTTTATGATTTTTACTGTACGACACCTTTTTTAGAATCATATATCTTTGATAAAGATACGTTTTTAAGTTTCTTAATAAGCAAAAGTATGGAGGAAGACTGCCCTTTGTCTGCTTGTTGTCCTGATGGGGAGAAGTAATATCGTAAGTAGTTAATAAATATAACAAATATAACATATATTATAAGTTTTCTACCTTTATGGTCCTGCATAAGCGATGAATGCCAGATTTAGACAGCTTGCTTGACGTTATTTTTTGTCTGTGCAACTGTATCGAATGAAAAGGAAATTCATTCTCGTTTGATGTCGAACATAGACTATGAATACATGAAATATTGTGTTTTAAGTGGCCGTCTCCTTTCGTTTTTATAAAATTTTTCTATGAAATGCTTCAGGAAGCAAGAAAATAATTAAGCGAGCTGTTACGTGTATTAGGAATGACTTGTCTCAGGAATTCTCGGAGTAATGGGAAGGAAAATCAAGACAAGCGAAGAGTAGGCCATCCTAAGCCCTCAATAGGTAGCGGGCCGGATCGTCTCCTTTTGGCTCAAATGGGTGATTCGGTTTTTAACCGTTTTCGCCTCTTATGAATAACCTCAGGTCCTTCGGGACATGAAGAAGGAGTTGAAATGGACGATCAGGGGTCTGTCGCACCAAAGGAGCGTGTCAATATCGTCTATCGTCCTGCTGTGGGGGATGCCAAAGAAGATGTTGAGCTTCCGTTCAAGCAGCTTGTTGTTGGCGATTTTACGCTGAAAGATGACCCGCGCCAGCTTGAAGAAATTAAACCTATCAACGTGGACAAGGATAACTTCAATAGTGTGATGGAAAATCACAATCTGAGCCTTACCATGAGCGTACCGAACCATCTGGTACCTTCTGTCGAAGGCAAGGAGCCAGAAACGATGACGGTGTCTCTCAAAGTCCGGGAAATGAAGGATTTTTCTCCAGACTCCATCGTGGATCAGGTTCCTGAGCTTCGGGAGCTCATCGCTCTTCGTGATGCGTTGAAGGCACTCAAGGGACCTCTCGGAAATATCCCTGACTTCAGAAAGAAACTTCAGGAAATCATTCAAAATGATGAGACCCGGACAAAGCTCCTTTCAGAGCTGGGAATCGAATAACTCACGCTGCATCGATCAATCAGGAGGTAGGTTGTGTCTGATAATGCAAAGAAAAAAGAAGAGAAGGCAGGCTCCTCGACGTTCAGTGACTCTTTGATCGACGACCTTGTTGAAGCCACCCGCTTAAAACCGGGCGACGAAGCGTATTCCATCACGCGCCAGGGGGTCAAGGCTTTTATCAACGAAATCCTTGAGCCGCAGCGGTCGGTTGAAAAGGTGACCCAGGCCACGGTCGATGAGATTATTGCCGATCTCGACAAAAAATTGTGCCGACAGGTTGACGCCATCCTGCACCACATGGAGTTCCAGAAGATGGAATCTGCATGGCGGTCCTTGAAATACCTTGTCGACCAGACAGATTTCAGGGAAAACAACAGAATCGAGATTCTGAACGTAAGCAAGCAAAAGCTTCGTGAGGATTTCGAGGATGCCCCGGAAATTACGAACTCCGGTCTCTACAAGATTGCCTATACGAACGAATTCGGACAGTTTGGCGGTCAGCCATACGGATCGATCATTGCCAATTACGAGATGAATCCTGGAGCTCAGGATATCAAGCTGCTTCAGAGTGTTGCGAGCGTCGCCTCGATGGCCCATGCTCCTTTTATTGCCGGAGCCGGCCCTGAGTTTTTCGGTGTTGACGAGTTTTCAAAGCTTCCCAACCTGAAAGACTTGGCTTCGATTTACGAGATGCCTCAATTCACAAAGTGGAATGGGTTTAGGGAGAGCGAAGACGCTCGCTTTGTTGGCCTGACAGTTCCCCGCTTCATGCTGCGAGTGCCCTACGGAATCCAGACCGCTCCTTCCAAAAAGTTCAACTACCAGGAAAGTGTGGCGGAGGGAAATAGTGCCTTCCTCTGGGGAAACGCCGCCTTTGCTTTTGCGTCCCGGCTGTCAGCCTCCTTCGCCCAGTACCGCTGGAATGCGAATATCATCGGACCTCAAGGTGGGGGAGCCGTCAAGGATCTTCCCATCTACAACTTTGAGGCGATGGGTGAGACTCAGTCGAAGATCCCCACGGAAATCCTGATTTCCGAACGCCGGGAATTCGAGCTTGCCGAGCAGGGTTTTATGGCGCTGGCTATGCGGAAGAACAGCGATAACGCTGCCTTCTTTTCTGCGAATTCCGCGCAAAAACCGAAGTTTTTTGGTCAGACAAAGGAAGGAAAGGAAGCCGAGCTCAACTACAAGCTTGGAACCCAGCTTCCCTATATTTTCGTGATGAGCCGTCTTGCTCATTATATCAAGATCATTCAAAGGGAAAATATTGGAACCTGGAAGGAAAGAAGTGACCTTGAGTCTGAACTCAACAACTGGATTCGCCAATACGTGTCCGACATGGATAATCCTGCCGCCGGTGTCCGGAGCAAGAGGCCTCTCCGGCAGGCGGAAATTGTCGTCATGGATGTTGATGGAGATCCAGGATGGTATCGGGTATCAATGAAGGTGCGTCCTCACTTCAAGTACATGGGAGCTTCGTTTACGCTTTCTCTTGTTGGGAAGCTGGATAAAAAGTAGCGTTTGACAGAGGGCGGGAGCACAAGGCTCCCGCTTTATTTATTCATGATGTGGTCAAGAGAAAGGACTTGTCATGCCGATGCCGCTTTATGCTTTTGTTCATGCCAAAAATCAGGGAAAAATTGAGGGATCCTGCGCGATCAAGGGTCGCGAAGGAGCCATGCAGGTTCAGGCTTTCGATTATACGGTGGATCTCCCCAAGAATCCCCAGACGGGCCTTCCTACAGGTCGGCGCGTTCACAATCCGATCACCATCACCAAGGAAATCGACAAGGCGTCTCCGAAGCTTTTCCAGGCTCTTTGCACCGGTGAGCAGATGACCAAGGTGACCATCGACTGGTATCGGATCAATGCGCAGGGCAAGGAGGAGAAGTATTACACGACCGAGCTCGAAAACGCGACAATTGTCTGTATCCGCGACTGGATGCCCAATGTTCTGAGACAGGAAGACCGGCAGATGGGTCATATGGAAGATGTCTCCTTCGCCTTCGAAAAGATCACGGTTACCTGGGCGGATGGCGGGATCTCCGGAGAGGACTCCTGGAATAATCCAAAGTAGTTGTATCGGGGTAACAGGAGGGGCGCGACTTAGATGGAGGCACGTGAACGCCTTCTTGAGCGGATCGGTTCCTTGGCGTTCAAAGAGGAAACCCGAAATCTGTCTCGCTTTGAGATGGTGAGGAGTTCTATTCGCTCCCATCTGTCGCGCATTCTCCGCACCCGAAAAAAGTCAGCGCCCATTTCAGATGATTTTGGCGTACCTGACCTGTCGAATGTGGCAGGGTCGTTTGAGTCAGGTTCGTCTCTTGAGATCGTCAGAGCCATCTTGGAGACGGTGGGTCGCTATGAGCCGAGGCTTTTGTCTCCGAAGGTCCGGGCCCATGAAACAACAACGGAGCTCGGTGCTCTGAGACTTGAGATTTCGGGAGAAATTTTTGTAAACGGTCAGAATATGACCATTCAGTTTCCTGTGTTGGTCAAAGCTAACGGAGAGGTTGTCTTGACCTAGGCCGTATCCGTCTGATCGTAAGTTGAGGGGAGAGTCTTCTTCAATGTCCACGAGTGCCTATGAGCAGGAGCTTGCCAATCTCCGCGTGCTGTCCAAGGAGTTTTCCTTGGCACATCCGGCTGTTGCCCCATTGCTTGGGCAGCCTTCGGCCGACCCGGACGTCGAGCGTCTTCTCGAAGGTGTGGCTTTTCTTGTTTCGATCCTCCAGCAGCGGCTTACGGATCAGTTTCCGGAGTTCATCCAGGAAATTGCCCAGGTTCTTTTCTCTCAGTTCCTCCGGCCCATACCATGTGCGACGATTCTCGCATTTTCTCCAAAGGGCAAGCTCGCCGAATCGGTCAAAATTCCAAGAGGAACACGGGTGGCTTCCGTTCCAGTTGATGGAACCACCTGTTATTTCGAGACGTGCCAGGAGATGGATCTCCACCCACTGACTGTTGCCGCCGTCAAGGTTCTTCAGGAAGCCGGCCGTCCTGCCTCGATCCAGCTGACCTTGTCCGGAATGACGCTTTCGCAGCTGTCGGCATCCTCTCTCACCTTCTACTTGGGAGGCTCCTACTCCGAAGGCTCAAATCTTTTCTACCTGCTTACACAGAATCTCGAATCTATTGAGATCTCGGCTCCCGGCGAAGCCCCCGTTTTTCTTCCTCCACGAGTCCTCCGTGCGCCATCTTTTGGTGACGATTCGGCTCTTTTTCCTTATTCCCCGAACTCTTTTTCCGCATACAGGCTCTTTCAGGAATTTTTTGTGATGCCGGCAAAGTTTCTCTTCCTTGAGCTCACCGGGTTGTCCGCCTGGACGAAAAGGGGAACGGGAACAACCGCGACAGTAACCTTTCGTCTGACAAAAAATCCTGCCCGTCCGCTCGCGCTGCAGCCACAGCACTTCATCCTGGGAGCTGTTCCTGCGGTCAATATTTTTGACGCAGGCGCCGAACCGATTTCCCTGGCCCATCGGCAAAGCGAAATCCCCATTCGTCTTTCGGGAATGAATCGTGAGCACTTTGATGTGTTTGCTATCGAGGGTGTCACGGGAGTGTCTTCGGCCACGGGGAGAACCTCCGAGTACCGACCGTTCCAGGAGCTCCTTGGACAGGAAAGCTCTTCCTCGGCCCGGGCCTACCGGGTGATTCGGAGGACCGCCCAGACCGATGCGAGGGCTGAAACCTATTTGGGCGTCCTCTACGGAAAGGGAGAAATGCCCGCTGACGAGACGCTGTCGATTCGCCTGCGCGCGACCAACAGAATGCTTCCTGAGTCCTTAAAGCCGGGAGAGATCAATCGTCCAACGGACAACTCGCCTGAACGCCTGTCCTTTTCCAATCTGACATCCCCCACCCCATATATACAGCCTCCCCTGGGAGACGCCTTGGCGTGGAGAATACTGTCCCAGCTAGGAATCAACTTTTTATCTCTGGGAGATGCCCCCCGCCTTCGTGCGCTTCTTTCCGTCTATATTTTCCCCATGGAGAGAAACAAGGGGCTTGAAGATGCCAACAGAAAACGGATTGAAAGTATCGAAGAGGTTCACCTCTCCCGCAAAACGAGGTTTATCCGGGGAGTTCTCCTGCGGGGAACTCAGATTCTCGTAAAAGTACGAGGAGACGGATTTGCCGACCTGCCGGATCTCTATCTGTTTGGAACGGTTTTGAATGAGTTTCTTTCTGTTTACGCCACAATCAATACCTTTACGAAGCTGGATATAGAGAATGCCTTGACTGGGGAGAGTATTTCATGGACGGAGAGGCTGGGCACGCAACCCCTGATCTAGCACGACTCAGAAATAATCTGGAAAAGAAGGCGTCGGAGTTCCAGTTTTTTCAGGCGGTCCGGCTGCTCAGACTCTTGATTGAGAGTACTCCGCATGAAGAGGCGGAAGGGGATCTCTGGCAAAGAGTCATGATCCGGCCAACCCTCTCTTTAGCCTTTCCTCCTCACGACATCGAATCTCTGAAATGGGAGGGCTGGGCAGGGAAGCCGCTGCTCGATGTAAACTTTTTTGGTCTCTATGGGGTGGCCTCTCCTCTTCCGACTTTCTATACAGAGGACCTGATTGAGGAGAAGAACGAGGACGGCTCCGCCGCCCGCGATTTTCTCGACATTCTTCACGGGAGACTCTACCCCCTTTTATACGAAGTCTGGGAGAAAAATCGACTTTCCCTTCGGGCCTACGAAAAGGGTGAGCAGGAAGTGGAAAACCTGCTCCATGCTTTTACAGGATTTTCTCTTCCTGTTTTTCGGGAAATTGATCCTCTGGCGCCATCATCGCTTCGGTATGCCGGAATCCTCACGCAGCACTCCCGCTCAGCACGCGGACTTGAAGTGATCTTATCTGATGTTCTGGGAGGACTTCCTGTCAGCGTTATGCAATGTGTGGAAAGAAACGTTGAGATTCCGGAAGAGCAGCGGCTTATTCTTGGACGTTCATTGGCTCTGGGTGAAGAGTCGCTTCTCGGTGACTATATTCCCGACAGAACAAACCAGGTGCTGATCCGGATTGGTCCCGTCGATAACGAGATTTTTGAAACCCTTCTTCCCGGGCAGGAAAATCTTCGAAAGATTGCCTTCTGGAAAGAGGTCTACCTCTTGGACCCTCTGATGATGGAGGTTGAAATTCTCCTTTCAGACAAGGCCCCCCGCCCGATCGCTCTGGGCGAACGCTCTCGCAACCGTCTGGGAGTGGATGCCTGGCTTGAATATGCAACTTTTTCTCCGCAGAAGAGTGTGTTGATTGGTGTAGAGAGGGAGCTGGCCTTCAGTCCTGAAGTCCGCACTCTTTAAGTTTGCGGAAAGAGAACTCCGTGTTTCTAAGCTTCTGGAGAGAGCGATAAAAGAAGTACTGAATAACTGATTTTTCATCATTCATGAAGGAGAAGAGTCAATGGTGATTGCTGAACTGAAGCCGCTCTTCCGGCGGATGTCTCCGGTTCTTACCCGTGCCGTGGAGCAGGGGGCGGGGGTATGTCTTGCCCGAACCCACTATGAAATCACACCGGAGCATGTGCTCGTCTCCCTTCTGGATCATCCTGATTCGGATTTCATGAAGGTCCTTTCGTCGGAGGGAATCGAGCCATCAAGTGTGAGGCGGGACATGTCGAGCGCCCTCGACGATCTCAAGTCCGGAAATGGCGGGCGGCCTGTCTTCTCTCCACTTTTGATTGAGCTTCTTCAGGACGCCCATCTGATTGCCTCTCTCAACAGGAATGAGCCCCATACCCGTTCCGGGGTTTTTCTCCAGGCCTTTGTTAACCGCCTTTCTTCCTATTCTTCCGGGAGGCCCTCGAAGTCTCTCGAACGAATCGGAAAGGAACGCATCAAGGACCAGTTCGATGCGCTCACGTCCGGATCAAATGAAGTTCTTGGCGGGGAAGGGGAGAGTGGAAGTGCCGTGTCCGAGGAAGGAACAGCGATCGGCCGGTTTTGCGAGGATTTTACGGACAAGGCCAGGAAGGGGGGCATCGACCCTGTCTTTGGCCGCGATGCTGAAGTTCGGCAGATTATCGATATTCTTTCCCGGCGGAGAAAAAATAACCCGATCTGCGTTGGGGATCCGGGGGTCGGCAAGACGGCAATCGTCGAGAGTCTGGCCCTTCGGATCGTTGAGGGAGACGTTCCGGAATCCCTCTCAAAGGTCCGCCTTCTCGGTCTTGATATGGGAGCGCTCGAAGCAGGGGCCGGGGTCAAGGGAGAGTTCGAAAATCGGCTCAAGGGAGTTATCGGAGAAATCAAGGCTTCTCCTGTTCCCGTCATCCTCTTTATCGATGAAGCGCACACCCTGATCGGAGCGGGCGGGGCCCAGGGCGGGGGAGATGCCGCCAACCTTCTCAAGCCCGCCCTGGCCCGGGGAGAGCTTCGGACGATTGCCGCCACCACATGGGCGGAGTACAAGAAATACTTTGAAAAGGATGCGGCTCTGGCCCGGAGATTCCAGCCGGTGAAGCTCGACGAGCCTTCCGTTGAGACGGCCGTTCTGATTCTCAGGGGACTCAAAGGGAACTATGAGGCAGTGCATAAGGTCACAATCCGCGATGATGCCCTGGTAGCGGCAGCGACCCTTTCCGATCGATATCTGACCGGCCGGAAGCTTCCCGACAAGGCGGTCGACCTTTTGGACACCAGCGCGGCGAGGATCCGGATTTCCCAGTCTTCGAAACCCGAAAAGATCGAAGGGCTTGAGAGGAGAGTTCAGGCGCTTGATCGCGAGAGAACCGGACTGATCCGGGATCAGACATTTGGACATGTTGTGCCTCCTGGGCGAATCGATGCGATCGGGGAGGAGCTCGGCAACCTCGAGGCGGATCTTTCCAGGGAGCGAGAGCGCTGGGAAAGTGAAAAAAAGGCCGTGGCGGAGCTTCTGGCCCATCGCGAAGATCCCCGCCGGGAAGGGGCCGAGCGCGAGACCTGGATATCTGAACTGCGGACAAAGGAAGAAGCTGTTCGCAAGATTCAAGGGGGAAATCCCATGATTCATTTCGAGGTCGACCCCGAAACGGTGGCTCGCGTGGTCTCGAACTGGACGGGAATCCCCCTCGGCAAGCTTCTGAGAGAGCAGGCCCAGATGGTGATGCGGCTTCAGGAGACCCTGGGCGAACGGGTGTTGGGTCAGGAGCCGGCGCTCTCCCGGGTGGGGGAGATCATCAGAAACTCCAAGGCGGGATTCAAGGCGCCGAACCAGCCGGTGGGGATCTTCCTTCTCGTCGGCCCCTCGGGGGTCGGAAAGACCGAGACGGCGCTCGCGGTGGCGGACATTCTTTTCGGCGACGAAAAGGCAACGGTCACGGTCAACATGAGCGAGTTTCAGGAGAAGCACCAGGCGAGCCGTCTGATCGGCTCTCCTCCCGGGTATGTGGGCTATGGGGAGGGAGGGCTTCTGACGGAGGCTGTCCGCCAGCGGCCCTACTCGGTGGTGTTGCTCGATGAGGTGGAAAAAGCCCACCCTGACATCCTGAACATGTTCTACCAGGTCTTCGATAAAGGCGTTCTCTCCGATGGAGAGGGCAAGGAGATCGATTTTTCAAATACCGTGATCTTCCTGACGAGCAACCTCGCCTCGGAAAAACTTTCCGCTTACGCTCTGGACCATCCGGAGGCGGGCTACGAGGATCTGGTGAGCCTCATCCGGCCAGATTTGTCGCGCCACTTCAAGCCGGCCCTGCTCGCCCGCATGACGATCGTTCCCTACCTGCCCCTCCGGGGAGAGGCTCTGGGCCGGATTGTCCGGCTCAAGACCAGGCGACTCTCCCGCTCCTTTGTCCAGAACAACGGGGTGGAGATTGTCTTCGAGGACTCCCTCATCGACCATGTGGCCCTTCAATGTCAGACCTCCGAGGCCGGTGCCCGGAACATCGACTATCTTCTCCAGAGCCGGATTCTTCCGGAGATCTCCCGCGTGCTGATCGGAAGGCTTGTGGAGGGGACTCTGGAAGGGCCTGTCCGGGTGGGAATTGCCGCTGACGGCACGACGGTCATCGAGGCCGGAGCCCCGGAGAAGACGGGCGGCCAAGAGTTCAAAGGATCCGCGCCGTCCACTGAAAATGCGGGGGCGAAACCATGAGTCCCCCGAATGTGGAGCAGGCGGGAGAGGTCTCCTTTTCCTTCAGCGTGTCGGGTCTCGCTTCCGACAGTTTCGTGGTGCAGGACTTTGTCGGGGAAGAAGAGCTTAACGGCGACTTTGTCTTTCGTCTGACACTTCTCTCCAGGAATACGACCCTCAAACCTGCCGATCTGCTTGGACGGGACGCGTCGTTTTTCATCGAATCCCGCCGGGAGGGGCTTCCGGTGAAGATGCCGACCTACGGCATGGTGGGGGAGTTCGGGGTCGTCCGCCAGATTTTCGAGCGGGTCGAGTACCGGGCGACGCTGGTCCCGCGGCTTGCCCGGCTGAACATCTCCGAATATTCGGAGATCTACTCCCTCGAGAAGAGTATCCCGGGGATCATCGAAGAGGTGCTGAAGGAGGCGGGGTTCACCTCCCAGGACTACCAGTTCAAGGCTGTTGACGACGGACGGCCGCGCTCCTTCGTCTGCCAGTACCGGGAGAGCCCCCGGCACTTTCTCGACCGGTGGGCGGAGCGGGAGGGGCTCGTCTACCACTTCGACCATTCGCAAGAGAAGGATCGAGTGGTCTTTTATGATCAGCCCCACCAGAAGCCCGCCTGGACGAAGTCCCTGAACTACCGCCCCCCCGGGGAGCTCGACGTGGGATTTTTCGACGACACGCTGATCGAGTTCACGGAGACGGCCTATCCTGTGCCGGGAAAGGTCATCGTGCAGGACTTCAACTACCGGAAGGCCAACCTTGAGATCCGCCAGGAGGAGGTCCTCGATCCGAGGCTCGAGACTCTGGTCGAAGAGGAGGGGGACAACCTCCGGACGAATGCCGAGGCGAAGCGTCAGGTCAAGATCCTAGCCGAATCCCTCCGCTGCCGGTCCAGAGTCTTTTCGGGGACGAGCACGGCGATCGGGATCCGGGCGGGGACGACCGTCAGTGTCGGCAGCCATTTTCTGGAGAGCCTGAATAGCTCGTTTTTCGTCTATCGGGTGCGATTCGAGGGAACCATGAGGGAGGGCATCCTCGGGAATTCTCTCGGCGTGGGTGCGGCACAGCAGGCGCGCTTCACCGCGCGTTTCGAGGCCATTCCCGCGGACGTTCCGTTTCGTCCCGAGCGCCGGACCCCCTGGCCGAAAATTGCCGGCGTCGTCCAGGGGATCGTCGAGGGGGAGGGGTCGGGCAAGCTCGCGGAGGTCAACGAGTACGGGGAATACAAGGTCCGGTTCCCCTTCGCCCTCACGAGGAAGAAAGCGCAGAAGGGGTCGGGGTGGGTGCGGCTGTCCTCTCCCCTGGCAGGCTCTGAAAACGGGATCCATTTTCCCCTTCACAAGGAGACGGAGGTGCTGATCGCCTTCCTCGGAGGGGATCCCGACCAGCCGGTCATCGTCGGCGCCCTCCACAACTCGGAGGGGAGGAACCTCGTGACCAACAATAATCCGGAGATGAATCTCATCAAATCCTCGGGAGGGCACTTCATTCTTCTGAATGATGGGAACATCTAGCGTGTAGGCGTTTTTTACACGGATGTCTTTTTGCAAGGAGAGAGACCATGTCGAGCGTTGATACAATTGGAAATACGTCCGGAACTTACGAAAGCGCGACGAATTCGACCGGGATTGTCGCTTACTCGGCGACTTATATGAGCCTTCAGGCGGTGAACGGGATTTATATCAACGGGATCGGAAGCGCCAATGCGAGCAATCCTTCCCCTCTCCCTTTCACCGGGGTGAAGGATAGCAATGGGTTTACCTCGGAGAAGGATTCGGGGGATTTTTATATTTCGGGGCGAAACGGAGAGGCTGTGATCAAGTCCGGGACGGGATCCAGCGGAAGTTCCGGCAGCATTCATATCGACAGCGAGAATGGCAATATCACCCTCAACTGCCTGAAGGGTCAATTCAACACCAACCAGGGAAGCTCGGTGATAAACAACTCGGGCGACTCGACTATTACGACGGTAGGAAACACTACATCCAAGACCCATGGAAATTCCACCTCTAACACGGTGGGAAACTCCTCGAGCGTTGTCAGCGGAAACACGTTCTCCTTGACTAACGGAGCGGTAGAATCCATTGTCGACGGAAGCACGATATCCGTCGTGGGCGGAAACTCTCTGAATGTCGTGGGAGGGGTTGTAGAAAATTTTAATTTTCTGGATGTATTTGGCCTTGTTGTTGGTGGATTGGAAGGTGTCGTTGTGGGGGCTCAGCTCAACATCAATCTTCTTGAGCTTTTGAATTTATGTGTAGGGTTCCAGCAGAATTACAACTTTGGAGGAGTTCTTGCCGTTGCTCCGACGCAGGATCATCTCACTGCCGTCACCACTACCAATGTGGGCGCGAATATCAATAATGCCGGCACCGAGATAAAAACGGCCGCGACCAAAGTGGGGACAGCCGCGACGGCCCTCTGGGACCATATATTAACTCTCATTCCCTAAGGTGTCACTCCATGGGGATTAAAGTCATCAAACCGCTTCTCCTGGGATTTCTCAGCCGAACCTACAAGCGGGGGGGGAATCGGCTGGCGCTGTCGGGACTTGTGGGCTTCTCCTTCTCCGAGCCCGATGTCCCGCTTTCCGAGCAGGAGTTGTGGAAAAAGATCGGCCCGTTCCTTCCCAAGGATGGAGTCTGGGATGAAGGGGTTCCCAAGGATCGGGGCGAAGTGCTTCTTAATGCCCGCTGCCATGGACCGAAGGGGCAGGCCGTGCCTTCCCGGAGGGTCTCCGTTCGTGTCGGTCCGGTCGCGAAGATCCTCGATGTCTCGGGAGACCGGGTCTTTGTCCGGGAGCGGGGATTTCTCCGTCCGAGCCCTCCCGCTCCGTTTGTTTCCATGGAGATCGACTGGACTCACTCTTATGGGGGCCCAGGATTCGCTCCCAACCCTGTGGGAAAGGGCTTCCCTGGGGAAGAGCCGGTGGATCCTCTCCCCTTGCCCAATATCGAGGATCCCTCCCGTCCCGCTCTGTCTCCTGACGATCGTCCTCCGCCGGCGGGATTGGGGGCACTGGGGCTGATGTGGAGTGATCGTGTCTCCCGGGTCGGGCGCTACCGGCCCGACGAACTCGGACACGAGCCCCCGCCCCTTCCGGAAAACTCCCTCTGGACCGTCTACAACCAGGCTCCCGAGGACCAGTGGATCCCCGGGTTCTGGGAGGGTGGAGAGCCCTTTGTCCTGGAAGGGCTTCATCCGGAGCAGGACAGGCAGGAAGGGCGGCTTCCCCGGATCGTCGTGCGAAGTCTCTTGACCATGAAGGACGGGGGGACTGTCGAGGTTCCTCTTCATCCGGAAACTCTCTGGCTCTTTCCCGATCTTGAGCTGGGGGTGGTGATCCACCGGGGATCGACTCCGCTCGCATCCGATGATGCCGGCGAAGTCAACTCGGTGGTTTTGGCCGCGGAAGATCCGGGGGAGAGGCGACCGGTCGACCACTATCTTTCCGTCAGGGATCGTCGGATGAGTCGGGATAATCGGGATCTCAATCGATTTTCCGACACGCTGCTGCTTCCTGAGCGATTGAAAGAAGATCCCAGGGCCCGCCTTCTGGATGTCGACTATCAGATTGCCACCCATGCGTCGCCGGTCGGGGAGAAAATCTCGAAGATTCTCGAGGCGAAAAAAGAAACCATC
>JAJZCZ010000042.1 GCA_021828805.1 Nitrospirota bacterium | reverse complement strand
TAGAAGGTGAACTGAGCTCCGGCAAAGATGTTGACCGGCTCTCCAGGGTAGACGAAGAGCGTTTCAACGCTGTTATACGTGGTCAGCCCCGCCGGATTGTAATAGTTGGTGTTGAGAAGGTTGTAGGCACTGAGATAGAGATTGGCCTTCTTGTACCACCCGGGACAGGCTGGAAGATCGTAGGTCGCATAGAGATCGGTCACAAAATAACCGGGAACATTCTGCTGCGCACCGCTACCGGTATCGATCACGTTCATCATGCCGGTGTAGCGTTCGTCCACCGTCAGATGATACGGGCCGTGGTCGTAGGATACCGCCAGATTCCCCATGTCGAGAGGCACAAAGGGAATCATCCCGCCTTCGAGATTGAGAGTCCCGTTGGGCGTTGACTGAGTGGCCCCAGAAACCGGAGTATTTCCGAGGATTCCATAAAAGTATGTAAAGTTTGCGGATCCGGAGAAGCCGTACCCAAGATTGATTTTTCCCTCCGTTTCAATCCCCTGCTCCCGGGCCTGGCCGATATTCTCGAACTGGTTATAGTTGGTTCCGCTCGTATTCGAGTACGTCACCGCGACAGGCAGATTGGAAATATAGTCGCTAAAAACATCCCCTGCAAGGAAGCCTTTCTTCGTCTCGTAACGGACACCCGCACTCAGATCCCAGACCGCTTCCGGTTTGACGCCACCGGCGGCTGTCCCTGGAGCATATCCCTTGTAGTCGAAGATCGCGGGAGGAGCAAAGGATTCGCCACCCGTCACGTAAACCTTCCAGTTGTCGTTTGGATAATAGTTCAATCCCACATGGGGCATGGGGACGAGCATCGAGCCGCCGTTGCTGACACCGACACCGCCTCCACCACCATAGGACCCTCCCGGACCGGAGCTGTTGTAAAGGCTCCACTGGCTTGAGGGCACCTGATCGTTGAAATACTGGGCGACGCTGGCCACCCGGAATCCCGCATTGAGAAGAACCTCCTTGACCGGGCGATAGTGGTCTTCGAGATACCCGACGATGCTCGTCTGGGAATAGATCGCATCAACCGTTCCGCCGACGATGTTGTTCGAGAGAAGCGGATCCGTATAGTAGTGGTACGTGGCATACTGACCCTTCATGCCGAGAAAGAGATTGTCGTCTTTAAAAAGATGGTATTTGACCTCTGCGATATCCCCCGCCTTGTAGCCTTCGGCCTGGTAGTAGTTCTGGAGAAACTGGTAGCCAAGCTGTCCGCTGAAGTTAGGGTTGATGGTATTGAATCCCGTCGTTGGAGTTCCAGAGCAACTCGACACAGAGGATGCTCCATTTTCGCAAAATCCCGCCGGCATGCTGGTATTGCCCTGGGGCTCCACGTTGGCATAGAGCGAATTTGTGATACGAAGATCAGGAGTAATCTGGTCCTTGTAACCGAGATCGAGCATAAACCGGCCGTAATCCCAGTTCTTGAAGAAGGGCGAGTTCTGGGTATCACCCGTGTTCGATGTATTGCTGAAGCTCGGCCCCCCGTTGTTCGTCGCCCCGTAGGTATTGTAGTTATAGAGGGTCATCGAGGCACCCCGGTCGTAGTTCTTGTAGTTCGCCGTGGCGAGAAAATAAAGCTTGCCGCCACTGAGATACTTCGTGATGTTTCCATAGTACTGATACTCGGTGAGGGGCGTAAATTCCTGGAACCCGTCCTGGTGAAGAATGGTGAAGTCGTTATAGGCCCCAACATTCGTATCAGGATTGATGCCGGTATTGAAGGTATAGCTCGTGAAATAAAGCCCGTAAGACCCTCCACCGGAGTTGATATTCTGGAAAGCCTGGGCGGTGGGGGAGACAAGATGGAAGTTGATCGAGCATCCGGCCGCATAGTTACCGGTTTCCCGCGATGTCGTCACCCCCCGATTGACGGTGGCCGACTTCACGTCCGAATTCATGATTCCAAGATCGTAGACCTCTCCACCGTCAGCCTCAATGTTCATCGGAACACCTTCGACGGACATCTCAATTCCGGCATTGCCGTTGGGATTGGTATTGGCTCCCCCCACCGTGTATCCGCGGCAGGACATATAATTCATTCCTCCAGAGATTCCTCCGCTTCCGGAGCGCGAGTAATACTCGATGCCGGGAGTATTCTGCATGATGGTATAGGCAGCACCCGTATTAAGGTTCTGCTGAAGCATCTTCTGGTCAACTACGGACATCGCTCCGGTGGTCTTCCTGATTTTCTTGTCGGCCGTCGCGCTGATACTGGCCTGGGCAAGGGTGTTGATACTCAGGCGAATAGCTTCTGTCGTACGCCCGTGGACCGCGATGCTGGAGGAAAAAGGAAGGTATCCATCCTTGCTGGCCTGGATGAGATAATCGCCAGACGGGATATTGTCGAGGCTAAAGTTTCCCGCCGAGTCGGAAGCCACCTGATAGACCTCTTTCGTCGTCACATTCTTGATGGCAATATGCGCCGCAAGAGGACGCTTTGTCTCTCCATGCCCTTCGTAAATCGAGCCCAAAATCTGGGAGGAACCCTGCGAGAGAGGCGTGACCGCAAAATCCATCTGGCCGACCATCCCGCCCTTCATCAGCCCTTCCTTGCTGGAGACCGAAAACTTCCCTCCTCCGACACGGATCTTATAGTCTCCCGGAGGAAGATTCGAAAAGATGTAGCTTCCCTGCGCATCGGTCTTCTTCTCGATCCTGAGATTCTCTCCAACATTCTCAAGCTGAACGGAAACACCGGAAAGCGGCGCATTGTCCTTCGTGGAACGGATATTTCCGTAAAGAACTGATGGGGCCGAGGCCGGACTGGCGGTCACATCGCCCGGCTGGGACGCAGGAGCCGGAGCCGACCAGACCTTGGCCTCTCCCCCTCCCAAAACGATTCCCGGAACGAGAATCCAGGCAATCTTCCTGATCTTGAACATGAAGTAAACTCCTTCGAAAAGGTAAGTAACAAATTGGTAGGCGAGAATGCACGCACCAGAAGTGTGCCCACAAAAAATGTCGAAACGGTTAATCAATGGTAAAAACTAGAAGAAAATAAACAGTTTTACTCGGAAGGAAAAGTTGTCGGCTAATGATTTAAGGAGGGGAAGTTCAGGAGAGATTCTCGCGGATCCGGTACCCATACCCCCGAACCGCCTCAATAACAGGACCGTCAGCCAGTTTCTTACGGAGGGAGTGGACATGGACCTTGAGCGTCTCCCGGCCGGCCTCTCCCTTTTCTCCCCAGACCAGAGAGAGAATCTCCTCGTAGGGAAGCGCCCGGTCGGAGTGGCCCACCAGAACTCCAAGAATAGTAAATTCCTTGTACGAAAGAGGAATAATCCTTCCATTGAGTCTGACTTCATGGCGAGCCACATTGACCACCAGCCCGTCAAACTCAGCGCGTTCAAAGGAAAAAGTTTTGTGGCGAACCGTTTTAACTTCTGAGCGGCGAAGGATAACCCCTATTCTTGAGAGGAGCTCTCGATGGCTGGCGGGCAGACGGAGAAAGTCGTCCGCGCCCGCCTCAAGACTTTTAATGCAGAGATCCGGGTCGGGATTTTCAGAAACCATCAGAATAGGAAGTGACAGAAGCTTTTCCTGGGAGCGGACAAAACGGCAAAGCTCGACTCCCCCATTGGGTGGGAGGTCGGTATCGACAACCAGAAAGGGTGCCCGTCCATCCGCCTCGGCCATGAAGCGCCGGAGAAACCACACGGCCTCTTCCCAGTCGGAGACAGTGGAGCGCATCCATTCGGCTCCGACGTGGAGCCGCGAAACGGCGGAATGAAGCGCCTCTCCTCCTGCTGCTAGAAGCACTCTTCGCATGTGTCGACCGGGTACATCCACTTTTTCCTCGCGCCCTGAATTGTTATGCATCATGAAGCATCTTCTCGCCGGAAATTCAAACCCGAACGCTGGAATGGGGTGAACGTCCCAGAAACTCCCCGGACTCTCTCAGAAAAGAAAGAATGAAAGCCGATAAGGCTCAGACCCCCAGGGGGAGGGGCCTATGGCCATCGGAATGTTCAAGATTATGTCAGGAGGATTTAACGGGAAAGTTAAGAAAACATTACATAAATATAAATACATGCTTAAATTTAAAATTCTTCATGAAGATAAGGAGATAGTCTCACGTTCTACCTAGCGATGAGAAAAAGAGAGGATTTTAGCGAAAGGTGCCAGGGGAAATGCAGTTGTGGTTTTTCAGGGAGCAAAGAAGATGCAGAATAAGGAGGAAAAGAGCGAGCAGGGAACCCTCGTCATGCAGCAAAAAAGAAGGCTCCCCCGTCGTCAGACCATGTGGCGGATGATCTTCCCCTCCACCATATACATGATGATCTCGGCCACATTGGTGGCGTGGTCAGCAAAGCGCTCGAGAGAGCGGGAGATGAAGAGAAGACGGATGATGGGGCTCGTCTCTCCCGTGTGCTGGCGGAGGTTCTCAACAATGGTCCGCACAAGGGTCCGGTGGAGGACATTGACCTTTTCGTCTTCCATGGTCACCTGCCGGGCCATGGCGGTGTTCCGGCTGACAAAGGCCTCCAGGGCATTCGTCAGCATGGTCCGCCCGATAGCGGACATCTCAACAATCGCCGGAGGAATCGAGACGGCCGGCTCCTCGCAGAGCTCCACCACCCGCTCGGAAACATTCGAGGCAAGATCACTCATCCGCTCAAGATCGGTGATGATCTTCATGGCAGTAATCACAAAGCGCAGATCCCGGGCTTCCGGCTGATGAAGAGCGATCATCCGGACGCACTCCTCGTCAATCCCTACTTCGATGGCATTGACCTGGTGGTCCCGGTCGATCACCTGACGAGCCATGACAGCATCGCGAGCCACCAGAGCTTCGATCGCCTCCTGCATCTGGAGATCGACCATCCGCCCCATTTCTGTAACCCGCCCCTTGAGCTGCTCAAGCTCTACATCAAGATGTCGTTGCACGCCCGTCCTTTCCCTGGCTTCAGCCGAACCGGCCCGTAATGTAATCTTCCGTTCGAGAATCGTCCGGATTGGTGAAGATCTTGGTGGTCTCTCCCACCTCTACCAGCGTGCCGTCAAGAAAGAAGGCGGTATAATCCGACACCCGGGCGGCCTGCTGCATGTTGTGCGTCACAATCGCTATTGTATACCTGTCTTTAAGGTCCTGCATGAGCTCCTCGATCCGGGCGGTGGAAATAGGGTCGAGGGCCGAGGCCGGCTCATCGAGAAGGATAACTTCGGGCTCAACCGCCAGGGCCCGGGCAATGCAGAGGCGCTGCTGCTGCCCTCCGGAAAGAGAGAATGCCGACCCCTTGAGACGGTCCTTCACTTCGTCCCAGAGCGCAGCGGCACGCAATGATTTTTCCACGATGTCAGAGACCAGGGAGGAGGACTTCACCCCCTGGATACGAAGACCATAGGCGACATTTTCGTAGATCGACATCTGGAAGGGGTTGGGTTTTTGAAAAACCATCCCTACCCTCTGACGCAGAAGTACCGGGTTTACGGAGGCCCCATAGATCTCCTGCCCATCGAGGAGAGCAGCACCCTCCATCCGGAAACCATGGATGAAATCGTTCATCCGGTTCAGGCTTCGAAGAAAGGTCGACTTGCCACATCCCGACGGTCCGATCATAGCGGTGATCTTCTTCTCTCGGATGGCAAAATTCACATTCTTGAGCGCCTGGGTCTTCCCGTAGAAAGCCGAGAAATCCTTTGTCTCGATCTTCAGGGTCCCAGACATCGGCGCGCTCTGTTCCAAAGGACCTCCCCGTCACACTTTCCTGGCATACTTCCGGCTGCCCCACGAAAGGAGCCGAATACCCATGTCGAGCAGAAGGACAATCACGGTCAGGACCAGGGCAGCCGCCATGGCCTTCACGTGAAGCGCCTTCGAAGGCTCGTGAATATAGATAAAAATCTGCATCGCCAGGTCGCCGACAGATCCATTGGACCCGACGAGAGAATGCGGAATGCCGGTGTTGTAGTAGTTGGTGAAGACAAGTGGTGCTGTCTGACCCAGGACATTTAAAACGCCCAGAAGGATTCCTGTTCCGATCCCGGTGATCGCCGCGGGGATCGCCAGATCCCGCATCACCTGAAAACGGGTCGCGCCCAGAGCCAGGGCCCCTTCAATATAGCTTCGGGGGACATCGCGAAGAGCCTGTTCGGTCACCCGGGTCACAATGGGAATCATAATGAAACCCAACGTCAGCCCCGCCGCGAGCCCCGAAAATCCCCAGTGGAACCCCCATCCGGTATTGGTGGAAAAGACATAGAATCCCACCACCCCCCAGATAACCGAAGGAACCCCTAAAAGCAGATCGGAGAGGAGACGCGTCACCCCGGCGAGCCTCGTATGGCCCTGGTCCCAGAGGTAGAGTCCTGCCCACACACCCACCGGGACCGAAAGTAAGCTTGCCAGGACAATGAGGATCAGGGAGCCGGCGATTCCGTTTAAGATCCCCCCTTCAATCCCCACCGGGAAGCCCGATGGCATGGAGGTGATAAAAGAAAGGGAGAGCGCGTCCTTGCCCCGGTCGTAGGCGATATAGATGATCGCCAGGAGGGGGGTGACCGCCACGAGAAAGGCAAGCCCCGTGAGCCCTCCCAGAATGAGGTTCCGGGATTGCCTGTAAAGAGAGAGCCCCTTCTCGGGCAGTCGTTCTTCAGCCACCGCCCACCGATCCTGCGAGACGTCCGCCCATGAGCTTTAAGAGGAGCTCCCGACCAAGGGTGTTGACCACCAGGGAGATCACGAGAAGGATGAGACCCAGCTCAATCTCCGCCGCCGAAAAGAGCGGATCAATCACCGCATAGGTAAAGGTGTTCGCCAGAAGGGAGCTGATGGTATAGCCGACATCCTGGATCGAGCTGGGAACCGAGGCCTGGTTTCCGATCAGAAGTAGGACAGCCATTGTCTCCCCAAGGGCACGTCCAAAGCCCAGGATGACCGAACCGATGATTCCCGGGACCACCGCCGGAAGCTTGACAAAGTAGACCATCTCCGCCTTTGTCGAACCCAGGGCATAGGCCGCCTCCACCGTCTCCCGGGGAATCATCACCAGAGAGTCCCTGGTCACCGTGGCCACAAGCGGGATCACCATAATCCCCACAACAAGACCTGCCGAGAGAATCCCGTACCCCATGGAATCCCCTGCAAAGAAATCGAAGTGGTGGCCTAAGGTATTCGCCAGATAGGGCTCGACATGGTCGCGCATGAGGGGAACAACAAAGATGATCCCGAAGGCTCCGAAGACGATGGAGGGAATTCCGGCAAGCATCTCCATGAGCGTTGAGACCCCGCCCACGAGCCATTTGGGAGCATAGTCAGACAGAAAAAGAGCGGAGAGAATGGCGATGGGAATGGCAAAGACAAGAGCAATACCGGTGACCCAAAAGGTTCCCACAAGATAGGTCCAGGCCCCGAAGATGTGGCGATGCGGGTTCCATGTTGAGGTCCAGAGAAAGGACCACCCGAACTTTTCGATGGAGGGCCAGGCTTCCACGAGGCTGACACCAAGCACTGTGGCAAAGAGAAGAAGAATAAAAAGCCCACCCAGACGGAGGGTCAGATGAAAGATCCTCTCCGAGCGGAGAACCTGGACATGGGATTTTCGCCGGAGGCGCTTGAGATCGCTCTCGGAGGCGGAAGAGGAGAGATCGGAGGCAGAACCTTGAGCTTCGTCGTTATCCGGGAGGTCGGGAGCGAGAAAGGACAGGGGCGCGACAGCGGGAGGGCGGTGATCTCCATGGGCCAGAAGGGAGTCGCCCTGTTCGTGTTCATGTGCGGCCATTGTCGCGTCCTTGTGCTTTTTCGAATCCCGGTCCGGTCATGATCGGAGCCGGAGATTGCCTGGAAAGAGAAAGGGGGAGGACAATACGTCCTCCCCTTCGTACCGGAATCCTTGTTCAGGATCCCGCAAAGATTGTCTGAAAAACCTTGCCGGAGCCTATCCCCCGCTTTCGATGTTGACGGTGTTGCCGGGAAGGATATGATTCAAGATCTTGTTCAGACGGGACTTGAGCGGCGTAAAAGGAAGCGGCGCAAATCCAGTCTTGACCGTATACTTCTCATTCTGGCCTTTGGTGAGTGACCAGATGATAAGCTTCTTGACCTCTTTCATCGTCGATCCCGGAAGGGCGGTGGAAACCATCCAGAATTCGAAGTTGGCATCGGGATAGACATCCTTGCCATGAAGCTTCCAGACCATCGACTGATTGAAGTCATCAGGAAAGGTGGGGTCATGGAGAGCTGCTTTACCAGCCGCCCGGATCGTATCAACCGAACCCTTCACGAAGTAGCCGTCACGATTTTTGAGGGCCATGGAGTCAAGGTGATACTCGTTGATCCACCCGAGTCCCACGTAGCCGATGGCTCCGGGAGTCGCCAGAACAGCAGCCACCACAGCGTCAGAACCGTTGTAACCCGATCCGATCGGCCAGGCAGGGGAAAGATCTCGGCCGATTTCATCGTTCCATGCCTTGGAGGTTTGGGCGAGATAGTCGGTAAAGACGAAGGTCGTCCCGGAAGCGTCTGCCCGATGGATCACCTTAATGCGGCTGTGGGGAAAGGTCGCATCAGGGTTGAGGTCGCGGAGACCCTTGTCATCCCAGAAGCGGATCTTGCCCATGTAAATCCGGGCGAGTGTCGGACCGTCAATACGAAGGGCCGTTCCCTTGGCAAGACCGGGAATGTTGTAGATGACCTGGGTATCCTCGAAGGCCACAGGGATTGAGACCAGGGAGGGATAGCGCTTCTTCAGGTCCCGCGTCAGATAGGCATCGGACGCTCCGATGGTGATATTACCGTTGGCGGCATTTGAGATTCCGAAGCCCGATCCCGTCGAAGCCACCGAGATGTGGGTGCCGGGATGGCTCTTCATGTAGGCCTGAGACCAGACCTGCTCCAGCGGAAAGAGCATGCTCGAACCGGAGATCGACATGTCTGCGGCCTGCGCCTGGCCGACCCCGGCCATCGCCACAAGACCCGCCAGAGCGGCAGCCCCGGCATAACGTGTCACGAATTTCATGAATTCCTCCTTAGGAGTGTGTTGAGACTATCAGCTCAATGCGACATTTGTGTTACAAACCTGTTACAAAACGATGACGTAAAGGTCAACGTCCTCTTTTACAACCGCTAGGAAAGAGCCTCCCGAACCCGATATCCCACTCCCCGGACCGTTTCGATCGGGGTCCGGTCATCCTCCGGGCGCGACAGCTTCTTCCGGAGTCCATGGATATGGACCGAGAGATTGTGATCTTCTACTTCCCAGTGTTCGCCCCACAGGAGAGCCATCATCTCCTCCCGGGGAAAAACCTTCCCGGGATCCCGGACCAGATGGACCAGGATGCGGAATTCAAGCGGCGTCACCTGTATTCTTCTCTCTTGCCAGACCACCTCGTGGCGGTCGGTATCGACGATAAGCTGACCCACCACATACCGGGCGGGCGCATAGGGATTGTTCTCCTTCGACTCGTCCCGCCTGAGTAGCGCCCTGATGCGCGCCTGGGTTTCGCGGGGGGGAGAGGGGACGGACAGAACCTCGTCGGCTCCAGCCTCAAGCACCCTGACCCGGGTCTCCGGATCCGATCCTTCCGTCAATACCATCGCGGGGACCTTGCGCATGTTGCCCCGTCCGCGCGCGAAGGCAATGAAATCTACCACTTCACCTTCGGGGATCGAGGAGTCAAAGAGAAAGAAGCCGACCCTCTCACCACCTGCGGCGATCCGCCGGACCGTCCAGATCCCCTCTTCGGAGGTGCGAACAGACACCACCTTGGGAAAGGCATCCGACAACATCTTGCGGGCACTTTCGTCCCGTCCCTCCCCGTCGGCAAAGACCAGGGCAAGAACCGGCATATCTTTTTTAGCTGTCACCATAACCGACTCCTCCATGGGGGCAGAGTACCCCGTCCGGATGACCTTCGTATTACGAAATGGTTTCATTTTGGTGACAGACCTTTCAAGAGAGCCCGGGAAGAAAGATTCTCTTCCCGGGGGAAAACCATCAGCCAAGACTCTAGAACAGGTAGAACCAGCTCATCATGACCCGGTTGTCCAGGGCATTGGCTCCACCCACATAGACCGCGTCGTACTGACCGAACTCAAGACCCGCCCGCACCTGGGGGGTGAAGTCGTGCCAGAGGTCGACGTAGGCAAAGGTCAGATGGGTATCGGGTTCAAGGTATGTGTAAGGTGAGGCGTTTGGACTACCACCTCCGAGACTCGTAGGACCAACAACATTCGCAATCTGTTGGAGGTTCGAGGCGTTGTCCACCGCGATACCCAATACAACCGAGGTCCGGGCATCGTCGGGAAAGTAGTACTGCAGGTCGGCGTTGTAGGTCTGGATGTCGAGCGGGAGGAATCCATTGTTCATGACCACACCGTTCCCGGCCCAGCTTGCGTTATTACCCACAATATTGACGCTTCCGCCCCCGAGCCCGAAGGAGAGATTCGGGAACTGCCAGGCGTCGCCCTGACCCCAGGTATACTCCGCCTGAAGGGTAAGGTTATTGCCAGGCTTGCCATCCTTGATGGGGATGATGGGCAGAATCAGATCCACTGCGCCAGCTGCCGTCCAGGAGTTAAAACCAGTGCTTGTTCCAGTGACTCCGGATGTCTTCAAGGCTGATGAGCTTGTATACCCCGAATAGTAGGTCTCGATCCCCGAGATAGAAAGGGAGGCCGGGAACTGCCCCTTGCCGGTGTCGCCGATCATCATCTCGGTCATGAGGTTGTTGTCGGAGAGCTTCAAGGCTTCGGTGAAGGCTGGAAGCGAGCTCTGCATGCTCACCGGCATCATCATGGCCGCGGCCGGCTCGAGCATCACCCCGGAATCGCTCAGGTGAAGATTTTTATACCACCGGATCTGGGGGAACCGACCGTAGGCCGTGCCGGGACCGGGAGCGATCTGGAGGTTGTTCTGGATGTTGTAGGGCTGTTCTCCGAAGAGCGACCAGTACTGTCCGACCAGCACGTTGCCCCAGGAGGGAGTGGTCACATCGAAGAAAAAGTGACGGATGCGGAAGATCGGGTTGGTGATGTAGCCGTCGCCGGTCGACAGGCTCTCTCCGGGATTGGCCAGGAAATCCATTTCAAGAAGCGCCCGGATCTTGTAACCATTGTAGACTGGCGAGGAAAGAGCAAAACCGATCCGGGAGTTGTTCACATCCATCCCGAAACGGCCGGAATCCAGCTGAGAAGCGGCTGTGCCTGAAAGGGAGCTTTTTGTAGTTGTCGTTGTCACAGGGCATGCTGTTGTTCCGGAGCAATTAGCAGTTGTTGTTGAGCTTGTAGTCTGTGCTACCGCCGGACTCAGCGGCGCCGAGTTGAAGGGCCAGTTGTTGTAGCTCTGGTTGGAGTCGTACACCGTGTCGACCTGGACAAAGCCATACATGGTGGTGACCCACTTGCCCATCATCGTGGAGTAGCCTGGCGGGGGGGCATCGGGAATCAGGTTCTGGAAAGAGTTATGAAACTCCGAGTTGAACTTATCCATGTCGGCCGGGGTCGACGTCTGCGAGCCGGAGGAGCTTCCCGACTGACTGGAGGCCGGCTGTCCCGGCTGGGAGTAGGGCGAATCGGGGGAGAGATTGTCGGCAAAGGCCGGTGTCCAGCCTCCGGCCGCAATAAAGAGTGCAGCCAGAAGAGCAAGACGGGCGGTCCTGCGCTTTCCGTTGATCATCAAGAGATCCTCCTCATTAAGGATGCGGTACCATCTAAAAACTGAATTTTTTATCCCCGGATCCAAAGTGGATCCGCAGGTAAGAGCCGGAATGTTCCGACATGCGCGGAAGACACCCCGGACGTTGCCATCCTAGCGACCCCATAAAAACGCAATCTCAAGACAAAATTACAAAATGATGAACTTTTTAACGAAACTCCCCACTTCCGCGGAAACGAGAATGACTTAAAGATGGCCAGAAACCATCGATCACGTTGTTCTTCTTCTCCCTTGCCCACTTTCCCCCGGGCTTGTATCATGGAACTATTAATATGCGGCCATTCTTGCCGCTCCGAAAACATCCGGAGCCCTTCACGTAAAACTTCCTTATCACAAAGAAAGGATACCCATGTCCGTCCTGCTTGAATTCTCAATGTCCCCTCTCGACAAGGGAGAGTCGGTTGGCGCCTATGTCTCCCGCTCCCTCGACATTGTCGACAAGAGCGGTGTGGATTATCGCCTTAATCCTATGGGCACGGTTCTTGAAGGGGAGTGGAATGAAGTACTGGCTGTCGTGACAAAATGTTACGAGCGCATGAGCCAGGACTGCGCGCGCATCAGCGTTTCAATCAAAATTGATGCCCGAAAAAGCCAGACCGGCCGCCTCCAGGGCAAGATCGCCTCAGTCGAAAAACATCTGGGACGACCGGTAAAAGGGTCCTAGGGAATTCCCCATGGCGACCCTCACCTTCTGGACAATCCTTTTCGTCCTGGCGCTGATTCTTCTGCTGGAAGGAGCCTCGCTTTCTCCTCCCGGGAGATTCCACAAGGTTATGGTGGGAGGCCTCTACTTCCTTGCAGTTCTTGTGTTTGTTCTTGCCGGAGGCACTCTCTTCGGCGTCCAGGGGCCAACCTTTTCCGGGAGTCTTCCCGCCTACTTTCTGGGAGCCCCCTCGTGAAAGGGGGACGCGCGGATCGGGGAGGACTGTCTCAAATTACCGTTTCTGCTGACTTTCAAGGCCGGGCCCGGGCCTCTCAGAAAACTCCATCCGTCAGTCCGGCACACCTCTTATGACCATTGACCGTCTTATCCGGGGACTCCGCTCCCCGGGAATGGTCCTCTTCACCCTGATCCTGGGCACCACACTTCCCCTCGCTGACACGACCAGCATGAATGTCGGGCGATTCTTCATCGCCCGCGGGCTCGACTCAACCCCCGACGAAACCCGCTGGCTCACCGCCGGGTACAGCCTCTTTGTCGCCCTGGGGGTCCCCCTGTCCTATCGCCTCCGGGGCCTTCTCCAGGAGAGCGCCCTCTACATTCTCGCCACAACAGTCTTTATGGCGGGCTCGGTTATCTCCATGCTCTCCCACTTCATGCCGATGATGATGGTGGGTCGCGCTCTTCAGGGACTCTCCGGAGGTATCCTGATCCCTCTTTCCCTCTCCCTGATCGCCGAAACCTTTTCCCCGGAACGCCGTGGACGGGCCCTGGCCCTCTTCGCCGTGGGCAACGCCCTGGCGGTGAGTCTGGGCCCCACCATCGGAGGACTTCTCGTGGATACGGTCGGCTGGCGGTGGACCATGGGCATCCATCTTCCGGTGGGCTTTCTGACGATTCTCCTCGCCTCTCTCTCCTTAGAGAACCACCCCCGACCGGAAAAGATCCCCTTCGACCTCTCCGGATGGCTCCTTTTCTCCGCCACCGCCTTTTT
>JAJZCZ010000041.1 GCA_021828805.1 Nitrospirota bacterium | reverse complement strand
AAGGGAATCAAGATCTCTGTAACGTTCGATATGACGCTCGACTGCCCAGATGGCCAGAGCGGTCTCATCCTCCTGGATCGGAAATTCCGGAGTCCCCGGAACTCCGGAGGGATGCCAGGAGGAGCCGGGAGAAAGGGAGGGATGGTATTTGTGCAGAAGAAATCCTTCCCGGGAGAGAAGATCGGGAAGCAGTCCATAGAACCCCCGGGTCAGATCGCCAAATCCGGCCATGTCGAGGGCATGGGCAATGATGGCTCCGTCGCGAGGCCAGAGGTAAGAGTAGGTGTCCCGTGACAGCGAAAGGGAGTCGGAGTCCACGGCCGCTACGATCGCTCCATTGGTGCTCATGTGATTTTTCAGGATAAAAAGGCTGTGCCGCATGAGCTTGAGGTAACTCTCCGGCAGACGGCTGTTGCAGACGACAGGAGTATCGAGCCAGAAGTCATAAAAGCTTCGGCATCGGGAAAGGGAGAGCTCGGGGGGCGAAGCCACAACCCGGGCCAGAAGGTCCGTCGCCCGTCCGTAGGAGGAGGCCGCTACGAGGACAGAGGTTCTTTCGACCACGCCACCCGGGGGAACTGTCAGCCAGATGGCATAGACTGAGTCCACCGCTCCCTGGGCAATAGGGTTTCCCTCCAGCTCTCCATCTTCAGCATCCCGCCATGTTCCCTCCCGGTGGGCATGGCGGGTTCCGCAGGCGTATCCGTCGATCCGGGACCGGTCTCCGACAAGAGTGGTCATCAGAAAGTAGAAGTTGTCTTTGTAGTGAAGCATGGCTCCATGGTTTGACAAGAAGGAGGCCGTGTTCCCGATGTCTGAGTTGGCGATGTCCATGTCAAAGTGAAAGAAAACCCGGAGAGGAATCTCGGAGTCCGAGGAGTTTTCGACCCGAAGATGGCGATAAAGAACGTCATCGTTTGTATCGATCCAGTCCGTAAGAAGAAGCGAGAGAGAGGGAAGGGAGGGAAGGGCGATCCGGGTGCGCACGACCGGCGCCCGGGATTCGTATTCCCGGGAAACGATGTGCCCGGGCCGGATCCACTCGAAACCGGTCGTCGATGCTACGCCGAGGCGGCAGATGCGTCCTCCAACATGGCTCTCCTTTCCCACATGGGGGTAGGTGAGCTCCCGGATGGATCCCGATGTGTCGAAGGAGACGAAAAGGCGTCCGTTTGTAAGGGGGTGCTCCCTGGCCAAGGCTTCTCCTGATGCATGAGTGGGAAAAGGGATTCGGATGCCGGAGTTGATCCTACTCCAGGAGGGGCATTCGTTCAATAAGGAAAATCAGGAGTGCTTAGCGGGAGAGGACTCTGTTAGAATGAACCGGAGTGTATTTTTGTGCCTTATGTCCGGGGCACCATAATTCCACCCATTCGTCCTGAACGTGAGACGTTAACTTATAGAAAGAGAGGTTTTTTCATGGCTGTTGTCCATTGTGCCCGTTGCGGAGCTGATTCAGAAGGTCTTCCCGAGCCCCCCTTCCCTTCGCCCTTCGGAAAAGAGGTTCAGGAAAAGATCTGTGGCGCCTGCTGGGCGGCATGGGAAGATATGCGGGTCAAGGTGATCAACGAGTACCGGATGAATCTGGGACTTGCGGAACACCGGACAATGCTTGTCAATATTACCCGGGAATTTCTGAACATTCCGGCTCCTGAAAAGAAGGACTGAGCAGAAGGCGAAACCCCTTCTGCATCTGGTCATGCGGGGGGGATGCGGCCTCCACGTGCCAGTCGTTCGATATGGCGGCCGGTTCCCTCCCCATAGGGGAGATAGATCGTCGTCGGATGCCCGCGCTCATAAACGAGGCGCCGTGCCAGTGTATCCGAAACTCCCATGTAGAGCTGAAATTCGAACATCCTGGGTGCGGTCTCGGAGAGCCGGTGAGCCTCCTCTATCAGTTCCGGATCGTGGGTGGCGATAGCGAAAAAGTTGGATTCCCGGAAGAGAATCTCAAGAAGAAGCCGGAAGCGGCCGTTGATGTCGGAGACGGGTTCTTCCCCTTCCGCCCCGGCCACCTCCCCTGGAAACTGGAGGCCTTTGACAAGACGAACCCTTCCCCGGGAGGCCGTGACAGTTGAAAGGTCCGAAAGGGCTCGGGGAAGCCGGGCCGACAGCGTGATCCCCAGATGGGGAAAACGGGGGCGAAGCCCCAGGTAGAGATCCAGTGAAGCTCCTGCAGTTTCAGCATCTTCCGCTTCGAGCCAGACCCCGTAGCCATACTCTTCTGCCCTCACCACAAGCGGGGAAATTCTCTCCATGGCCCGTGCCCATCCGGCTTCTAGCTCAAAGTCCCTCGGGTCGATGGAGAGTCCCCCGCGAATAAGCTTCAGCCCCATGGACTTGATCAGCGCTTCGGTCTCCTCTGCCGCCCTGTCGGCATGTTGGGACGCCGTCAGGGAGGTCTCCCGGTCAAAGTGGGGTGCCAGAAGGGTCCCCAGACCCTCTTTGTTTAAATGCCGAGCCCGTTCAAGGGCCTCTTCCCGATTTGTTCCTGCCAGATAGCTATCCATTCAATCCCCTTTCAACCTTGTTGCCCGGATGGTACCTCTGCCATGCCTCTGTTTTTATCAACAGGGTGTGTGGAACCTGTCCTTCTATTGTGCCTGCAGTTATTCCTCGAAGTCGATCAGCGAGCGCATCTCCTCCAGAGTGAGGGAGTCTCCCCCCCGGGAGAGGGAGTTGTCCCCGTCAAGAAGGCGCGAGAACAAATCACGTTTGACCTTCTTCAGATCCTGGACCCGCTCCTCGACGGTTCCCCGGACCAGGAAGCGGTAGATGAAAACCGAGCGGGTTTGTCCGATCCGGTGCGAGCGGTCGGAGGCCTGGGCTTCGACCTGGGGGTTCCACCAGGGATCGTAATGGAAGACGTAGTCGGCCTTGGTCAGCGTGAGTCCGACACCCCCGGCCTTGAGGCTTGAAAGAAAGACCCGGGGCGAGTCGGGGCTGTCACTCTGAAAGAGGGCCACCCGCTTCTGCCGATCGGAGATCGGGGTGGAGCCGTCAAGGCGGACGGTTGTAATGCCCAGGCCGGGAAGCGACTCTTCGAAGAGGTCGAGCATCCCGGTAAACTGGCTGAAGAGAAGGATCTTGTGCCCCTCTTCGACGCCCTCGGCAATCTTGTCGAGGACGAGAAGAAATTTGGAGGAGTGTGTCCGCGCTCCTCTCAGCTCGGGAGGGAGAAGTCCGGGGTGGCAGGCCTGTTGCCTGAGCCGCAAAAGGAGCGTCAGATAGGCCATGTGGAGCGGGGTATTATCGAGGGCTTCCATTTGCTCGATCTGGTGGCGTGCCTGGCGTTTCATTTCGTGGACATGGAGGCATTCGTCCTCGGTGGGGTCGACCCAGATCTCCACCTCTACTTTTGGAGGGAGGTCTCGGAGGACCATCTCCTTGGTTCGGCGGAGAATCAGGGGGGAGACGAGATTCCTCAGAAGTGTGATTCGCCTGTTCTTTTCTTCCCCGGTGGTCTCTTCCCGTAAAAAACGTCGCTCAAACTGGGCCCGCGAGCCGAGAAGGCCCGGCATAAGAAGGGCGAAGATCCCCCAAAGGTCGGTCAGGCTGTTTTCGACAGGGGTCCCTGTGACAGCGACCTTCAGACGCGCCGGGATCTCGAAAAGAGCCTTGTGGGTCAGAGAGTCCGGGTTTTTCACCTGATGGGCCTCGTCCATGACGAGACAGGCAAAGGGCGCTCCCTCCGAGAGCTCCGGATCGTTTCTGAGCGTTCCATAGGTGGTCAGAATGATGTCAGGAGGGGATAGCAGGCTCTGAAAGCGTTTCCAGCGGTCGCTGCCCGCATGGAGGTGGACAGTGAGATCCGGGCAGAAGCGGTGGGCTTCGTGCGACCAGTTGTAGAGAAGGGAGGCTGGAAGAGCCACAAGAGGCGGGCGGTATTCCGGTGTGATGGCGCCCGTGAGCTTCTGCATCAGCAAGAAGGCCAGGATGCTGATTGTCTTTCCCAGACCCATCTCATCGGCCAGGATTCCCGAGAGATTCTCCCGGGCGAGAGAGTGAAGAAAAGAGACAGCCTCTCTCTGGTAGGGACGCAGGGAAGCCGTAAAGATCCGGGAAAGAGCGTCAAACTTATCATCCGGGAGAGGTGTCGGAGAGAAGGGAGAGAGATCCAGTCCGGGAGAGGGGCAAAACGGGAGGTCCGGGCGGAGGAGGTGGAGCATGGAGACGTAATAGCGGGAGGCCTCAGCGCTTCCATTTCCGTCAAGAGAGAAAAGCTGGCGGATCTCTCGTTCCTGCTGGCGCTCCGGGCCCTCAAGGTAGACCGCCGGTCCATGGGGAAGCGGGAGGAGGGGGGATTCCTCCTCTCCTTTTTTGCGTCCGGGCAAGGGGAAGGTTCCCGCTTGTGTAAAAAGACTGGCATCGATCCGGATCCGGTCGTTCTTCTGTTCCTTCAACCCGAGGAGCAGTGAGACGGGGCCCCCGATAATATCTTCTCCAAAGAGTTCCCCTCTGTCGATCACAAATCCTGCATCCTGAAGGGACGGAAGTGTTCTGTCGAGAAGCTCTGCCACATCCGCTCTCTGTATGGGAATGCTCTCGCCGGTATGGGAGAGGCGCGTGATCTTTTCAAAGGTGTTCCGGTAGAAAAGCTCCCTTTCCCGGTTACGGGAGATCAGGCGAATCCCGTTCCCCCCGGGATCTGGAAGGTAGTCCCCGAGGCGGTGGCGGTCGGGGCCGAAGAGGGGGAGGGCAACCTGGTCAGAATATTGAACCTCGGGGAAAAGGGAGAGGGTCCCTTCCGTACGGGCTTCGATGCGGACCCTGGGGGTCGCCAGCTTTCCGGAGAGATAGGCCGGTGCCAAGCCTGGAGGATCGAAGCAGAATGTTGCGGAGAGCTCACCTCCCTGACGTTCCGGATCAAGAAGCGGCATCCATTCGCCTTGTGTCAGTGATTCCTCCTTGAGAGCTCTTTCCAGGAGACGGATGGCCGCCCCTGAGAGGGGAGGGTCGGGAACAAAAAACTGGATCTTTCCCGCGCCGCAGACAATGGCGGACTCTCCGAAGGAGAAGAACATGTGGTGCGCAAGTGAGAGGGGGCCCTCGGGAGTTTCGATGCTGGCCTGAAGCTTCAGCCGCTCTCCCGGATTTCCCTCCCATTGCCCGGTGACCTGTGGACGGGGAGAGCGGGCGGGAAGGAGAACCCGATAGGGGGAGCGGGTCCGCGCCGAAAGAACGGGCAGACCCTCTTTGAGAAGGGCGAAGAGAGAATCCGTGGCTCCTCTTTTGGGCCGGTAGCCCTGAGTGAATTGCCCCGGGCTCTGATAGTTAAAGGAGGTAAAGGCGCTGGCAAACAGAGTGGTGGCCGGAGGGAGGGGCTCCCCCTCCTGGAGGCGCTGGGCAATCTGCCCGAACTCTCCCGGGGAGAGGAGATCTCCGCCATCCTTGAGGGCCACGAAGAGAGGAGCTGTCCGGTGTCCCGTCAGCACGAGGGCCGAGATTCGCGGGAGAGGCAGGCGCGAGGAGGGGGGTGTCCGGGGAGAGAGGGGTTTGGAGGGCGTCGATGCTTTTTCGGGAGAGGAGGAAGGTTTTGAGGAGCTCTCTTTGAGAAGCTCGAGCGCTGCGATGGCATGGGGACAGGGGAGCTCTCCCGCCACGCCGCAGAGGGGACAGGTACAGAGAAGGTCGTTCTGGTTCTTCCAGAGGGTGATCTCCACAAGGGATGATTCTGTGGAAAGGGAAAAAAGGAGTTTTATCTGCTCTTCGGAAATGTCGCCGGGGAGAAGTTCGACGGTGGCCCTGGAGAGGAGACGTCGGGCGGCCGCCACCTGGAGCGGGGAAAAGCTTCGGGAGAAGAAAGGATGATCCATGAGGGGGCCGGCGATCCTTTAACGGGAGGAGTTGATCTCCGAGATCAGGAGAACAGCAGAAAAGAGCAAGCCGAGAACAAAGGCGCCTCCGATGAGAAGAAGGGCCCGCTTTTTGTCTTTTTTCCGGCTTTCATGGCTCTTGACCGGAGCGGTGAGACGGTCGGGTGAGATGAGTGTTCGCCCGAGGAGACCATCAACGACACAGAAGGAAGCCATAGACTGGATCAGGGAGAGGGCTGTTCCTGTGGAGAGGACGACCATGCCCGTCGCGTAAAGGGCCGGGTGGGAAAAGACGGTGCGCCAGTTTTCATTGTAGATAACGACCAGGACAAGCCCCAGGAAGGCTCCCGCCCCCCGGATCCATCGTCCCTTTCTGTCGATGTTACAGACCCCGGGGATATAGGCATCGGAGTCCTGCCCCGGACGGCCGGGGGATAAGTGTCCAAACTCGTCATCTTTCATCAGGGCTATCCTTATGTTTGTCAGAATTCTGTGGGCTGTTGGAAAGGGGGAGAAGGGATCGCACAAGACCGATCACCCGTCCCTGGATCCGTGATTCCACATCTTTTTTTCGTAGAACGTATCGCTCAGCGGCCTCTCCTGGAGGGGTGAGGGCAAACAGTCCATGTTTTTTGGAAACGACCCCCACGCTCAATTTTCCTGAGAGGGGATCGGCAACAACGACAAGATCTCCGTCAGAAGGACCGTCGCCAAGAGAGCGCTGAACAAAGAGTATATCCTGGCGGCAGAGACTCTTGTCCGGAAAGGAGACATCCGTCTCCAGAGAAAAGGCGAAATCGGGAAAGGCCCCAAAAAGAAATCCGGGCACGGGAATGAGGGTTTCGGGAAGGTCTCCGGAGCGCTCTCCGGGGATCATGGGAATATTTCGAAGCGTCGAAGGGGAGGATCCCTCAAGAAGATCCTGCGCTGCCTGGGTCAGACGAAAGGAGCGAGCCTGTCCCGGTTCCCGGGTGATGTATCCCTTTCGGACGAGAGCCTCGATATGACCGAGGCCCCGCCGGGTGCTTCCCGAAGATCCCATGTAGAGGGAGAGCTCCATGATTGTCGGTGGGCGGTGGGTGTTCCGGATTGTGGCAGCGATAAACTCCAGGGCTTCACGTTGTTTTGCCGTGAGCGTGCGCACGGGGGAGATCTCTAGAACCCAAATTCTGAGAGAAGCTGGTCCACGGCACTCTGGTCGATATCACCGGTAGCCCCGACTCCCTTGAGGGTCTCCGATGTAGCCGCAGAGGACTTTGCCGCCGGAGATGGGTCCGGATTTTCTTGGGCAGCCTTCGTGACAGGAGTGTCGGCAGAGTCATTTGTCGGCGCCTGGTTTGTCTCGATCAGGATCTGGACAAGGCGGGATTCGAGATCGCGCAGATGTCCCCCGATAAGCTTGATGTTCTGTCCAACAAGATCCTGAAAGGCCATGGCCTCGAAGCCATGCATGATTCTCTCGTCGGCAGAGGCAAGGATCTCCTCGATCTGCGTCTTCTGGTCGGCCTTCTTTATTTGTCCGTCAGAAAGGATCTTCCGGATGGACTCATGTTCCTCCATGACAGACTCAAGGGTGTTCATGAGCTTGTGGGCCGCATCTTCCGTCATCTGGCTGATGACTTCCAGACCATGGGACGTTTCGGGAAGCTTTCCCTCCATGAAGCGGAGAGAGTCGACCAGGGAGGCTGAAAGGGAAAGAACACGCTGGATATCCCGGGCTGTCTGCCCCACCTGCTGGATGAGTGTGGCGGACTCATTTCCTTTGCTCAATGGCGGAGCGGCGGCGGTGGCTGGAGTCTGGTCGCTCCAGCCGTTGGCTTCCCGGAAGGAAGGGACATTGAGAACCCAGGCATCCGGACCTTCAATCGTACGAAGGCGGGAGAGGAAGGGAAGCTCCGGATGGGGGGATCCTTCTTCATCGCTGTCAAAGATACGAAGAATCCGTCCAACTCTCGGAACCGCAATGATGGCTTCACGGCAGGAAGAGAGAGAGATCCCTTTTAAATGGGTTGGCTGATCCGGGACAGGAAGCCCAAACCATTCTTGCGGGTGAGAGAGTGTTGCGACCTTCTCCGCTGGAATATCCTTGAGGGACTCAATCTTTCTGATTTCCGTCATCCGGATTCCCAGATCGATCCCTTTAGCCAGGGGAAATGTCATGATCTGCATCGAATTCTTCCTTCCCCCATTGAAATGGTTGGTGCTGGGAGGATCCTTTGCGGCAGGTTCGGATCGAGAACCCCGGAAAACTTAGCGCCGGAAAACTTGGCGATGGGTATCGGGGGAGATTCCCCCGTGGTGATTCTTTGTCTCCGCCCCATATGACCGCTAGGGTAGCATATTTTTGGGGAAGACTCCATCAGGGCTTGTCAAGGCGGTTAAACTGACGGAGAAGCTCCATGCTGGCCTTGTCCATGGCTCTTAAGGACGAGCCCCCCGAGGTATTGACTGGGAGGGTCGAGTCCATACGCGTGCATCTCTTCGTGGGGGAGAAGCATCCCTCGAAAGCCCGGTTTGCCAGAAAGACGGTGCCCGTTGTCTGACACTTTCCGTCGGGAAGTAAAAGACGGTCGTCTAAGAAAAGTCTTTGTCTCTAGCCTTTTCACGAGAGTGGCAGGCCAGGAGAAAGCTTGAAGCTCGGTCGGGGCCGGTCCGGATTTTGCGGAACGTTTTATCAAGCTTCGATGATGGGGCACACCTCATATCGCTTCGTATCCTTGTCCCATCGATACCGCTCCTCTCAGTTTCGCTGGATTGAGGCGCCCTTTTTTTTACAGGAGAGGAAGGAGAGAGGATGAACATGGATTGTATAGCGGTTGATGCCGGCGACAAGATGGACCTCGCCTTTAATCGGACACATTGTGGTGGGTGCCGATCTCAGAAGATATGTTCCGGGGGGAATATCGCTTGAAAAACGGCCATCGGAGCGGGTCAGAAACTCAGTCTCGGAACCTGGATGGTCGGTGGGGGAGAGAAAAAGTGCCGCCCGGGCAATCGGATGCTTGTGCCACCGCATAACTCCCTCAAAACGCGCTGTATCGGGAGCCGGCGGAGAGGGGGAAAGAAGGGACTGGCAGGAGAGAGGAAAAAGAAGCAGGATCCCTGGAAGTATTCTGAGGATAAAATGTCGGGATCGGGGGAAGTGAGCGGTCTTATGTCTCATTAGGGTCTCCATTGTATAGGTGTTGGGCGTGCAAAAGGAGGTCCGCCTCCCGCTGGTGGACGGCTCTGAGTGAAGGGTGAAGGGCATGTCCAGTCGTTGACAGGTTGTCCAGCCATTCGGCGGTCCGGCGGATTTTTATCTCCAGGAAATCCTGGCCGGGAGAGCTCTCATGGGGGACTCGGTTAAAGAACTCCACAAACGATTGTCGGACGTCGATCCCGGACAGGGACAGAATTGAGAGTGTTTCCGGGAAGAGTTCCGACATGTTTCCGCCAAACTCCCAGATTTCGCTGTCATAAAGATGTCGGCTGTAGGGAGAGGGGATGGCTCCAGAGAGCGCTCGGGCCAGATGCGCGTATTGTTCTCTGACAAGATGTCGCGGGTAGTCAGTCAGTAACGGAGAGGATCCTGTAGGAGAAGGGAGAGGGGTTCCGCCCGGACGGGAATGGGCTCTGACGATTTCCCTGAATCGAAGGAATTCCCTTGCGGCGTTTCCCGCCTCTTTGTTGTCGACCTCCAGGGCGACCCCCTGGAGGGAGGGAAGAGAGAGGCGGGAGAGGAGCTTCTCCAGAAGGTCGAAGAGAAGGTCGGGAAGCGGGAAGGCATGGTCGTCGACAGGCCAGGAGGAGCCATCAAGCGGAAGAAAGTGCATCCCTCCGGTATGGATCTCGACGACGCGCTCCAGAGGGAAGCTGTCAAGCCACTCAAGGGCCGTCTCTATGTCAATGGGGTGGCCTGATGCGGCAAGATAGGTGAGGCAATGGCCAAGGTCGAGTCCGATGGCCAGAGGGGAATCTTTCACGAGAATGTCAAAGAAAGAGGCCAGGTCGATGTCGCCGGGAGGGTGTGGTGGAAAGGGAGGTGTTTCCACGAGCAGAAGGCGGTCTCCCAGTGCCCTGGCCAGAGAGAGGGCTCCCTCCCGGGCGGCACGGGCCCCTTCCATGGTCAGAAGGGGGGGAGCATAGAGGCCAAAGTCAAATCCCGCCATCGATTTCTGAGCGCATTCGTGAATCATCCAGGGAGAGTTAAGGGCGTCCATGTGGCGGATAGCCCGCCGTTCCTCTTCCCGGAAGGCCGGACGGGTGGCGTAGTCGGGTTGGGTGTACCACAGGCAGTCTCCGTGGTAGGTCAGGGGCAGGGATTCGGGAAGGGTGTTGCGGGCTTCCCTGAGATCGACAGTCCTTCCCCGGAAGATTTCGATATAGTCCGGAGGGGTGCGCCTTAAATGGCCAAAAAGATCAGGAAGAGAAGGAAAATAGAGATCTGTGGAGAGTCCCGCCAGGGGGTGTTCGCCAGGGGCGATCAAGGACACGCCGAAAGCCTCCAGAGTGGTGGGTTGGCGGATGGGCCAGAAAGGGCGGAGGCAGTCAGGGCAGGCCTGGGGGAGATCTCCCGGATCGATGCCATAACTCCAATCCTCCGTATTCATGATAACAAATCGGGGGAGGTGTGGCCACGGAGTGGAACGTGATCCCTTGACGCCCATCGGGTGCCTCCGTATACTCTTAATTAATTGGTCAATTAATTAAGAGGTGGGGATGGCAAGCACGATCAATGTGAACAAGAAAAGTCTGGATGTCCATCATGAAGGCTCCGAGCCGTCAGACAGAACCTCCCTGCGCAAACGGGAGATTCTCGACGCGGCCATGGTCTGCTTTTCCGAAGAAGGCTACTTTCAGACGACAAACCGGAAGATTGCCCGTAAGGCGGGGATCACTGAAGGACTGATATACCACTACTTTCCCTGTAAAAAGGCCCTTCTGCAGGAGATTATCGAAGAGAAGTTCCGCCATGACCGTTCTCCGGCCCAGCGATGTTATGCCCGCTGGGAGGAAAAGTTTGAACACACTCCTCCGACATGCGAGACGTTCCGGGAATTCCTTTTTGACCTTGGACGGGCCACCTTTGAAGGACTGGACAAGGACCGGGAGGTTCTTCGCATTCTTCTGTCCGATTACCGCCTCCTTGATGAAGGCCCTGAGCCCCTTCTCCCCCGTCTCATCATGGAGCGCTCAATGAACAGGTTCTCCCGCCTCCTTGGTCTTTATCTCCGGACAGAGAACATTCCTGACTCATCCACAACAATGAAGGATTCCTTCTTCATCGGGCCTGTCGTTTCCGTCTTTCTCTTTCAGGATCTGCTTCAGGGCAACAAGGTGCGGACGCTCGACCGGGAACTTTTTCTCTCGACGCTTGTCGATCATTTTATGGCCGGAATCACGGCGATGCCGGCGCGCAAACAGGAAGAAATATCAGGGAAAGGCCCTTTACAATGAGAAAAGTCCGTCAGGCGATCGTGGGAGTTCTGCTGCTGCTTTTGGCAGGGGGAGGGGTTGTGCTGGAGTCCGTGCATGCCCGGGCTGATTCTGTTGTCCACCGGTATGTGGGTGTGGAGACCTGCGAAGTGTGCCACTCTGCCAAGCGCATCGGGGATCAGTTCAATGCGTGGGCCAAGAGTCCGCATGCCCGTGCATACATGGATCTGACGACAACCCAGGCACGTGCCATTGCTGAGCGTCTCCATGTGGCGGACCCCACGCGTGATGGCCGCTGCCTTTCCTGTCACGTCACGGCCTACGGAAAACCTCTTCCCGAAATCCTCTCGACCTTCCGTCGCTCCGACGGGGTTCAGTGTGAGTCCTGTCATGGGCCGGGCGAGGACTATTCACATTTTTCCGTCATGATCTCCCCCGCCAAGTCCCTGGCGGCCGGCCACATCACGCCCGACGAATCGACCTGCAAGACCTGCCACAACCCGAACTCTCCGACATATAAAGGCTTTGACTACCATGCGGCTTTTAAGATGATCGCTCATCCCGTCCCGGAGGAGACAAAGCGGGAGACTCTTGACGTGGGAGTGGAAAAATGAGCGGAGAACAGACAGACAAGGCCACAATCGCCGGGCCGGGTCGAACAAGACGTCGAGGGGTTGTTGTCGGTGTCGTTGGCCTCATCGCAACGGTGGTCATCGCATTTCTCTATATGCGGTATAAGCAGTTTTATGTTTCGACGGAAGATGCCATGGTTGATGGAGATATTGTCATGGTCTCCGCCAACGCCACAGGCCGGGTCATGACCTTGCCCGTCAATATGGGAGATCCTGTGCACAAGGGAGACCTCCTGGCCCGTATCGACACCACTGGCTTTAATGCCCTCGAGTCCATTGGCCGCAGGAACGTCTCTGCCTTCGGTGACCTGGCCCGGACGAAGGCCCAGGAAGTCTCTCTTTCTGTGAGGCTTGCCAATGCCCGCAGAGACCTGGCCCGGGGAGAGGCGCTTCGCAAGGGGGGATTTATCACCGACTCCGACCTCGATCATCTGAAAACCATGGTTGATGATCTTGAGTCCCAGCTGGTGGAGATCCGCAAGCTGGACTACGTCAATCGCACCGCCCTTGAGACCACAGAGTCTCATCCGCTCAACTACACCATCCATTCTCCGCTCGACGGGCAGGTGGCGGAGCGTATCGTCCAGGTGGGGCAGGTCGTTTCCCGGGGTCAGGCCGTTATCTCTCTTGTCGATCCCAAGGATACCTGGGTCACGGCGAAGGTCAAGGAGACCCGGATGGGGCATGTACGGGTGGGGCAGAAGGTTGACATTACCATTGATGCCTATCCCGGCAAGAAGTTTCATGGCCGTGTCTTTCAGATTCTTCCGACCTCTGCCGCCGCCATCTCCCTTCTTCCCCCAGAGAATGCCTCCGGGACCTTCGTCAAGGTGACCCAGCGGGTTCCTGTCCGGATCGCCTTTGATGATGCCGGGGATGTTGTCCTGCGGCCGGGGCTTTCCACCGAAGTGCGTATCCACATTCGAGATGGATCCCCGTGGTAACCCACGAATCCGGAAGCTTCATGGGGCACTCTCCCCACTATCGCTGGTGGGCGCTGGGCGTGGTCATGCTCTCCCTCTTTCTGCCGGTGCTCGACACGACGATCGTGAACGTGGCCCTTCCCTATATGATCGGAAGTCTCGATACAAACCAGGATGAAGTCCGCTGGGTGATTACCGCCTACTCCATGGCCTTTGCTGTGAGCACACTCGCCAGTGCCTGGATGAGAACGGTCTTCGGGATCAAGAACCTCTATCTTGGCTCTATTGTCCTTTTTGTTGCCTCCTCCTTTTGTGCGGGGATCACGCCGAACCTCAACCTGATGATTCTCTTTCGGGTCATGCAGGCGGTGGGAGGCGGGATCATGATGCCACTGGGGTTTACGATCATCACGGAAGCCTTTCCCGCCCCGGAGCGTCCAAAGGCCTTCGGATTTTTTGGCATTGTCGTTGTCCTGGCCCCGACGATCGGTCCGATCCTGGGAGGATGGCTCGTTGATAACATGAACTGGCGTGATGTTTTCTTTATTCACGTTCCCTTTGGATTCCTGGGCTTCTTTTTTGCCCTGTTTAGCCT
>JAJZCZ010000040.1 GCA_021828805.1 Nitrospirota bacterium | reverse complement strand
TCCCACTCACAACAGTCTTTGTGATAGAAATGAGGTGTGGTGCGAGAGGGGGGACTTGAACCCCCACGGGTTACCCCGCCAGATCCTAAGTCTGGTGCGTCTGCCATTTCGCCACTCTCGCATGCGGGAGTTTTTATTCTATGAGGATTAGAGCGCGTTGACAATCTTGGAAGGTTCTCTTTTTCTGCGGGGAGTCCGGATCTACTCCCTGGTCAACATTCTTCTCTCGGCCGCTCTCGCCTTTTTTTCTCATCCGAGGCTTTCCACCCCCCTCTTTGAGTTCTCCCTTCTGGGCATTCTCCATCTCTTCGTTTTAGGAGGGGTGCTCCCTCTTTTGATGATCCGCTGGTTTTCTGTCTCGGCGCTGCTTCGCATGGGACTGGCCTTTACTCAGGTCGGGGCTTGGGTCCTCGTGGCCGGATTTTTTCTCCATCCCCGCTCGGCCCTTCCGCTCGAAGGGGGGATCCTGGTCTCGGCAGGTATTCTCCTGGGGATCCTGTCCCTTTCCTGGAGAGACCGGGCCTTCCGTTTCTGGGTATTTCTCTGGGTTTCTGCTGTCTTTGGTGTCTTTTTGGGGGGAGTCCTGGCCCGGCCGACGGTTGATCCCATTCCCTTCAGCGCCATCGCCATTCACGCCATGCTGGGGGCAGGGCTTGGCCTGTTTGCTCTTGGGTGGACAGTCGCCAGGAAGAAGAGACATCGCTGGTGGGAGGGGGGCTCGATGGTTCTCCTGGCCCTGGGTATAGGGGAGGCTCTGCAGACGACGCTGATCAGCCGCATGCTGGCCTTTCTTGCGGTCGGGGCCCTTGTCGTTCTTCTGGAGGGAGTCGGCGGGAAGGGACGGTTTCTGGCAATTTTCCTGACCGGTGCCTGTCTTGAGGGAGCCTGGTCGGGATGGCTTCTTCCAGGGGAGTGGATCTCGGCGTTGGCGGGGTCGCTGGTTCTCGGTGGGCTGGCGGGGATCTTAAGGGAGGCTAGGCTCCGGCCGTCACCACCGTCGACTCTTTTTCCGTAACGACGGGCTCCCCTTCCGTCAGCCTGATCTGGTTGTCGACAATCCCGATGCGAAGAGAGGTCTCCGGCGTCGAGGAAGGGGCCGAGGCTTCGAGCTCCTTGAGCGCGGGGAGAAGCAGGGACTGGGTCTTCCGCTGGAGCTGCGGAAGCGTTACAAGTGCCGGGTCGACCTGGAAGGCGATAAAGGCCGGCACCTCCGGGTCCACGTCGAGGACGCCCTTCATGGGGTGATTCCCGATGAAGGCTGTCAGGGTTTCGTAGACCGTTCGGCGGGAGAGGTCGATCAGATCCGTATCGGTATAGGCGGGGAAGGGGACAATCAGGTCGAGATTGTTCATCAGTTCCCGGCCAAAGACAGGCAGGAAGGCCAGCCGGCTGTTCTTTTCCGCCAGGCGGTCGAGGATCATGGCGGCCCGATTTCCCCCTTTGAGCTCCTCCATCTCGTCCCCGGAAAACAGGCTTGTTGAGAGAATCAGGGTGCTCCGGGCGGCCGCAAGCTTTCTCTTTCCGTTGGAAATAACCCCATCCGTCACATATTCCATCAGGAAGTCCCAGGCCGACGGGTGAGCCTGTTCGATATTATCGAGGAAGAGCACGGACTCGGGGTGCTCTTCAAGCGCAGTCAGGATGCCGGGGGGCAGGGGGCTCTTGGATGTCGATCCGAGCGGCCGCTGCAGGAACATGCTGGCAAAGAGGCGGTCAGAGAAGAGTCCCATGTCACGGACGACCAGAGAGGGCTTTTCCGGGACGAGATAGTCGGCCACGGCCCGGGCGGCCTCAAGCTTGCCTGTCCCCCGCGGTCCCGCAAAGAGAAAGGCCCCCAGAAGGCCTGACCCGCCCTTCTTGATCCCGTACTTTCCGGATTCAAGCACAGACCGGATCTCCATTTGGGTATCGTGCCGCCCCGGGTAGCCCGGAAGGGCTTCGGCAGGTGGGGCCGGCATGAGGAAATGGAGGCTGGATTCCTCATGACCTGTGGCTCCTTCCAGCGAAGAATCCCCTGAGACCGCTTCTTCCGTATGGTCAAATTCCGCAAAGTTGATCTTGTCGGCCTCGACGCCCTCCAGGATTTTTCCGAGGGCAAACTCTTCGAGTTCAGAAAAAAGGGAGCGGCCCAATTCGGCCAGGTCGAGGACCGAGGCAAAACGTCGTGCGATAAACGGATCGACTTTATTAACCTCGTCGGCCCCTCCGATGAGCCAGACATTCTTGTCCTCATTGGCCTGGGAGAGTTCCATGACCTTCTGGTTGTAGAGCTCCCCGTGGTACCCGTAGTTTGACAGCTGGACCTTGGGGAAAAGCTCTTCGACGGGGTCGACAAATATCGTCGACGGGCGGTGTTTCCGGGCCCGGAGCAGAAGGTTCCGGAACTCATTTCCGTCGAGCCGCTTCTCGTCCGGAGTGGTCATGAAGGTGTACTCCACGAGCTCGGAGAGGCGTTCGGCAATCTGGCGCCGGATGCCCCGGTTGCGTCCCGTGATCAGAATGGACTCATGTGATTTTTTCTGCCGGTTGGAGAAGAGCTCGCTTGTCCGGCGAATCAAAAAGGGCGCCAGGGTATCATCGTTGAGCCGCGACCGGACCTTCTCCATGGGACCCGCGGTGGGGTCCTTCCAGTTCTGGGCCTTCTTCCGGATGGAAACGTCGATGTCCAGCTGGCGAAGGGCCCGGCGAAGCTTGCGGGCATAGTCGGTGCTGTGTATGACGACCTCCCGGATGTCCTCGGCCGAGAACCCTTCCATCATGGCGGCAAGCTTGCCCAGGTCAAAGCTCTGAACCATCTCGGAGGTGATCAGGGGCACATTTCCGGGGAGAAGCTCGTTCTTTTTTGACTCATCAAGAAGGAAGCGGCCCAGGAGGGTCCGTCGCATCTCATAGTCCGGCATGGGAATGGGAATGGTCCAGTTGATGATCGGAGGAGAGATGAAGGGCTTGGGGATATCGTCGGTGGTATCGGTGGAGGCGATAAGAAGATGCGTTCTGTTTTTCGCCATCCGCATCAGGAAGGTTTGAACATGGTGGAGCCCCTGGGGATTGCCCTGAATCTCCCGGATAAACTTCCCGTAGTTATCGATGTAGATGATGAGGGGATTGAAGGGTTTTATTTTAAAGAGGAAGCCCTTCCAGTGGTTTTCAAAGGCCTGGGCATCCACGGTCAGGAGGGTGTCGAGGGAGAGATTGAAGAGAGGGCGTTTGTATTCTCCCGCCAGGGCCCGGGCCATGATCGTTCTTCCGACCGCGGAGGATCCTGTCAGAAGAATGCCGTTCGGGACGCTGCCGACCCCCTTCTGGGCATTGGTCACCTGGTAGAGGATCTGGGCCATTTCCGCCTTGACCTCTGGATTTCCGGCGATCTGGCTGAAGTCTTCCGTGGGAACAAGGAGGCTTGTCTTTGTCGACTGATGCTCTTCGTCGGAGATTCCCATCCGGAAAAGGGCTACCAGAGAGAGGATGGTTGCTCCGAGGAGCCATCCGGCTCCCGTTCCCATGCTGATGAGGGAGACAATCCCTGAGGTATTGCCGACCGTGGCTCCGGAAATGAGAAAGAAGCCTCCGTAGATGATGGCCGAGGTCCAGAAGTAGATGGCCTTGGGCGCCATGCGGACCGGATTGGGCTTAAAGATGATTTCCCCTTCGGCATTTTCCGAGTGGACCTGGGAGGGAATGAGCAGGAAGCACAGGGAGGCAAGAAGGGTGACCCCGCCCAGTATCCAGAGGGCGAGGGCGAGAGAGCTCGCCCCCGAGTGGAAGGCAAAGCCGCCCAATATAGCCGTAAACCCCATGAAGCTCCATGTGGCGACGAAGAAAAAGGAGGGAGGCGGGACGCCCTGGGCGGATTTGTTTTTTGTCCTCTTCGACAGATATGGACGTCCGAGATTCCTTCCGATCCCTGCCAGGACGATGGCGTGAAGGAGCAGGACAAGAAGGATGACAAGGCTGGCCATGAGAGGCATCTGGGCATAGAGAGGATCGATCTCGGTGCGGAAGAAGAGCGCGGCGGAGACCCAGGAAAGACCCACGAGCATGATGATGATGGGCTGGATCATGGCCGCTCCTCCGGTTGAGGCGTATCCGGAGCGCTCCCGGAGAGGTGTTCGGCGATCCGGCGGGCAAGGGAGGGCGGGAGCTTCCCTTCGAGAGCGATTCGTTCCGGACTGGCCGACGTGAGCTCTGCGACGGAGCCGAAGGTCAGGAGAAGCTGTTTTTCCCGGGAGGGCCCGATTCCCGGAATATCCAGAAGCCGTGAGTGGGTCAGCGACTCTTCCCGGAGCTTTCGGTGGTAGGTAATCGCAAAGCGGTGCGCCTCGTCTCTGATGCGCATCAACAGGTGGGTTGAGGGCCGGTGGGGGGGGAGGATCAGGGGGGACTCGAATTCAGGGGCGACAAGGCGCTCCTGGTGTCCGGTCCGGCTTCTCTCTTTCGCAATCCCCATGACCTGCCGGGGAAGGGGGTTCTTTCCGGTCTGGTGGAGGGCGGCAAGGGCGGCCCGGAGCTGGGGCTCCCCCCCGTCGATCAGGAGAAGATCAGGCAGCGGCCGGTCGTCGAAGTGGCGCATCAGAACCTCGGCCAGCATCCTGAAATCGTCCTGTCCCCGGTCGTACCGGATCCGGAATCTCCGGTAGAGAGACTTGTCCGGAAGACCATCGACGAAGACGACCAGCGAGGCGACAGGAAATGAGTCCCCCGTGTTCGAGATATCCACGCATCCGATCGAAGAGGGCGCACGCGTCAGTCCGAGCATCTCACGCACTTCTTCCAGGGCGTGAAGAAGGTCGGACTGGCTCTTTCCTCGCTCTCTCAAAGACTCCCGGGCATTGTTCTGCGCGAGCTCGATCACGGTTTTCTTCTCTCCTCGCCGGGGGTGGGTGACTGAGACCTTTTCACCTTTCTTTTCGGACATCCACGCAAGATTCATGAGGGCCTCTGCGGAGAGGGGATGGGAGAGAAGAATTTCTTCAGGAAGGGCGGCTGTCTCCTGGGAGTAGTGTTGCTCGAGAAAGGCGACCAGAAGCTCTTCCGGGCTATCCTGGTCATAGTTTTTGATGTGCACCTCCCGGCGTCCGGCAACGCGTCCGTTCCGCACAGAGAGAAGCTCGATATGCGCCGCCTTCTCTCCGGTTTCGAGGGCGACCGCATCCACGGTATGGGGGAGTCGGAACTCCACGGTCTGCCTTTCGAGGATGGTGCGGATGCTCTCAAGGCGATGCTTGGCTTTCGCCGCTTTTTCAAACTCCAGGTTCCGGGCGTGGTGCGCCATCTCCTCGTGGAGAAGGGACTCGAGGTCCGTGTTCTTGCCCTCAAGAAAAAGGCGGACTCCGTTGGCCATCTTCCGGTATTCGTCGCGGGTGACAAGTCCGGCGCAGGGGCCCATGCACCGGCCGATCTGGTATTCAATGCAGGGCCGCTCGATAACCTTCCCGAGGTCGAGATTGCATGTCGCGAGCGGGAAGATCCGGGAGATGGCGCCAAGCGTCTCACGCAGGGCTCCCGGATTGGCGTAGGGGCCGTAAGTGAGGTCCGGTCCCCGGGAGACGCGCCGTGTGACGGAGAGCCGGGGAAAGTCTTCTGACCAGGAGAATCGGAGGTACGGGTAGGTTTTGTCGTCCCGAAAGAGGACATTAAAGCGGGGGCGGTACTTCTTGATCAGGGTGTTTTCAAGGAGGAGAGCATCGAGCTCGCTTCGGGTGATCAGGGTCTCGATATTTGTCACCCTCTCGGTCATCTTGCAGATCCGGGGCGAGGCGGGGCGTGTTTTTTGAAAATAGGACCGGACCCGGTCCTTTAAACACTTCGACTTGCCCACATAGAGAACCTCTCCCTTCTCATCCTTCATGAGATAGACTCCGGGAGAGTCTGGCAGGAGCCTGAGCTTCTCTTCAAGAAGAAGGGTGGTCTGTTCGTCCCTGTCCATGGAAGAACTCCCGTGTGGGCTGTTGTCGGATGATCGTCCGGTCTCCTATAATCAAAGAGGAGCCGAAGGTCGGCTCCTCGAGACCGGCGGATGAGAGAGAGCAATGTTTTATCCCGATTCTCTTCTCATTGTAGCACGGGGCTATTCAGGGCAAGGGAGGCAACACCATGGTGTTAGATCAGGAGAATCCTTCTCCGGGGGAGCATCACCACGAGAATCATGAAGAAGGGGAGCCGACGCCTCTTCTGGAGGAGCCGATGACGTCGAGGGAGTGGTGGGGACTGGCCCGCTACTTTTTCGGGGGACTGGCTGTCGCGCTGTTCTTCTTTTTTATGGTGTCCCATGGCCCGAAGGGTGTTCTGGCTGGCGGGACGGCGCTGCTGACGGGGCTTCTTGTCTGGCTTGTCTACCGGTTTGTCTTCCGGGAGGGCGGGTAATCCCGGAGACGGGAAGGCCGTGACGCTCAGTGGGTGTGGAGAATGGACCTGACAAAGGCCGCAGGGTCAAAGGGAAGCAGGTCGTCGGCCTTTTCCCCCACCCCGATGAACCGGACAGGAATCGGGTGGCGGCGGGCGAGGGCGATAACCACGCCACCGCGAGAGGTTCCATCGAGTTTCGTGAGGATGAGCCCCGAGACGGGCGCGATCTTCATAAACTCGTCGAGCTGCGACAGGGCGTTCTGGCCGATGGTTGCATCAAGGACGAGGAGAACTTCCACCGGGGAGTCCGGGGCCTCCCGGCCGATGATGGAGCCGATCTTCTTGAGTTCACTCATCAGGTTCTGCTTGTTCTGAAGCCGTCCCGCCGTGTCGATAATCGCCACATCAAGGCCGCGGGCCCGGGCCGCCCGGACGGTGTCAAAGGCGACGGAGGCGGGGTCGGCCCCCGGCTTTTGGTGAACGACGGGAACATCGAGACGTTCGCCCCATTTGCGGAGCTGCTCGATGGCGGCGGCCCGGAAGGTGTCCGCCGCGCCGAGAATGACGGATTTCCCCTCCTCCTTGAAGCGGGAGGCGAGCTTGCCGGCTGTTGTTGTCTTCCCCACGCCGTTGACTCCCACGAGAAGGATGACCAGCGGGGCGGGACGGGAGGGAGAGGCCTCCCAGGAGGTGATCTCGGAAAAAACCTTCGCGAGTGCCGTTTCGAGATGGGCGAAGCTCTCCGTGGAAGTGGCTCCCGGATGGGCTTTTTCCCAGGTCTGGAGCTCGGCGACAATCTCCTTTGAGACGACGGGACCGACGTCGGCGGAGATGAGGATCTCCTCAATCTCCTGATAGAACCGGGAATCCCGGCGATGGAAGACCGCCTCGATCGACTGGGCCACCTTGTCCCGGGTGCGCTGGAGTCCTTCCCTGATCCTGTCAAGAATTCCCATTAGCGTTCCCCTTTAGCCATCGACTTTTTCCCCCGCTCCCCCGGAGTCTCTCCCGCCTCATCCCAGATCTTGCCTGTGATTGTCCTTCCGTTTTCCCCTTCCGCCTCGAGAATATGCCGGGCGGCGCGCCTCTCCGTCTCCTTCATGAGTCGCCGCTCCTTCGCCCCTCTCTCGTGGTCGTAGCCCAGAAGGTGGCACAGGCCGTGGATCATGAGATTGGAGATCTCGTCGTCGGGGGCAATGCCCTCGGTTGCGGCCTGACGATAGGCCCGCGGCACGGAGATGACAATCTCTCCGAGATAGCGGGCTTCCCCGGGAGGGAGACCCGAGGGACCGTCGAAGGAGAGAACATCCGTTGTGGCGGATTTTCCCCGGTAGCTCCGGTTGAGGGCCCTCATCCTCCGGTCGTTGACGAGAACGAGAGAAACACGCGCTCCCTGTTGGCCGAGTGCCTCCATTGCCAGACGGGTATGCCGCTGCAGGCGGTCCCTGTCAACGGGAAGGGCGCGCTGGAAAGAGAGGATGTCGATTGCCATGGGAGCGACCTTCAGGATGTCTTTCCGGGGGGAGGAGAGCGTTTGACCGGGGGCTTCGCCGGGCGGGGGCTCTGGGGGGACTTGGCGGACTCATAGCGTTCGTAGGCCTTGACGATTTCCATGACGAGGCGGTGACGGACAACGTCCACGTCGGAAAAAAACGTGAAGGAGATCCCTTCGATTCCCTTTAACACCTCCTGGGCCTCAAGAAGTCCGCTGTAGCGGTCCTGGGGAAGATCGATCTGGGTGGTGTCTCCCGTAATGATCGCCTTGGAGTTGAATCCGATGCGGGTGAGAAACATCTTCATCTGCTCAACGGTGGCATTCTGGGCTTCGTCGAGAATGACAAACGAGTCGTTGAGGGTTCGTCCCCGCATAAAGGCCAGAGGAGCAATCTCGATCTCCCGTCGCTCCATCATCCGGTTGACCTTCTCCACGTCGATCATGTCGAAGAGGGCGTCATAGAGGGGGCGGAGGTAGGGATTGATCTTCTCGGTAATGTCGCCGGGAAGAAATCCCAGACGCTCTCCCGCCTCGACGGCCGGGCGAACCAGGATGATCCGGCGGAAGGATCCCTTCAGGAGGTGATGAACCGCGAGTGCCACCGCCAGATAGGTCTTGCCCGTTCCGGCCGGGCCGATTCCGAAGACGATATCCTTGGTCTTCATCGCCCGGATGTATTCAAGCTGGTGAAGGGATTTGGGGAAGATAACCCGCTTTTTGCTGTTGATGGGCACATATTCCGAGAGCAGATCCTTCAGGGAGATATGCGGAGAGGTGCGGGCCACCGAAATGGCCTGCCGGATCTCCTCTTCCCGGATGGTGTATCCCGCGGCCATCAGGGAGGTCAGATCGTCGATGACCCGGGAGCCCTGCTTGACGGCATCTTCTTCGCCGACCATCGTCAGGACGGGGCCGTTGACGGAAATCCGGAGATGGAAGGCCTCTTCAAAGAGATGAATGTGACGGTTCATTTCCCCGAGGAAGCTGGCTGTGTCGAGATTTGCTGGAAGATCGAGGTTTTGTCGTATGGGCATCAGGCGTCCGGGGTGACGGTGGGATGGGCCAGGGGCGTGAGTGTCTCCCCGGGGAGGTGGGCGAGAAGGTGTTTGGCGAGCTCTTCTTTCCGGGTGTTATCTTTGATGACGAGAACCGGGACCGGGGAGAGATGGACAAGAGATCCCGGGAGGGATCCGGTGATCAGGCGGTTAAGAAGGGGACGGCCGTGGGAGATGAGAAGGATCAGGTCGGCCTTTCGGGAGACCGCCAGTGCCGCCAGGACCTTGTCGGCCTTCCCCTGATAGACGCCGGTGGAGACCTTCGCTGCGATGGGGCCAAGGGTCCGGGCAATCCGGTCAAGGCGTTGCAGGGCGTCTTCTGCCACAGACGGGAGGTCAAGGCCGGCGAGGGGAAGGTCCACGGGAATGTTCTGGAAGGCTTCGAGAATAAAGGCCAGATGGATTTCTGTCGGGGGGACCGAGGGGGGCTGTCCGGCCAGCCTGCGAATCTCTTCAATGATATCTTTCGGAAGAGGCTCCAGGTCGGATCCTAGGAGTATGCGACGATAGCCTGTCGGCATCAGTGACTCGGTCCTCGGGTGATGGGGGGTATCAAAACAGGACAGTGCCCGGTCCCTTTTTCTTCACTCTCCGGATGGCGGGAAGGAAGACGGTTCGGGCCTTCTCTTTTTTCTATCCTAACATAGGGTTTTCCGGAAAACACCTTCATGCGTTCTGGATTTCAGGGGTCTCGTCAAAACCCGCGCGCTCATAGTGGGAGAGGACCATCGCCGACCAGTCGAGGGGCTGCCTTCCCCGGGCCATGCCGGCCAGGAGGGAATCCCGGGCGATCGAGGCCAGTGGCAGGGGCACGTGAAGAGACTCGGCAGCCTCCAGGACAAGACGCAGGTCTTTGAGCCCCAGGTCCATCGTGAACCCGGCCTTCCCGTAGCGCTTCTCGGCCATGAGCTTTCCGTAGTTTTCGTAGAGCGGCGAGCGAAACAGGGAGTCGTTGATGATGTCAAGGAAGAGAGCCGGGTCGATCCCGCCGGAGCGGACGAGGGCAAAGGCCTCGCCAAGGGTCTCGAGTACCGAGGCGATCATGAAGTTGCCGGAGAGTTTGACGAGGTTGGCCATGGAGGGGGAGGTCCCCAGGTGAAAGACTTTTGCTCCCAGCGCGTCAAGGACGGGGAGGACCCTGTCAACAGCGTCTTGCGCTCCGGCGCAGAGAACGCGGAGCCGGCCCTCGACGACCGCGTCCGGGCGGCCAAAAACCGGTGCCGAGACAAATCCTTGTCCCCGCCGGGCATGCTCCGCTTCGAGTTGTTTGGCAAAATCCACGCTGATGGTTGAAAGCGAGAGGTGAATAGAGCCCGGAGGCAAGGCGTCAAAGACGCCGGACCCGGAGAGAAGGGAGTCAAGGGCCCCATCATCGGCGAGCATCGTGGCAAAAATAGTGGCGTCGCGCGCCGCTTCCGCCGGGCTTGAGGCCCACAGGGCTCCCTTTTCAAGGAGGGGGACGGCTTTTTCTTTTGTCCGGTTGGTGACGGTGAGGGCAAAGTTTTTTGCAAGCAGTCGCTCCGCCAGGGGGCGTCCCATATTTCCGAGTCCGGCAAGGGCAAGTTTCATGGCAGGATCTCCTTGAGCGTGGTGTTAAAGAGGTGTGAGAGACCGGGGACGAGGAGGGTCACCAGGGCTCCCAGCGAGAGAAAGGGACCAAAGGGCATCACCAGACGGAAAAGCGAGACGTCGGACTGATGTCGCCGGATCCAGTAAACGAGAAAGGTGGCGACGATTCCCGTTGACGAGGCGATAAGGAGAACGAGAGAGAGGGCGCCCGCTCCCGTTATCGAGCCGATGGCGGAGAGCCAGAAGGCATCTCCCATGCCGATTCCTCCCGGATAGAGGCGCGCGAGGAGGGCAATGGGAAGAAACCCTGTCAGGGCCCCGATCATGGCCTCCATCAGGCCATGGGAGCCCCGAGAGAGCCCTCCCAGGAGGATTCCTCCGGCGATGCAGGGCATGGTGAGCGAGTGCGGGAGACGTTTATATCGAATGTCGATAAGGGTCAGCGGCAGGGCAAAGGTGAAGAGGAGGATATCGCGTATTCCGGAGAGAGGGGAGGGGGCGAGCCAAAAGAGTAAAAGGAAGAAAAGGGCCGTGAGGGCCTCTGAGAGGGGGAGCTCCGGAAGGATCCTCTGATGGCATGTTCGACAGCGTCCCTTAAGCCATATCCAGGAGAGGAAGGGGAGAAGCTCCGGCAGGGTCAGGGGGGTGCCGCAATGATCACAGCGGGAGCCAGGAAAGGCGATGGAGGTGCGCTTCGGGAGACGGACGGCCAGGACTCCAAGAAAGCTGCCCCAGATGCCTCCCCCGAGAATCACCAGGGGAATTGTCAGGATGTCGGACAATCTCCCTCCGGTCTTCGGTGTTTAGTGCGGGTGGTTAGGCTTTGTCTTCGGTCGTGCTCGCCGCCGCTTCGGCCTGTGCCAGCGCCGGGTCCTTAAGTCGAATCTGAAAGCCAAGCCTGAGAAGAATATTGATTCGCTCCTTCGTCATGCGGTCCCGCTCTTCTTTCGTCGCTTTCTTTTTCTCAAGGAAGGACAGTGAGTTCTTGATGGTAGCGATCGCGTCCTTGATGGAGTCCTTGTTCATATCGTTGGAGAGTGTGGTCGACTGTTCAACGATGTGGTCGAGGTCGATATCAGTCCATCGGTCGATGTCGGTCCAGGTTCGGAATCTCACGTTCGTGCAACTCCTTGAAAGTGTTTTTTAAGGTCACAACATGGCGCCCCGGTTGGTTAGGGGGCTTGGCGACTCACGTCTGTATATGTCGGGGCTTGAATCGCATTTTCGTGCGCGATGCGCCCCTCACCTGCGGAACAGGGAAGAGTACGAAAATGGTTTTCGAGCTGTCCGCTCCATTTTATCCTGTCAAAGATCCCGGACTCAAGGATTCGATGTTGTGACGGAAGCTTTTGCTGTGGACATGCTTTGTTTGATCTGGGCATAGGTCATATACCCCTGCTTGACCTGACCGTCAATCAAAAAGACGGGGGGAGCGGGAACACCGATCCGTTCACCCAGGGTATTGCCTGCCTTGGAAATGGTTTCGAGCGGACGGCTTTCATCCATACAGCGCTTGACGGCTCCCGTGGGGATGCCCGCCTGAAGCATGAATCCGGAGAAGATCGGCGTCAGTCCGGCCTTGTCGATATTCTTCATCTCAACCCTCCGGTCGATCTGGTCGTGGATGGCCCAGAAGGATGAAGGTTTGGCCTGAAAGGCACACATTTCAAAGATGGCTGCCGTCAGGGCATTTTTATGAATGGTGACCTGCGGGTAAGGAATATAGACAAAACGGATGGTCGGGTCTTTCCGGATGGAGGCCTCTTCCTGGCGATTCCATCGGCGGCACGCGGCGCACTGCTCATCCCCGAACATGATGACAAGATGCGGGGCCTCTTTTTTTCCATTCGACGGGAATTTCTCAAGGTCGAAATTCGTGGACGAAAGAGAAAGAGCGATCGGCTGGGGAGGGGGAATGCTGGGAACGACAGCGTAGTGTCGCGATATGTCGAGCAGCGGTGTTGTGACAAGGTAGCGATGGTTGATCACATAAACGGGAAGAACGATCTTCTGGGCTCCAACATCGACCGAGAAGGGAAGGGCAAGAATGGCGCTGTCAACGGCCTTCGGGGTGAGCCAGACAAAGTTTTTGTAAGGAATTTTCTGGCGGGAAAGGGAGTCGAGAATGATTTTCTTCAGTCTGTTCTGGAATGACGCGGGATCTGTCCCAATTTCTTCGGTCGTCCCCTTTGAGGGAGTGGCGGTGTTGGGTGGGGGTGTTTCGGCCGCCAGAAGAATATTATCGTTATTTTCCGGAAAGAGGCCTGGAGCGGACATGGCTGACAACTGAAGAAAAATGAGGGCGGACGTTGCTATCGCAAGAAAAGGACTGGAGAAGCGTCGGCGTGAGGTAACAAACATGCGGCGTTGTCTTTCTCTGGATGGGAGGCAGTCGACAAATCGGGGAGGGATCTCTGGTGAAAGTCTCACGCTTTTAAAGGCAAGAGGCTCTCCAACAAGAAATCATCCCCGTTCGCTTTGAATCGCTATCAGGAACATGCGGTTGGTCTCTGGCTCAAAAGGAAGCCATTCCTTTATAATCCATCAGAAAGGAAAAGACAAGCGAGAGTAGGATTCCCGGCGTGGCCTTGAAATCACTCCGGTCAATGGGTTAGCCTCTATATCTTGATTGTCTCCTCTCTCAATGCTCCTGTAGCTCAATTGGCAGAGCACCCGCCTTGTAAGCGGAAGGTTATCGGTTCAATTCCGATCAGGAGCTCCATTTATTCCGGGTACTTACGAGCAATTTCCTTCCAGATTTTTCTCTGATTACTACAAAAAGTAATGCCATAGAGTCCGTAGTGAGGCGCTTTGTGGTAAAAAAGGGAGAGACCGTCTGATCACCATGGTTTCTGTGCAGAAACACTGAAATGCTGGGAAATGCAAATTCCCCAGTCAATAACCCACGGCAACCAAGGCTGTACATACTAACACGGCGTTAAAGGATTCTCTCGTAAGGTTTTGAAGTGATCGATCTGGTAGCGGCGCGCAGTATCCGCAGGACTTGGGGTTAAACGTGCGTTTACGTCCTGACGGTTTCAGTCGTAAAGACGGGCGGTGGTGGTGATCTACTGTAGCCGATTGGCCAACATCTCGATCTGTTCAGCAAATTTCCGCGGGCTCTTTTGTCGCAGCTGTGAAAGATTTTGCAGCTTCCAACGGATGCCAGG